>JAWLEY010000283.1:0-3331 GCA_041685855.1 Perlabentimonas sp. | reverse complement strand
CCATCTTTAGATGAATTCTTATAACCATAGTAAACATGGGCAGCATCGTCATTTTCAGAAACCGATAGAATAACGTAATGCATTGGCTTGGTGGTAAGATATTTATTTAAGATTTCACCAAAATCAAATTCTATATTCTGTTTTTGAGTTATGATTGGTTTACTGCTCTTTTCATTGAACAAATAAAGGTTCTCTACAACTGATTTTTCAGGTGTGCCAATGGTTTGTAGAGTTTTTATTAGGCCATTGTATGATCTTTCTAGGCTTTTAAAATCCTTTGAGAAGTACTTATCAACGGAGCTAAATCGCCACTGAAGATGGGCGATTGCATCGAGATCGGGGCCCTCTTCTTGTGCTTCCTCAATAATTTCAATTAGTTCGTCCATTTGTTTTGCGCTATGCGCAACTTGCCTGGCTTGCTTAATTAATCGATTAACATATTTACTTGCCTTTGGCAAAGGTTCATAATGTATGTTATTATTATACACTATTGAGAATGTACCCACGTATAGGTTTGGATAATCCTTGTTAAAATCAATTACTTCGGCAATAATACGATTTGCCGTATCGCCTAAGTTAAGCGATAGGATTTTTTCTTTTGTGTCCATATCTTTTGGTTTTAATACAATTTTTGTTCAGATGGCTTAAAAAAAGCCTTTGGCAAAAGCTAGCTACGCCATAGGCATGAGCTGGTTTTAATTTCTGGTTGGGAGTTTACATTCTGCCATATCTGTTCGTAGGCTGCGCCTATTTTTGAGTCTGTTTTATAACCCTGTGCTACAAAAGCAGAATCTTTAGAAATATTAAAAAGTAGATACCTCATTGGTCTATCGGTAAGGTATTCTTTTAGTAGTTTGTTGCTGTTAAACTCAACCCCTTCGCTTGTTTTAATTAGTTGAGAACTTCCTTGCTCATTAATTCTATGCAAACTATTAATTGTGTATAGCTGCGGATATTCTAGTTCATTAACTGACTTATAAATACCACTTAAAACTGAATGTAAGTAATCGGCCTGTTTAGTGAAGTTGTTTTTTAAATCGTTGAATTGCAATTTTAATAGCGATATGCTTAATCCTTTGTCAGGTGAATTCTCAACATCTTTAGCCAGCTGAGAAACTTCGTCAAATTTGCTAGTAATGCTATTCAGTTCTTCAACTTTTACCTTTAGATGATCGATGTTTTTCGGAATCCATGGTAAATTATCTAGACTGGGTTCTGCCTGAGGAGCAATATTAATAGTTCCGATGTAGAGCGTGCTATCAGCCAACTCAGTATTAATTATTGAGGAGATCAGCCGATTTGCCGAATCCCCAAGATTTAGTTTTTCTATGGTTCTATATGGATTCATTATTATTATATTTACTTAAGTCCCACTTCGTGCATCCAGTACTCATATATCATTACCATGGCAAGGGTATCTAATTCACAGTATTTAAGTAATCCCTGAATAACCTCTTTGCGTTCGGTTTCTGTCATCTCGGTGAATTGCATCTTGGCAAAGGCAGTTAGGGCAGCACCGCCGGAATTTAGGTCATCATCTGTGATGAATTTATCAACCTCTTCGGGGTCGACATCCAAAAATAGTTTGGGAAGCAGCTTGTAAGGGTCTTTCACGTTGCCCTCGGTATCGTGCTCTATCCATACCCATCCATCATCGAAGTTCTTACTACGGATTTGGCTATTTTTACCATAAATTGGTTTGGAGTACTTCTCCTGAAGGAATGATGATCGGCTAAGTACAGCAGGTAGAACCGCCTTAATGGAGTTTGACCCACGGGTTCGGGGATCGTAGAAGTAATCCTTAACCATTTGGCACATATCCACCATATCACGTGGGCCGCCTTTACGTTTCTGTTTCTTATTGTGGGTTATTGAGTTGATAAATTCAATAAGTTCGTCCTTATCGGGTTCTTGACTCGAGATTAATTGCCTCCCAATTTGGTTTAACACCGTGTTTTCATGCGCCGCAAACCGAAATACAGTGCCGTCATCTGTCTCCAGCGCCTTCTTCAACTCACGAATAAATTCAAAATTGGGAAACTCGCCCCGCTCCAGCTTGATGTACTCATCCTTGTGCTCAATGGTTCCGTCTTTATGCATAATATGGTGTGAGAACTGAAAGGCAATGGTCTCGTAGGGATGCTGACCTGCGTAAAAAGGGATTGCCGCCATTGAGGTCTCAAAATCGATGAAGTGCAGAGGATAGGTAAACGAGTTCATTAAGCTTCGCATTCCATCAGCATCCAAATAGATATTATCATCACCATCATTAACCTTTTCAACCTGCATCCACTGGCGCTCTGCGTTGGATAGTGTGCCGTCCTTCTTGGGTTTAGCCTCACCGATGTGCTCCTTCTGCACATCATCAATAAAGATGATACCCTCCTTAAGCAGAATAGGTTTACGCTTGAAGTTCCAAATTTGGCCTATCATTGGCTTTTGTAGCTGCTCATCGGTTAATCCCTGCCAGTGCTTCCAGCACTCATTAAAACCCGACTTTTTTGAAGAATCGTTACCCTGAAACTCACAGCCAAAGCAGTGCGCCCCAACGGGTGATATTATTTTCTGAGCATTTGTACAGCTATGTGCCCATTGCTCAATTTTCTCCTCGTAAGGTATTTCGGGTTTCTCGGGGTAGATATCATCGTTTATAATTCTGTTGGCAATATCATCAACTTCCACGGTGCTAAGGACTGGGTTCCCCAAGGCTTCTAAGGAGGTGTCGCCAACCATCTCAACACCAACATTTCCTTTCTCGTCCTTCTTGAGTAAAAACTTCTGGTTTAATCCATTAACACTAGCCGTTTTGCTTTTATCGGCAAGCATAAGGTAAGTAGTTACGTTCCAATGTGGAAATGCCTTTTGGGTAACGTACTTTTGATAAGCAACATCCTGCAGGTAGTCGTTCCAGCTACCTTTAATAAACCCTTTATTGTTTAAAAACTCATCGGTGCCATTGCCGCTGAACGACTTGGCCTTTACCTCAATAAGGTTAATGCTGTTCCCCTTTTTCTCAAGGACATCAACTCTTATAAAACAATCGTTGTGGCGTATGGCCGCCTCGTAAATAATTACGTTCTCCAGCTTTAGCAGCTCGTTGGTTCGGTTCAGAGGAATATCATACCCTCTTTCGGTGATATCGTGTCCACCGGGGTAGTAGCATTTGGCCAGTTCACCCACCTGATAACCGCCCTCAGCCAACGCCTCAAGGAACTTGTCCTCCGTTTTCTGGTTCTCGTAATCGCGGTTATCGTTATAGTATAGCTTGGTTGGACAGCTTAGAGCCAATTTAAAGCGGGATTTGGTTAGTAGGGGCATGGGTATATTGTTT
>JAWLEY010000046.1:0-14675 GCA_041685855.1 Perlabentimonas sp. | reverse complement strand
TGTTAAGCACATCCTGTTCTTTCACCATATCAACACCCAGTAAAAGTTCATCGCCCGTTTCCATTGCATTCCTGACATTACAAAGGAAATTAATAGCCTGGTCAGGATTTAGGTTACCCAGAGTACTGCCTAAAAAGCAAAATAGTCGTCTGCGGTTTCGGGGAATTAGGTGAACTTGGGAAAGAAAATCGGCAGTAATACCCATAAAGTTAAGAGCAGGAAAAACACTTGACAGAAACTGGATGGATTTCTCAACTGCTGATTGACTAAAATCCACAGGAATGTATGTTAAACCCTCTTGATTTTCCTCAACAACCTCATTTAAAAGGATTAACATTTTTGAACCATCACCGCTACCCAACTCTATAATATCTGTATCCGTTAAATCCTTGAAAATTTTTGGTCCAATTTCTTTTAGTATAGACCTTTCTGTTCTTGATGGGTAGTACTCATCGAGCTGCGTTATCTCCTCAAAAAGCAACGAACCTTTAGTGTCGTAGAAAAACTTGCTGGGTATCTGCTTGGGGTTTGCCTGTAGTCCTGAAATAATTTCCTGTGCAAGATCAGTTTTACCCAGCTTCTCGAGGTAATTGACCAGATGGATTTCTAAAGTTGAAGTATGGGCTTTAAATTGATTCATTTTTTTGTTGATTTTAACAATACTGTTTCTTCAATGGTAAGCCTTCATTTTTTTAAGGGTTGAAGCAAAAAAAGATCGCTTCTCCACCAGATGGTGGATCGCGATGACGTTCTCTATTATTGTACAATATCATCGGGAACACCTGTCTCATAAGGATTATCAAGATTGCTCCATTCAAACCAACCTCCGTCGTAAACCGAGACTCTTGGCCAGCCCATTAACCAGGCGTTAAACCAGGCCTCGCTACCGCGCCAACCCGTTCCGCAATAGTATGCAAGGTGCTTATCGGGGGTTACTCCATTTTTACTCCATATCTCTTTAATTTCCTGAGATTCTCGCGTTGTATGGTCGAGGTTACGGTAGTTCTCCATGTGGTATGCATCGCTTCCGCAGTCGGCAAAAATAGCGCCGGGTATTCTTCCTTTCTTCTCTATGTAATTGTAACCACTCACCTCGCCAATATACTCGGGCCAGCTGCGTACGCAGACCAGCTCGGCACTGGGCGACTCCAAAATTTGCTTGGCTTCAGGGGTGTCAACAGCCAGCTGGGGCTGCTGTGGAATGGAAGCGCCAAAATCGTCAACAGGTTTTTTGGGTTCGTCGGCTATAGATTCATCAAAACCATCGTCAACCCACGACTGGAAACCACCGTTTAGCACCCTAACATCCTTAACTCCGGCGTACATCATAATAAATGCGCAGCGAATTGCTCCAATATCGCCGGCAGCACTCCCTGGGAATGCATCATCGTTATTAGGAAACATAAATTTACCATAAAGAACCACTGTTGTATCAGCGGTAATGCCATGCTTTTCCAGCGCATTTTTCAACTCTTTTGGGGAACGCCTATTCCAGGTTTCTTCAGCCTCCAGCTCCATTGTATCCATATCAATAGCGCCAGGGATATGGCCACTCAGGTATGCATCGCGATTGCGATAATGAGCATGCACCACAACAAATTTTGATGAATTGTAATGTGCAGGGCTCCCTCCGTTAATCAGATTATTTACCCACGATGCGGGCACGAGGTTTCTGAACCTTTCGAGCCGTTCCATTGGCAGCGATTCATTTGCCGACCACTCCTCAACAAAACCCGTATAAATAGCAACATCGCCATAACTAGCCTTTACAAACTGCTGAGCAACAAGGTGAGAGTCATTCTCGCTATATCCATAAATAATCACTTTATGATTTGGGGCAATGCCCTTTGAGCGAACAATCTCAATCCAGTCCATGTATTTTGTCCATTTTAAAGGCAAACTTTTAGCTCCCTTAATATGGCCACCCCGCTTTTCGCCTTCTAGCTGCCACCCGTTATAGGCGTCCACTGGTCGGGCATCAATAACATATACATCCGATGAAGAAATAAATGATGCTAACTCTTTTGTTGATATTGATTTAATCATAAAAAATAATTTATTCGTTCACAATCTGTACCCCTCTCCAAAAGGCTACATGATTTTCTATGTTTTTTGCTTTTTCTTTAGGATTTGGGTAGTACCAAGCAGCATCGGCATTAATCCTGCCATCAATCTTAATACTAAAGTATGATGCTGTTCCTTTCCAAGGACAAATAGATTTTGTTTCGGAATCAACCAAAAACTCCCTTTTTACTGATTCCATTGGAAAGTAGTGGTTCCCCTCCACAATAACCGTATTGCTACTCTCTGCAATAACCTTTCCGTTCCAAATTGCTTTCATTTTACTATGTTTTTAAGATTTTTACTTTTCTGATAAACTATTTATAATATCGTGTACTGCAGACCTCTCCTTGTAATTGGGGTTAAAATGTCGCCAGATTATTTTACCCTCTTTTCCAACCACATAGGTTGCAGGAATGGGCAGGTCAACGCTGCCGCCAGAGTTTGCTTTTCTTAAATTAGCGTTTAAGGCTGTATTGTACATAACCACCTCCGTTTTCTTTGGCGTAAAAGTTACATCGTATGCATTGGCAATTTTGTAATCCTTGTCGTAAAGAATTGGGAATTCTGCTCCCGTTTTCTCTGTGGTTCTCTCTGCCAACTCGTGGTTTTCAGGAGAAATAGCAACAACAGTTGCTCCCTTATCCAATATGTACTTCAAATTATTCTGAACCTCGGTAAGATGCCGGTTGCATATAGGGCACCACTGCCCACGGTAGAAGATAATAACTACCGGCCCCTTTTTAAGGGTTTCCTCTAATGAAAAGGTTTCTCCATTCTGGTCGGTTGCCTCAAAAAGTGGTGCAACCTGCCCCACCTCAAGGCCTTTGGCTTCCTCTGCTTTTCTGCCTTTTTGGGCAGCTGAGCTTTTGCTCATTATCAGTAACGTAATTAGAATTAGTGCTAATACTCTCATATTTCAATAGTTTTGTTTGAACTATTTGTCGGGTCTAATTATAATTCCTGACATTACCTACTCACGAATTTCATCGAAACTGTGAGCTTTCTCTGCCATATTTTCCTTAATCCTTATTAACCAATCTATTAACTGCTGTTCATCCTCATCATCAAACCCTTCGTAAGCTTTTGCTAAGGCAGCGTCTGCGCATTTAAGGGCGTCGTGGTAAAATGTTTCACCCTTGGATGTAATATTTACCACATTGTATCGCTTATCTTTATCATAAATCCCTCGTTTAACCAATCCATCATATTCTAACCTATCAATAAGACGCATAACTTTCACCTTATTTAGCCAAAGAAAATCCGCAATTTCCTGTTGCGTGCGATTTGGATAAGTTATAAGCAAGGATATTAAACTCCACGACGGGGGCTCCATATCGTAACCATTCTTCTTTAAACACTCAACCATCTCCTTGCCTACTGCACGCGATATCTGCATTGTGAGCATTCCAAGTGACCTGCCAAACTTATATTTCGCTACCATATTATTAAACCTTTTATCCTATAACTATCTATAAAGGTATAACATTAGTTACAGATGAAACTAATATCTTTGCAAAAAGTTCAATAAAGCATAGCATAATCTCTTTGTTAATCACTAATTTGAATCTTATAAAATCAATTAGTAAAAATTATGCAAACATATAGCAACATAGCAATTCTAAGTTTTTTTGGGCTATTAACCCTTTTGCTAATTGGTTCTGCCATAATCTCATTTTTTGAAAATGAGCGGCTGGCAGGGCAAAAACTAATTTATGCAACATTTGCATCTTTATTGCTGACATTTGTTCTATCATACTTCAATTATTGGGCAAAACCAGCGGTTGCAGTCTTACTACTGGGAATGGTAGTAATTACATTGTACCTATTTCTAAAAAAGCCCATTAAGGGTTTTAGAGAGCCCTCAAGACCACAAAGAGATGTTGATGAGGCAGAAACCATCTTTGCGCGAATGAAATTAAAGCCAAACTCCACTTCCTTTGATAATTACTACCAAAACCACCCATACCAGGCCAAGGAGGATTCTAAAGCCCGAAAATTACCGGGTCTTTTATCGGAGAAGAGCCTTTACTACAACCCATTAACCTACTCTACGGCCAATTCAAATTTTCAAATAATTGAATATTTGCATGAAGCAAACAAGCATGCTACAAGTAATGAAATAAAAGAGATTGACTCAGAAAGATTAACACGCTACCTAAAAAATTGGACATCGCACCTTGGTGCGCATAGCATAGGAGTAACTGAGTTAAGAAATTACCATTTATATACTAAACATGGAAGGGGCGAGAATATTGGCAAACCCGTTTTTAACAACCATAAATATGCTATTGCCTTTACTGTTGAGATGGACGCAAAGAATGTTCAATCTGCTCCCTCATCATCTATAGTTTTTGAATCTTCTCAGCAATATCTTAACTCAGCTAACATTGCTTTGCAAATTTCAACATTCCTAAAAAACTTAGGGTACGATTCAAGGGCGCACATTGATGGCGATTACGAACTAATATGCCCACTAGTTGCCCGCGATGCGGGGCTGGGTGAAATTGGAAGAATGGGATTGCTTATGACCCCAAAGCTAGGGCCAAGGGTTAGGATTGCAGTTGTAACTACTGATGCTCCCCTTGTAAGCGATAAATATTATGCTGACCCCACTATAGTTGAATTCTGCCAATTTTGTAAGAAATGTGCAGAGTGCTGCCCTAGCAAGTCCATCCCTATGGATAAAATGAAGGAGATAAAAGGGGTTAAACGGTGGCAAATAAACTCCGAATTATGCTACCAATACTGGTGCATTTCTGGAACCGATTGCGGCAGGTGCATATCGGTTTGCCCATTTAGCCATCCAAACAACATTCTCCATAATTCCATTCGCCATTTAATTCGTCGTTCAATTTTTGTTGCACGATTTGCTTTTATTGCTGATAATTGGCTTTATGGTAGAAAACCCAAACCAAAGGCACTCCCAAAATGGATGGCAAATAAATTATAAACAACTAAAGATTATTGAAGTAAACCAAGACAACCAACCTCCTTAATCAATAATTATTTTAAAAAAAGGGGACATTCATATTTAAAGAATAGTAAGCACATCTTCGTTAAATACTCAATAAGCAAATTAAATAAAACTATAAAGACTCGTGCGTGCCATCGCAAAACGGGGGATTCTTAGTTTGCTTGCAACCACACCACGCCACCTCTTTAGGCTCATCAATAATTGCTTCCACTGGCTGAAATGAGGTTCCCTGATGAGAACCATCGCAAAAAGGTTGATTTTTGCTCTTTCCGCAAGCGCACCAATAGTAGGTGCCGGGGTTCATGTCCATTACAAATGGCTCTTTCTGTGCAATTTTGGGCTTATCCATATTACTTATATTTAAAGGGTTTTAATGCAATTTACAAAAATTTAGAGAACCAAAAAGAGTTATACAGAAAGCAACTTAAAAAAACGCAAGAATCCAAATACATAAAAGACTATACTGCAGGTTATAATTATTAAGCCGAGGCGGAAATTCTAAGCAGATTATCTTGAGGTAATTTTTTCTCTGTCAGTTTCTCTTTCTTGCCCAGCTTAATGGTCTCATATTTTAGGCTCTCTGTATCAAAAACCACCCCTTGTAAACGCCCCATTGAACATGTACCAGAGTTAATATAAACCTTCTTACTGTTAAGGTAATAGGTTTTATGTAGTTCTAGTTTATGGGTGTGCCCAAGAATTACAACATCATGCGTTCTTAAAATTTTTAAAGCGTAGTTTAAATACTTAAACGTGTTGTACTTTTTGGGAATTCTATTTATTTGATCGTCCCACTCAATAGCTTTAAAGTACAGCCTTTGGACAAAAGGAATATAAATGGTTTTTTTTAAAATATTGAAACCAAATCGACTTATCATTCGGCCCAAAGAGGTTCCATTTAAAAAATCGGCATTATGACCATGCTCAATGTGAATGGTTTGCCCCTTAGTATTAATAATTGTATGAGAATCCTTTGCTAAGGGGTTTAACAAATCGTGATTCCCTCGGATATATATATAATTCCTTTTATTAAAATAACTAATTAGCTCAAAGTTTTTTAAATAAACTTCACTAAAAGAATATTTATATAAGTCAAAAACATCGCCATTGAGCACTACCTGATCTACCTCATAAGAGTCAACAAGTTTCTCAAGTGCCCTGATAAACTGTTTGGGCTTCCATCCAAACGTTCCAAAACTATCGCCATTATCAATATGCAGATCCGATAATATTAAAAGTTTCATCCCTGATGCTTATTTTTTAGTACTGCAAAATAAAATCTGACACCAACGGAGTGCCGTTACTTAGCTTCATTCGGCTGATATTCTGTTGGTACTTCCAGCTAACTAATTCGTTGCATATAATGTCTTTAGCGAGCTGGCTAATTCGTTTTGGACTTGGCTCATAAACTCCCATTCCATTATTTCTAATGTAATCTACATTCCCTTTCTCCTGCTCCCATATGTAGCTATTTACAAGTGGAATTTTCCCGCTGATGAGAACCTCTGCAAAAGTTGATGCCCCGCATTTAGTAATTACCACATCTGATATACTGAGCAAGTCGTAAACAAAATCAATAAAACCAAAAACATGCAGGCGTTCAAGTCCATAAATTTGCTTTATTTTAATGGCTTTATTAAATAACCTTTTGTTTCGTCCGGCAACCATAATTATATCTGCAGGTACATTCGATAAAGCTAGGTGTTTTAAAAGTTTTGCTCCTCGTGGAATACCATCGCCACCGCCCATTATAAGTATTACTTTGGAGACCTTCATAATATTTAACCTTTCTCTTAGCTCATGCTGCTTATCAAGGGTTGGCATTATACTAAATTCGGGTTTAACAATAAAAGGGAAAACGGAAACCTTGGATGGATTTACATTTTTAACCTTCAAAAGGTAGTTTTGCAGCTCCTTACTAAAAACAACAAAATGCTGGTTGTTTTGAAGAAACCATATTGGATGGGCTGTAAAGGGGTCAGTCACTACTGTTAAAACAGGTATTTTCAGCCCTCTCTTTTTAACAACTTGCAAAATGGGTCTTATAAGAAAAAAATGAAAAATGATAATCTTAGAAGGATTTTCTGCAAGAATTCTTTTTTCTATGCTCGATATAATAAAAACACTTACCAACCAGCTTGTGAGACGGGCAAAAAATTTCAGTTTATGAATTGCATACAGGAACTCAAACATCCATTTCCCATTAGCCTGTGAGTGTTTATAGCCATCTTCTACAATCTTTCTAACAATTTTTGGAGCTCCATCAAAACCATCATTCAGGCTAATCTGAGCACTTTCTCTTTTATGCTTCAATATCCATTGGGCAAGTGCTTTGGCAGGTGCCAAATGACCTCCACCTGTTTTTAAGTAGAAAAACTGTATTCTAGGAGTGTTTTTCATGGTTTTTTGTCAAAGGTATAGGGAGTTACGGATATTCATCTGACTAAAAAGTTAACTTCTTGATATCTTTACGTTAACCAACCCTAAATACTGAAACACATAATTAACAGAAACTCAAGGAAAACTTAACCTTCAACTGTCTCATTAAGAATATCCTCAATAAGTCTTTCTACATTATATAAAGCTGTTCTTCTTCCACATTCCCAGCCATTCCTTGCCATTTGAGCAAGTAGTCCAGAATAAAACATACCAACAAGCCACCCTTTACTTTTGAGCGGATTCAGCTGGTCAACTCCTATCTCGTTGGCAAGTAACCATTCTCGATTACACCTCTCCTGTGCACCTAACGGTGGGCACATTATAATTGGTATTCCTAGCCCAGAGTAAAATGTGAGCTCGCTGGGTTTAGTCCAAAGAATATGAGTATTCGCTAAAATTCTATTGAATAATGTAAAGTACCCATCAAGATTAGTTGAATTTGCGATAATTAAATTTGGGCAATCGGCAAAATGAGTGTCTTTAAACTTGTTAAGCTTATTAACAGAAGAATTATTGGGACTTGGAACAAAAACCAGCTCAATTTTCCCTTCAACTACTAACGATTTTAATCCTATTGCTGCTTTTATTCCATTATCCACCATCACACCAGCACCTCCAATAGGATAAGCTATCTTCAATGGGGTTCGGGCGTTTAGTATTGAGTCGTTATTAAGTTTGGCATACCTTCTGTTGTAATTATTTATAGCAATCTCCTGACTATCACCACCAACTAATTCATCTGGAAGAGGAAATCCCAGTAGGTGGATTTTTGAAGCCTCTACCCCATACTCCCTAAGCCTATAAGAAGACCTTTTGCAGGTAGATATATAATGAACATTCCCAATGTTGGGGCTACTTGGCACCCAGGCACGGCTTAAATCGGTATCGCATACTTGGCAAACAACAGGAGTTTGAGGTCTATTTTGGGTCATGTGCGAAACTGGAGCATAAAAGGAGGTAACTAGAATATTAAAAGGGTTATTCAAATTATCAATTTCTTTACAAATACCTCGTTTAATAGTATAGTCTAGCAGAAACAGACTAAAAGATGTTTTTGCCCCTCTCGTTGTCTCTTTTAAAGGACCTATATACAGAAAAATATCAAGAAACCAGAAAAGCAGCCTACCAATAATAGGCAGCTGGCTAGCATTCGAAAACCACTCGTAAATTCTTAATGATTTTGACCAAAACTTTTTGTCACTACTATCAGAAACCTTTGTTTGCCCAAGCAGTAAAACATTCCTATTAAACCTTAAGGCCAAAGGTCTTAATGCCCTAATGTGCCCCAAACCCATTAAGGCTGATATGAACAATATTTTTTGACTCATTACATCACACTGTTAATACACTAAAAATGTATGCCTTATGTTTTGAAGGGATAATTAACAACAAAACCTTTACAATATTACAATCTCAAAAAAACTATACTTTGTTCGTATTCGTTTTCTGCATTCACGCCACATGCAAAGATGTTCATCTCTTGATGTAACAACGTAAACCATACATTAATTTCTGATTAATTTAGTGTTAGAATGAATTCTGCAAGATAACACCTCTCAAAATTTGAGAGTTTTGTAAAAGCATGAGGTTAAAGTCCCATTGAATAATAGCATTTGCTACCAACAATGGACATGTTAGTACAATTGCATAAAAAATTCAAACAACAGGGTAATGCCTTATCAGATATTAGGATGCAAAGAGTTAAAACAAGCGACTACTAGTAATGGAAGTAATAATACGAAGTGAGGCATCCATAATGAAGCATGAATTTTTACTACCTTTTTTTAAAACTTAGAAAGCCCTCTGGGAAACTTAAATAGAGAATGGTTTTATAAGGATTAATTTTCTGTTTGCCCTTCCGGATGTGTTCCGCTAAGTAGAAGTTTGAGCGCGTTGATTTGTAAGGGTGTACCTAAAACGAAAAGCATATCTTCAGGGGAAAGGGTAGTGTCGGCAGTTGGGTTGAGAACGTACTGATTATCAGCGTTCTTTAACCCCAGAATGCTTACACCACTTAGCTCGCGAATGCGCAAATTACCAATGGTACAGGTATAAGAAGTTCTTTCAATGGCAGAGCATGATAGTTCAACCAAAGACACTTCGCTTCCACTTGAAAGCATAATTTTTTCAAGGAATTCAGAAAGATCTGGCTGAACAACAAGTGTTGCCATTCTCTGTCCTCCAACCTTGTCGGGCATAATCACATTAGTTGCACCTACCAGTTTTAGCTTTTTATCATTACCAACGGTTGATGCTCGGCTAATAATCTTTAGGTTAGGACTTAGAACTCTTGCGGTTACCACTACAAAAAGGTTGTCGGCATCGTTGGGTAGCGATGATATGAGCGCTCGTGCATACTCTATCCTTGCTGTCTTAAGCACTTCCTCGTCTGTGGCATCGCCTAGTATATATAACAAATTAGGGATGGTTTCAAGAACTTGAATGTTTTCTGGTTTATTTTCAATAACCACTACTGGGATTTTATTAGAGAGCAGCTCTTCAACCGCTTGTTGCCCATTTCTACCATACCCAACAACAATTGCATGCTCCTTAATTGTACTTATCTTCTTTTCCACTTTTCTGTTGCTTTTTAGATTACTAACAATTACTTGTCCGAAGTGACTCGCGATATGGGAAAGGGCAAAAGTAAGCAGGCCCAGACTTAAAAGTATAAGAGAAATCGTAAACCACATGCCTGGATTACTTAAATCTCTAACCTCTTTAAAACCTACAGTTGCTATGGTGATAATTGTCATATACACCGCTTCGGTGAAGGTAAAACCTTCGATAATAATATAACCTAAGGTTCCTATCGTGAGGATAGATATTACAATAATAGCGGCTAATACAACAGGTCTCTTGCTTTCCTTTACCAATTTATTTTAGTTTATTTAAAAAATATACAGCACTTTGCTCAAAATACTACCAGCAAAAGCATTAGAAACAATTCCTTTCCCAATATTAAGTGAATTGGTGATTTGACTCAAAGATACTTGTTTCCAATATCAAAACAAAAAAGTAAACCTTCTGGTCAATTAATGGCTGTTCTTTTTATTAAATGGTAAGGGAGAATAATGTTTTACATGTTCCAATAATTAAAATAAAAAAAGATGAAAAGGATGTCATAAGATTAAGCAAATGAGCTCACAATTATTTGTCAATGGTCATATCTCTTACCTTCTCAATAAAAACGTCATAAATACCAACGATTTCGCCCTTAAAATTATCGTTGGTCAAATGCACCTTCATAAATGCTGCGGAGTCTTCTTTCAGCTCGGGGGGCGCAACTAAATCAATAGGAAATGCCTCGCAGTGAATACACTTGTCGGACAATAGGTTTTTAACTTGATGGAAAACCAGGTTATGACCAAACTTGTTATCCTTATCCTTAAAGGAGCTGCCGCAACAGGTTACAAACACCAGATTTCTGATTTTTTTGGAATACTTATTTATAAAGTTCTTGAGTGGAACAATCAGTTTCCCCACGAAAATAGGACCGCAAAGTATAACCTTATCGTAATCTTCTGCTTTTGACTTAATCTCTCTGTTTCCAAAATTTAAACCCATTAGTATTAATAAGTGGGAATTTAGACGTGGCTTAATCTCCTCAATTTCACAATTTAAATCATCGGCAATTCTTTGGGCTAAAAACCTGTTGCTGCCCTTGTGCGAGTAATAGTAAACAATTGTTTTCATTTATTTGGCATTAAAATAAAATAATTACACACGGGATAATATGAATAATTTTTTAATCACAATAAACCAGTGCGTTATAATCGCATCAACTTAACAAAAAGATAATATAAGAGCTTTACAGCAAGTATATCTTTGTTGGAATTTTTACACAATCTTTATTATCACATTCCCTCTTTTTCGTCCAGTATCAACGTATCGATGGGCTTCAACAATCTGACATAAGGTATAGGTTCTGTCAATAGCTGGTTTTAGCCTGTTTTTTTCAATCAAATCTTTTAGAAACAATAAATCTTCTGCTTCAATTTTTGGGAGATGGGAGTTGTTTAAAAAAACGCCATTACATTTCAATATATTCTTACATTTTGAGGCTTTCGATTTCATTACAGCATCATACACAATATCGTATTTATTTTGCATTTTGGTAAAGTCCTCTTTTGTATAATCAATTACATAGTCTGCTCCAAGTAATTTTACCAAATCAAAGTTCTTTTCACTGCATACAGCTGTAACTAATGCTCCATAGTATTTTGCTAGCTGTATAGCGTAAGTTCCAAGGCTACCAGATGCACCATTTATCAATAAACTCTGACCTTTACGAACATTTGCTTTTTGCAGGTTTTTTAAGGCTGTAAGTGCACCTGCTGGAATGGCTGCAGCTTCTTCGTGGGTTAAATTTTGTGGTTTTATGGCAACCAAGCCCTTTCGTTCCAAAGTACCATTCTTAGCTTTTTCGGGCAAGCACCGGTATTGGGCATAGCCTCCCAACCCAAAACCATTGAACGCAAATACTTCATCACCCTTTTTAAACGATTTTACATTTTTACCCACGACTTCAATTACACCAGAAATTTCCAAACCCAGCATTAGATTTTTTTTGGGTCTTAATAGACCAAAAACAAGTCTTACCAAAAACGGATTAGCTCTTCTAATTCGGGCATCACCTATATGTGCGGTTGTTGCAAATACTTTTATTAAAACCTCATTATCTTTAGGTATTGGCTTTTCAACTTCTCTAATTTGGAGGACTTTAGGGGGCCCGTATTTTGTGCATACGATTGCTTTCATCCTATTCTGGTTTTAGTAATTTAATTTTAGAGGAAAGTCTTCATTTAATTCATTATTTATTATAAATCACCGGCATTTGCCCTCCCCACAATTCCCACAAGTCGTTTTCAACAATTAGCCTTGCCATAAAGTGACTAACGTTTATTCGGCTAGTTTTGCCCGAGTTAAAAATTGGACTTCTTGTTGGCGAAGCAAATAGTTCGTATTCGGTTACATTTGAATCATTTATCAATGAATCGGGGCGAACAGCCACCCATTGAATTTTCTTGTTGTTTTGCCCAATGTTTAGCCTTAAATAATCGGCTGCATCTTCATTATCCGTTTGCGGAGGTATTAGAAATCTAATTAAACCCATTGCAATTTTTTCGGCCAATGAAAGAGTTTCGTTCAAGTCTTTATTTCTATTTCCTGTGGTATTCATAAGGACAAATTTGAAAGAATTACCCGACGAATTCTTTTCAATGGCTTTGCATATTAACTCAATGGCATTGGTAACTAGTTTTCGGGGCTTACCAAAAATACCCGACAATGTTATATTGTGCCCCAGGCAAGAGGCAATAGATTGACAATCTTCTATATAACCTGCCATTTCGGTTACGGTAATTTCTGAAATATTGGCTCTTACAATCGAAATTCTTTTATTACCCTCCCATTTCTCAGAAATCTTTGCACTCGGACGAAGAATCAATTTAACGTTCTGCCCCATCTGAACAAGCTGATTTACCAATTCCTTTCCCGTTGCTCCACTTGCTCCTAAAACTAGAGTTGTCATTTTATTCTTAATTTAAATTATTACCACAACATTCCCCTTTGGAGTAGGCTTATCTACTTCCATTAGTTTTAGCACATCGGGCTTACCAGACTTTTTGCAAACTATTGCTTTCATTTTTCCTTGTTTTTGGACTTGTTTATTTTTTTGAGAATTGGGTCTTCCTCGGCATTGTAGCTGAAAACTTCAATTAGCGATACATCAAAAATAAATGCCATTCGAAATGCCAGTTCTAATGAGGGGAAATACTTTCCATTCTCAATGGCCACAATAGTTTGGCGGGTTACCCCTGTTTTATCAGCAAGTTCCTGCTGGGTCATCTCGTTAGCCATAAAACGCAGCTTGCGGATGCTGTTACTTATAAATTGCTTTTCCATACTAGTACCCTTTCCTGTAGTAAATAATTTTTGCAACCTCCGATGCTAGGCTCGCAAGAAATCCGGATGAAATAAGGGTTAGAAACATTACGTAGTGCTTCATCCCCAGGGCTAATGAACCCATAGCTAGCATAAACCCAAAAATGAAAATCCAGTGCGAGATGCGGATTGATTTAAGCTCAATAAGCTTATCGCGCTCATCGGTGATGTCGGGAATATCCTCCTGCGTGATAATTCGGTTGGCAATGGCAAACACGATGTGGATTACAATTTGCACAACAATTCCAATTGGGATTAGATAAAGAAACGATTTTCCCCAGAACTGGAAATTGTTTAAAATTTCCAAGTCCCCGGCAATGTAGTTTCTGTATACGTACATTGAGTAAAATCCAATTATCAGCACCGAGCCGATAATGGAAACGATTGACTGCTTTTCTTGGTGTCCCATAATTTACCTCCTTGTCGATTAATTTATACTATGTGTATACATATTTCGACACAAAGATAATTATTATTTACACGATGTCTAATATATTGTACATTTTTTTATCAACTTTTTTAATACTTCAGCATATGCATTGGTAAACAGGGGGGGGTGGGTCTTGTGTGGTATAGAAAAAAATGTGATAAGGATACAAAAATCTAAAAATCTTTATTCAAGGAGTATAACTTCAATACCTTTATCAACCATTTTTTCGAATTCAATAAACCTATCAATATTATTTTGATTGTAATGGAAGGGAATAACTGTTTGGGGTTTTATGGTGTTCACCATTTTTGCAGCATCCTCGAAGCTCATGGAGAAATAATTGCCACCAACAGGAATCAATGCAACTCTAATGTCTTTAAGGTTCTCAATTTCAGGAATTAAATCAGTATCGCCAGCGTGGTAAATCCTAACATTATTATCGAAAGTGAAAACGTAGCCCACATTTTCGAGAGATTTTGGATGTCGTTTGAGCCAAAGAAAGAATGGTTTTTTATTGTAAGCAGGAATGGCTTCACACTGAAAATGACCAAAATCTAATGAGCTGTTGGGTTTAATAATGGTAATCTCTCTCTTTAGCTTTTTTAGGCTTTTCAAAACGGATTTTGGACAAACAATAACTGTATCCTCCTTAATGAGATTATGTATATCTTTCAATGATAGGTGGTTGGAATGAAAGTGGGTAATAAAAATATAATCAGCCTTTTCTTGCGATGTAATTTCGATTGGATTTATGTAGATTCTTTTCTCAGGAGTTTTTATTTGAAAACTAGCCGGGAAGAAATGCATAGAGTTGATTTTTAT
>JAWLEY010000045.1:3491-14744 GCA_041685855.1 Perlabentimonas sp. | reverse complement strand
ATATTTGTTCAAATATTAAACAGTGTGTTTAGGTAGAATGCTTAAATATCATAATATTAGGTATTTGTAATTAAAAATTATTTAATGGGGAATATATCTCGATATTCTGCGTGCTAATCTCCTGAACTTGAATCGTTCAAGATACTTGTTAATGGCGCGTAACATATTGGTGAGCAGCATAAAATAGAGAACAAGAGACATTAACCCAATGGCCATTGCATTAAACCATAGGGTTCCAATTTTTAGGTTCCCCAATCGTTTTATTGGAGCAAACATATGTGCACGTCCGTAAATAGAAGTAGGAATTGCATATGCAGGATCATGCTTTCTTATTAACCTATATTTGTATATTGCAATTTTCTCAAACTCATTCCTGTTTAGCACAAGGTCCTCCAGCGCATTGTTATGATTTTCTCTTCTAAATGAGAAGGCTTTGTCGGGTCCCCCTAATTTTTCTATTAATTGCTCATATCTCTTTTCCTTTGCCTTATTGATCTTTTTACTGTTATCCTGCAATTTCTTTTTTAAATCAACCAAAAAGCTATTCAGCTTGTTTATCTCAATTAGAGTTATTGCATGGGGGTTATACGAGGGGACTTTTGGATACTCTACATCATCTAAATTTAAATCTCTTTGAAGAAGCCTCATTTCGTTTTTAACCAGTGTTAAATCACTTCTTGTAATATCGGTAATTTTTTTGGTAGAGATACTTTTGGCAGTTTCATCAAGCTTTATTTGCAATCTAGGGATTAAAAAGGATGCATAGTACGTGTTATTGCTTATTTGTTGATCGTAATCATAAAAATGCCGGTTAAATCTATTGTCTTTGAATTGCTTAACACATAATGCTTCATGCGACCACCGAATGGGGTTAATATCTCCAACCACAGGCACGTACTCAGGATGAAGCAAGGTTCTATAAAGTTTATCAAAACTTACAACTACCCCGCTCAAAAGGAGCATAGGAATGATTATTAGAGGAATAGTTATATATATTGAAACAACTGAGTTAAGTGCTGCGGAAATATTTAAACCAATAAGATTTGCACAAACAGCTGTGACAAAAAGTATAAACCAAGTGCTAAAGAATGTTCCATTAATTTCCAGTATGGCATGTCCAACGCTAACAAAAAGGAGCGTTTGGATTGCAGAGAAAACCATTAATGTAAGAATCTTTGAGTTGATATAACTGAAATAGCTAAGGTTCAAAAAACGCTCACGCTGCCTAACCCGTTGATCTTTAATAATTTCTTCGGCACTTATTGTTAGTCCCATAAACATAGCAGCAACAACGCTCATAAAAAGGAAACTGGGAATGTTTGTATTGTTACTAAATATGTACTCATTCGGGTTATTAAGAGTGCCGCTAATGAATTTTGAGAAAAAACCCAACACAAGGGCAAGGATAGGAGCTTCTAATAAGGCAATTAGCATAAACTGCTTGTTAGCCAACTTGCTTTGCAGGTTACGCTTAATAAAGAGCATGCTTTGTTTCCACCTATTTGGTATGCTAAAGCTGTTGTTGGGAAGCGATATTCTTTTTTGCTTCTCTGGGAAAATAATTTTTGATTGAATATTCTCAAGGTAACGTTCGTACCACTCACTGGCAGAGCGCTTTCTTTTTCGTGTAAGTTTACCGTACTCGTTAACAACTCTTGCCTCAATAATTCTTAGTATCTGCTCGGTGTTAACGTTCCCGCAGCATAAGCATTCGCTTTCCTCTGCTTTAAGGAATTGTCCCTCGTGCTTAAAGTATACAATGGCATCCATGGGGTTCCCCTGAAAGATTATCCTACCTCCATGGTCCATTACCATAAGCTTGTCAAAAAGCTTATAAATATCTGAGGATGGTTGATGAACATTGGCAATTACAATCTTACCCTTAAATGTTTGTCGTTTAAGGAGATGGATAATCCTTTCGGAATCAAAAGATGAGAGTCCGGAGGTTGGCTCATCAACAAACAGAATGGCTGGTTCACGGATTATCTCCATAGCAATGTTTAGCCTTTTCCTTTGCCCTCCGCTAATGAACTTATTTAATGGGTTCCCTACTTTTAAATCGCGTGCTTCATGTAAATCAAAGTCTTTTAACGTTTCTTCAACCAGTTCAATAATCTCCTCTTTCGATTTATTACTGAAGCAGAAACGTGCCCCGAAATAAAGATTCTGAAAAACGGTTAAATCTTCCACAAGCAAATCATCTTGAGGAACATAACCTATAGCACCCTCTATCTCATCTTTATCTTTATGAATATCAAATCCATTAATACTTATACTGCCACTAGCAGGTTTTAAATTCCCATTTAAAAGGTTAATAAGGGTTGATTTGCCAACACCACTGCCTCCCATAATGGCTACGAGTTGACCAGAATTTGCTTCAAAAGAAAAAGGGTAAACTCCATCCTTGCTGCCTTTATGCCGATAGGATGCTTCGTAAGCAGCTAGTTCTATAGTGGTTTTTCTCCACGATTGAAACAGGGTGCCAATAATTTGACTGTAGTATATTGGCTCTGTACGAGGCGCTCTAATAACGCCACCTACACCAAAAATGTAGGCTCTACTTGGCCTTAAAGTTTTACTATTAAGAAAAAGGTTAGTGTTACCAAAATATTTTACCAGCAGGGTGTTTGTGGTTGGTATTCGAAGAAAATATACCTGACCCAACAGTTTTGGTTTAAAAATATAGTTTATTTCTTTTTTGGGTACATTATCCTCGCCATCAACCCTAATAACATTCAGATTAACAGGTATTTCGTCAGGACTATTTGCAAGTATAAAACTTTTTCCGTTATTAAACTCCTCATTAGGTATATTAAACTCCTTTGCAATAGTTTGTATAAGATTTAGCTTGTTTTCCGAAACCGACCCTGTATCGTTTAAAAACTCAACAAGCTGCAGCACAAGCCAGACTTTTTGATGCTGCTCAAACTCTGAGTTAATTTCGCTACAAATTTTTTCAATTGAGCTTCGTGTGGGTAAGTCCTGGTCAATATCTTTACTGGTAATAAAACCAATTTCGCCCAAATACTCTTTTACTTGCTCACGACTTAGCTCTTTGCTCAAAAAGTCGGCTATTACCTTAAGTGCTGATTCAGAAAATTGCCCTTTCTCGGTTTCCACAACAAACGAAAACAGGCGAATAAGAGATTTAAGAAGGGATTCGTTCATTTATGGTTTGCTTTCTCAAAAAAATATTTTTTTAGAACATATCGAAGGGGTCAACAATGGACTCTACAATAGTCTCTCCTTCATCTATGGGAATACTTGGGGTTAGACTTAATACAGGGATTTCAGATTCATTAATAACATGATGAGCAAATGCACCAATATAGTAATCTCTTAAGCGCCCCTCCTGGTGGGTCATTACCATTATTAAATCAGCATCAATCTCTTTTGAATAGTCTAGAACGTATTCGTAGTCGGGCCTTTTATGACGCCTATAAAACTTATGGGTACAAACTACATCGTTATTCCTCAAAACTTTTTCTATCCTCTTAATCTTATTATACAAGCTGGTTGCCTGGTATATTATACCTACCGAATGCACAGTAACTAAATGTATATGAGAACCGAAAAATTTACTGAAAGATATGGCGCTGGCTACCTTTTCTCTGGTACTTTTTGATAAATCGAGTGGGAGTACAATGTTTTTATAGCCTATGCTATGATTCCCTTTTACTGATATTACAGGATAGTCAGATTCACTAATTACCTTCGTAGTATTTGAACCTAAGAACTTCCTGATACCCTGGTCGGAACCGTTTTTGCCCATAACAATGAATCGTGCCTTCACCTCATGTGCCTTTTTTATAATTTCCTGATGAACCTTTCCTGATTCTACCTCGTATTGAAAATTTAAACCCGAAGCAACGCACTCTTTCTCAACCATCTCCTCAAGTTCTTTCTTAACTTCATCTTTTGCTTTCTTAATATTTGAGGAGAAAAGCTTGGAGAACCTATCAGAGGTTTCAATTACGTAAAGCAAAACAATATCAGCTTTAATAAAACGTGCAATATCGTAACATTGATGAAGTGCAGCAAGCGATTGCTTTTGAAAATCAATAGATACTAGTATCTTATTTTTTTGCATAGTTGCTATGATTAAGTTCAAATTACATTCAGTAAATTTACAAAAGAATTCTTAAAGATAAAGCAGTATAACCATTTCACTGAAATCTACAGGGGGCAAAAAAAGGTGATTTATATCAATGTCAAACAATGCGATGCTGTTAGCGTCTATAGCATAGCTACATAATGGCTTTTTGTGGCATCATAGCATGTTATAAAATATGTTGTTATTTAATTAACAATCCGTTTCTTTGTAAGGTCTTAGTATCCAAGTTTCAACCCTTTAATCCAAAGGCTTTAAAAAGACACAGTTACCTAAACGGGTTAAAAATAATGAGAATAATCACATTCAATTCAAACAAAAAAAATTATTTTTGTTAGGGTTTAATTTAAATGTTTTCAATTGTTTAATAGAACAAGATAGATTAGAGTAATATAAATAGTATAACTAAATCATTTCTGGAGGAAAAATTATGCAAAACAAGCTTCAAGAGCTCACTGAAAAAATCTATCAGGAGGGCTTATCAAAAGGCAATGAGGAGGCAAATAAGATTGTTGCCAAGGCTAAGGAAGATTCAGAAAAGTTAATTTCCGATGCAAAGAAACAAGCAGAACAAATTGTAAGCCAAGCCAAAAAAGAGGCGGAGGATTATAAGAAGAATATTGAAACCGAGATTAATATTTCTGCACGTCAATCAGTGAATGGACTTAAGCAAGATCTTTCCAACCTTATCGAGTCTAAGGTGATTGAAGCACCTCTTAATGAAGCCCTCAAGGATACTGATTTTGTTAAAAAAATAATTGAAGCGGCTATCAAAAACTGGGATCCTAAATCACAAGACACCTCTTTACAGGTTATTGTTCCTGAAAATAACGAAAAAGAGCTGAAGGAGCATATTACCAAAAAGGTAATGGCTAACCTTAATAGCGAGGTTAAGGTTGTTCCTGACAAAAACTTTAAGTATGGCTTTAAAATAGGACCCAAGGATGGCAGCTACATTATTAGCTTCTCCGATAAAGACTTTGAGAATCTTTTCAAGGAGTATATGCGTCCTAGAATTGTTGAAATGCTCTTTGGAGGGAAGTAGGCATGATGCAAAGAGAATACTACTATCTAGTTGCAGGACTACCAGACTTGTTCATCGACCAGGAGAGCAAGAACTTTAACCTTGTTAATCTGAAGGAGGAGATGCAGGAGCTAATGCATCCTAAAGATTACAACTTGGTTGAGCTCATCTTTCTGGAGTACGATAATCACAATTTCCTCAATCAGCTTCTAAATAGGAAGCAGGAGTTCATCCCCATTGGTAAATTCTCGGAAGATTTTCTTAATGAGCTTGATGATAACTATCATGAGCTCCCTATTTATATGAAGGAGTTTTACTTATGGTATAAAAACAAGCAAAAGGAGGATAATAATAGCGATAGTGAAACATCAGTTACTAACGAGCAAGCTGATAAAAGTCCAGAGGTGCTGTTCCAAGAGTATTTTTACGATTACCTGAAAAAATACGATAACCGTTTTATTTCTGAATGGTATGATTTTAAACGGGATTTAAATAATATTCTAACAGCAATAAACTGCCGAAAGCACGATATCAACGTTGAGTCCCAGCTTATAGGTGAAGGCGATTTGGTGGATACCCTCGCACGTAGCCAGACACCCGATTTCGGATTAAAAAAGGAGATTGATTATATCGATACCATACTCCAAATATCAGAGCTTAACGATGTGCTTGAACGAGAGCGTCGTATTGATTTGTTAAAATGGGAGAAGGTTGGTGACCTTACCACTTTCGACTATTTTAATGCTGAAAGGATTCTCGCATTTATAGTTAAGGCAACTATCGTATACCGTTGGTCAAATCTCGATGCTAAAGTAGGCGAGGAGATGTTCAAGAAGTTGGTTACTGAGCTACGCGAAACATATAAGCTACCAGAAGAATTTGCTAAATAGTTTAATATGAAAATAATACACAAATTGTTAAATACATGAAAACCAAAGGAAAAGTAACAGGCATTATTGCCAACCTTGTAACTGTTGAGGCCGACGGGCCAGTAGGACAGAACGAGATATGTTACATCAACCGCGGAGAAACAAAGTTGATGGCCGAGGTTATTAAGGTAATAGGTAAGTTTGCCTACGTTCAGGTATTTGAAAGTACCCGTGGCTTAAGAGTGAACGACACCGTTGAGTTTGCAGGGCACATGCTCGAAGCAACCTTAGGGCCTGGACTACTATCAAAAAACTACGATGGCCTTCAGCACGATCTTTCCAAAATGGACGGATTATTCCTGAAAGCTGGCGATTACACCGAAGCCCTTGACTATGGTGGTGATTGGGAGTTTACTCCTATTGCTAAAAAAGGCGACACTGTAACTGCTGGCGATTGGCTGGGAGAAGTTCCCGAGAACTGGGCAAGCCATAAAATTATGGTTCCATTCAAGCTCACTGGTAACTACACTGTTAAATCAGTAGTTGAAAAAGGGAACTATAAAATCAAGGACACAATTGCCGTTATTACCGACGACGATGGCAACGATATTGATCTGACAATGGAGCAGAAATGGCCCGTTAAAATGGCCATTACCGCCTTTAACAACAAGCCACGTCCGTTTAAAATTATGGAAACGGGTGTGCGTGCCATTGACACTTTTAACCCTATTGCAGAGGGTGGTACTGGATTTGTTCCAGGTCCTTTCGGCTGTGGTAAAACGGTATTGCAGCACGCAATATCTAAGCAGGCAGAGGCCGATTTAATTGTTATGGCTGCCTGTGGTGAGCGTGCCAATGAGGTGGTAGAGATTTTTGCAGAATTCCCACACCTCGAAGATCCACGTACCGGTCGCAAGCTTATGGAGCGCACAACCATCATTGCCAATACGTCCAATATGCCGGTTGCGGCTAGGGAAGCATCGGTTTATACAGCAATGACAATTGCTGAATATTACCGCTGTATGGGCCTTAAGGTTCTTTTGCTTGCCGACTCAACCTCACGCTGGGCGCAGGCACTCCGGGAGATGAGTAACCGCCTTGAGGAACTTCCAGGTCCCGATGCATACCCTATGGACCTTCCTGCAGTAATTGCAAACTTCTACTCAAGAGCAGGATTGGTTTATCTAAATAATGGTGAAACCGGATCGGTAACATTTATAGGTACCGTATCACCTGCTGGTGGTAACCTTAAGGAACCTGTAACAGAATCAACCAAAAAGGCTGCACGCTGTTTCTATGCGCTGTCGCAGCAGCGTGCCGATAGTAAGCGTTATCCTGCTATCGATCCTATGGAATCATATTCCAAGTATCTGGAATACCCCGAAATTATTGAGTATCTTAATAAGACCATTGATGAGAACTGGGTTGATTCTGTTAATAAGTCGAAAAATATTGTTCAGAGAGGAAAAGAGGCTTACGAGCAGATTAACATTCTTGGAGATGATGGTGTGCCAATAGAGTATCACGATCGTTTTTGGAAAGCTGAACTTATTGATTTTATAATACTTCAGCAAGATGCATTTGACAAGATTGATTCCTCATGTCCTTTAAATCGACAGAAATATATGCTTGATAAGGTGATTGAAATATGTGATATGACATTCACTTTCGAGCATTTTGAGGAGTGTTCAAAATTCTATAAGAGCCTTATTAATGCTCTTAGACAGATGAACTACTCTGTTTTTGAAAGCGAGGAGTTTGAGAAATATGAGAAAGAAGTTGTTTCAACACTAAACGAAAGAAAGGCAAAATAATGGAAACTAAAGCTTTTCAGAAAATATACACGCAGCTCCTTGGAATCACCAAAGCAACCTGTACCCTTAAAGCAGAGGGTGTGTCCAATGAGGAGCTAGCCATGGTACATGGCAAATTGGCTCAGGTTGTGAAAATTCAGGGCGATATGGTTACCCTTCAAATTTTTGGTGGTACCGATGGTATTCCAACTAATGCCGAAGTGGTATTCTATGGCGAAGCACCTTCCTTGAAGGTTGGTGATGATCTCGCTGGCCGTTTCTTCGACGCATTTGGAAAGCCACTATTTGGCGGCACCGAAGTAGAAGGAACAAAACGCGAGATTGGTGGGCCATCAGTTAATCCGCTAAAACGTAAGCAGCCTTCAGAGCTTATTGCTACTGGTATAGCAGGTATCGACTTGAATAACACGCTGGTTACAGGCCAGAAGATCCCATTCTTCGCCGATCCAAACCAACCATTTAACCAGGTGATGGCAATGGTTGCACTGCGTGCAAAGGCCGATAAGATTATACTTGGAGGTATGGGGCTAACGAACGATGACTTCCTGTTCTTTAAGAATGTTTTTGAGAATGCAGGAGCGCTCGATAGGATCATCTGTTTTGTGAATACAACCGAGCAGCCCCCTGTAGAACGACTGTTGGTTCCTGATATGGCACTTACTGCCGCTGAACACTTTGCAACAGAGAAGAATGAGAAGGTGCTAGTTCTGCTTACAGACATGACCCTTTATGCCGATGCATTGAGTATCGTTTCAAACAGAATGGATCAGATTCCATCTAAAGACTCAATGCCTGGTTCCCTTTATTCCGATCTTGCAAAACTTTACGAAAAGGCTGTTCAGTTCCCCGATGGCGGATCAATAACCATTGTAGCAGTAACAACCCTTTCGGGTGGTGATATTACACACGCAATCCCCGATAACACAGGGTATATTACAGAGGGCCAGCTATTCCTTCGTACTGATTCTGACACAAATAAAGTGATTGTTGACCCATTCCGAAGCCTTTCTAGGCTAAAACAGCTGGTAATTGGCAAGAAAACACGCGAGGATCACCCGCAGGTAATGAATGCAGCCATTAGGCTTTATGCCGATGCTGCCAACGCCAAAACCAAACTGGAGAATGGTTTCGACCTTTCCGATTACGATGAGCGTTGCCTAAAGTTTGCGCACGACTACTCCGTAAAACTACTTGCCATTGATGTTAATATTGAGATTGACACAATGCTTAATCAGGCTTGGGAACTATTTGCAGAGAATTTTACTGAAGCAGAGGTTGCAATTAAAAAAGATTTGGTTGAAAAATACTGGCCAAAAAAGCAGTAAAAACCTTATAATATGGCAATTAAGTATCAATTCAATAAAACTTCGCTTAACGAACTTAGCAAGCAGCTGAAAATTCGCCAACGTGCTTTGCCAACCCTTAAAAACAAGGAATCGGCATTACGTGCAGAGGTGAAACGAGCAAAGGATAAAGCTAACGAACTTGAGAAGTTGCTCGAGAAAAGAATGCATGAGTTCGATAGCATGGTTAGCCTTTGGGGCGAGTTTGAGCACGACCTAATTAGGGTTGATGATGTTAAGCTAGATATGATCAAAATTGCCGGGGTTCGTATTCCAGTTCTGGAGGAGGTCATCTTTTCAGTTAAAGATTACAGCCTTTTTGAACGTCCATTCTGGTATCCAGCAGGTGTAGAAATACTTAAGGAACTTGCAAGTATTGGCATTGAAAGTGTTTTCTATTCTGAAAAAATGCGACTTCTGGATCATGCTAGGAAAAAGACTACTCAGAAAGTGAATCTTTATGAGAAGGTGCAAATACCCGGCTACGAAACCGCCATAAGGAAAATAAAACGCTTTATGGAGGATGAAGAGAATCTTGCCAAATCGGCAATGAAGATAGTGAAAAACCGTCAGCAGAATATGGAGGTAGAGGCATGATAGTACCCATGATAAAATACGGATTCCTGGTATATCACCGCGATTTTAATTCGTTCCTCTCCAAACTTCAGGAACTGGGTGTTGTTGATATTATAAAACAAACGCACACTCCCAACGAAGAGGAGAGAGGTATGCTGGGATTGGTTAACCGATACACTGCTGCCATTAACGCTTTATCGTCACGTGTAGATCCCGAGAAGAAGCGTCGGAAAGATGTTGATATTGAAGAAATTCTGAACGAATTTGAGGATTTGCAGAAGGAAGCAGAGCAGCTGGAAGCTAGCATACGTAAGGCTCAAAAAGACCTTGCCGATGCGCGCCCTTGGGGTGAGTTTAGTCCAGATACCATTAAAGCCTTAGAGAATCAGGGAATCAACATGAGATTCTATGTTTCTTCAGAAAAAGGCTTCTCTGACGAATGGGCTGCAGAGAACCCCGTGGAGATTATTGCCCGTGAAAACGGGAATGTTTATTTTGTTGTTCTTGAAAAGGATGAGGAGATTGATGTTCAGTTTGAAAATCAGGAGGTTAAATTGCCTTCCTTCACCTTTAAACAGAAACAGAAGGAGATTGATGAATATAGGAAGCGCTTAAATATTATTGACAAGCGTTTTACTGATTTGGCTCAGTATTCAAGCATAATGGAGGAAGCAAAAGGAAAACTTGTGAATGAGCTAGAATTCATTGCTGTACAATCAAGCGCTGAGAAGGAAGCAGAGGACACCCTTATGGTGCTTCAGGGCTGGATTCCTGAAACTAAGAACGATAAGCTGGTTGAGTTCCTTGAGAAGGAAGGGATAGCCTACATCACAGAAAAAGCCCAGCCTCACGATAATGCTCCTATTGAACTAAAGAACAATAAGTTTGCAAAGCTCTTTGAGCCTATAGGTAATCTTTTTACCAGCCCATTGTATCAGGAGCTTGATCTTACGCCATTTTTCGCGCCATTCTTCATGATGTTTTTTGGCTTTTGCCTTGGCGATGCTGGTTATGGTTTGATCCTACTGCTTGGAGCCACTGCCTATAAGTTAATGAAGGGAAAAAGTAAGTTGCGTCCCATTATGTCGCTGGTGCAGCTTCTGGGATTATCTACGGTTGTTTTTGGCATTCTAACGGGAACTTTATTTGGTATAGAGCTTGTTAAGGTAGATATTGCTTTTCTTGATAGATTTAGAGACCTATTTCTTGATCAAAATCAACTATTTAGCCTAGCATTAATAGTTGGTGCTCTGCAGATTATTTTTGGAATGTTTGTTAAAGCCGCTAACCAAATTAAGATGTATGGTTGGGCTCATGCTATTACCACAATTAGTTGGATTGTCCTTATCGTTGGCTCTGCTATTATTTATGGACTTTCTCAGTTAGAAGGATATAATATTGAGCTAATGGGTACGGCGCATTATGTGCTAATTGGAATAGCAGGAATAGGGATACTTTTCTTCAATAGCCCTGGGAAGAATCCTTTTGCCAATTTTGGCCTTGGTTTATGGAATAT
>JAWLEY010000045.1:0-3391 GCA_041685855.1 Perlabentimonas sp. | reverse complement strand
GCATTATGTGCTAATTGGAATAGCAGGAATAGGGATACTTTTCTTCAATAGCCCTGGGAAGAATCCTTTTGCCAATTTTGGCCTTGGTTTATGGAATATTTACAATATGGTAACTGGCTTGTTTGGTGATGTGCTTTCCTATATACGTTTGTTTGCCTTAGGTTTATCAAGTGCAATATTAGGTAACGTATTTAATAGTTTGGCTTTTGGCTTAGCACCCGATGTTCCGGTGGCAGGAGCAATAGTTACCATTATCATTCTAATTATTGGTCACTCAATAAACTTATTTATGTCAGCCCTTGGCTCTCTGGTTCATCCAATGCGTCTTACTTTTGTTGAATTCTACAAGAACGCAGGATTTACTGGAGGAGGGAAAAGTTACGAACCTTTTAAAAAACAAGAGACAAATTAAATTAAGACTCTTTTAGAAATTAGTTAAATAAATTACAATAACCTTTAATAAAACAGTTAATTATGGAACCAATTGTTTATGCTTACCTTGGAATAGGTATTATGATCCTACTATCAGGAATTGGAAGTGCCTTTGGCGTTTCATACGGTGGTAACGCTTCAGTAGGAGCAATGAAAAAAGATCCTTCTGCTTTCGGTAACTACATGGTGCTAAGTGCGCTTCCTGGAACACAGGGTCTTTACGGTTTTGCAGGTTACTTTATGGTAATGGGGCATTTACAACCTGATATGACTTGGGCAGCTGCAGCAGCAATTTTTGGTGCAGGCCTTGCAATGGGGTTTGTTGGTCTTTTGTCTGGCATTCGTCAGGGGCAAGTATGTGCCAACGGTATTGCAGCAATCGGATCAGGTCATAAAGTGTTTGGTAATACGCTAATTCTTGCTGTATTCCCTGAGCTATATGCTATTGTTGCTCTTGCAGCCGTATTCCTAATTGGACAGTCAATAGCATAATAGATCTTATATTTAGTTGCTATTAAGTAATACTTATAGCCCCTTAGTTAGTCTGAGGGGCTATTTTTTTTGTATTACATCCTTATGGTTTCATGATTTTATTCTCTTAGGTTGATTTAGTATTTTATTTTTTCATACATTTGATTAAATCAAAAGTTAGCAGGTCATGTCGAAAGAACTAATAATGGCATTAATCCCCATTGTGTTTGGTCTTCCAGTGGGGTTAATTTCTATCCGGTATTTTTTTAAGGGCTCCATTCTATTTTTTATGAGCGGACTTTGGTTGGCATCCTTACTACTTGTAACTTTACTTGGTAACCTTAAGAGTGTTATACCCGATTATCTTCCTGTTTACGTTACCACCCCTGTTGGTATTGGCTTTGCAATTTTGTGCATTTATTTGGTTAGCAAAAAGGTGCAAAAACCTTTAAATAATACAATAGAATCACTTAAGATGCTATCTGATGGTAAGCTAAATATTAAGATTGATCAGGCAAATATTGGGAAGAATGATGAATTGGGACGGTTAACTGATGGCGTTAAATCATTATCCGTAAAACTAAGAGAGGTCATTGAGGGTATTACTATGGCATCAGATGAGATTGAGACCGCCGGCGAGCAACTTAGCTCTAGTTCCATGCAGCTCTCTTCAGCAGTTAATGAGCAAGCATCGTCCCTCGAAGAGATTTCTGCAACAATGGAGCAGATTGTTTCCAGTATTCAACAGAATGCTGACAACTCAAAACAAACGGAAACTATAGCAGTGAGTACAAGTCAAAGTCTTGAAGAGGGTAATAAATCTACCAACATAGCGCTAGATTCAATGAAGGAGATTGCGGAAAAGATATCAATCATAAACGATATTGCCTTCCAGACAAACCTTTTGGCGCTAAACGCTGCCGTTGAAGCTGCGCGGGCAGGTGATCAGGGGAAAGGTTTCGCTGTGGTTGCAGCCGAGGTTAGAAGACTAGCTGAACGAAGCAGCATAGCCGCAAACGATATTATTAATACATCACAGAAAGGAGCTGAAATATCGGAGAAAGCCAGAGAATTGATGAATAAAAATTTACCTGAAATACAAAAAACATCCCAACTTATTCAGGAAATTTCAGCTGCAAGCCTTGAGCAAAAATCAGGTTCCCTTCAGGTGAACGAATCGGTACAGCAGTTAAACAGCATTACGCAGGAAAATGCCTCTGCATCGGAAGAATTGGCCTCTAATGCCAGTGAACTCAAAGATAAATCAAAAAGGTTAAATGATATGATATCTTTCTTTAAACTTGATTAGCTAGCTCAATTATCTTCTTCTTTTATCAGGCCCCTTTCTATTACTGTTTTGAAAATTCTTAGGTTTTTTATACCAAAAGAAATGTTCACGCTGCTTAATTTTACCGTCCTTGCTGCGTTCTACAAAAACGCTTTTATTCGTGTATGGGTCGGTACCCGTATAGAATATTGTTGATGCAAGGGTCATGGGGGTTGGCGTAAAATCCTGAACCTGCTCAATGTGCAAGCCTATCTTTTCAACCTTTTTTGTTAGTTCGCGCATACTCTCAATGGTGCAGCCCGGATGACTAGATATAAAGTATGGGATAAGTTGCTGTTTTTTACTGTATTTACGGTTAAATATATCGAACTTTGCTTTAAGCTCTAAAAAGAGTTTAAAGGAAGGCTTACGCATAAGTTTAAGTACATTCTCTTCAGTATGTTCCGGCGCTACCTTGAGTCGTCCTGAAACATGATGAACAAAGAGTTCCTCAAGATACTTCCGATTAGTAGCATCAGATTGGTCTGCAAACAAATCGTACCTTAGTCCACTTCCTATTGTAACCTTTTTTATTCCCTTTAGCTCCCTTACCTTTCTATACAGGTCTAGCAATGGTTTATGGCTGGTATTAAGATTGCTGCAAATTTTTGGATAGATACAGGATGGTTTTTTGCATTTCTGACACACTTTAAGGTTCTTTCCCTGCATCATGTACATATTTGCGGAAGGGCCTCCAAGGTCGCTTAAATAGCCCTTAAAATCAGGGCTGTTTGCAATTTGATTAGCCTCTTTAATAATTGAATTAGGGGAGCGGCTTGAAATAAACTTTCCCTGATGCGCCGATATGGTACAAAAAGTGCATCCGCCAAAACAACCTCGGTGAATATTTATTGAGAACTTAATCATTTCCCACGCAGGTATAACCTTTCCTTTATATCGAGGGTGAGGTGCGCGCATGTATGGTAGATCCCACCAAGAATCCATCTCTTTAGTGCTGGACGGTGGATATGTGGGGTTTACAACTAAAATACTATCGTTATAAGGTTCAGTAAGATGTGCAGGATCCAACTTGTTAGATTCCTCCTCAATCACCCTGAAATTTTCACCAAATTTTCGTGAACTCTTTAAGCATTCATCAAAGCTGTTAAGCTTAATATGCTCCTTGTCTGACTCATAAGCATCATTACTTATGAGCCTTGC
>JAWLEY010000282.1:0-3388 GCA_041685855.1 Perlabentimonas sp. | reverse complement strand
GCAGGTATGTTTGGACCCGCCTTTGAGAGTTACCTGAATGGTAAAGGGTATAGTTGCGGACATTTTCCGCAATCTTTCGAGTACTCTACCGTTGGAGGTTGGTTTGCAGCCAAAGGTGCTGGACAGGCATCAACAGGATATGGAAAGATTGACCACATGGTTTTGGCAATAAAAGCGGTAACACCTAAAGGGGTTATTGAAACCAAGTGTTACCCTGCCAGCGCACAGGGATGGGATTTACATCAAATATTTGCTGGCTCTGAGGGTACGTTGGGTGTTATTACCGAGGTTACCATGAAAATTCGCAAGTATTTGCCTAAGAATACAGCACACGCATCATTTATTTTCAAAGATTTTGAATCGGCTGTTGAGGCAATGCGTACCGCTATGCAAAGTGGCATTGGTTTACCTCATTTATACCGTATTTCCGATTGTGAAGAGACAGAGGTGGCCTTTAAAACCAAAGGGTTTGATGGTACATTCGCCGATAAGTTCCTTAATGCCATTGGTTACAAATCGGGTAGCAGATGCCTGATGTTTGTAGCCGTTGAGGGTAGCAAATCCTACACTAAGCAGGTAGTTCGTTCAATTAAACGCGTAAACAGGAAGCATGGGAGTTTCTCCTTAGGAGGAGGACCCACAAAAAAATGGCTGGAACAAAGGTATTCCAGTGCGTACCTTCGAGACCCGCTTATGGATATTGGGGTTATGACAGATACACTTGAGACTGCGGTAATGTGGGATAATCTTATTCCACTATGGAAAGCTGTTAGAAATTATCTTAAGGAAAGGGAGAAAACCGTTGCCATGGTTCATATTTCTCATGTATATGAGAATGGAGCAAACCTATACTTTACCTTCCTTAGCCCAATGAAAAAGGGTGATGAGATGAGAGACTATAAAGATTATCATAAAGGTTTGGTTGATACAATTAATGCAAACGGTGGTTCCTTATCACATCATCATGGGGTGGGGCGCTCCTTAGCTCCCTGGATGGAGAAGCATCTTGGTAAACAAAGCCTTGAGTTAATGCAGGCCATTAAGAATCATCTTGACCCAAACGGTATTATGAATCCGGGAGGAACTCTTGGGTTGAAGCCCTAGCAGCTCGCATTTTCTTATATCAACCTAAATAACACAAACCGAACCTTAATCATTTTTTATGGACACCTATGTAGTTGTTGTTGATGCAGGCACACAGTCTATTAGAGCAGTGCTGTTCGATTTAAAAGGAGATATTGTAAAGATTGAAAGAACGGAGGTGGAACCCTACTACTCAAACGAGCCTGGATTTGCTGAGCAAAATCCTAACTACCTTTGGGATGTGCTTGCACAAACATGTAAACGGTTAATGAGTAGCGTTGATGTGTCTGTTGATAGTATTAAGGGTATGTCAATAACAACACAACGGGGAACCGTGGTGAATCTTGATAGGGATGGTAACCCTCTTAGGCCAGCAATTCTTTGGCTCGACCAGCGCAAAGCGAAAGTTGAAGATTGGCCCAAAGGGTTTATGAAATTTGGACTGAAACTTGTAAACATGCATGAGTCGCTTGTTCATGCAATAAAGGATGGGGAGTCAAACTGGATAAGGCAAAATCAGCCTGAAATTTGGGACAAAACTTACAAGTACGTTTACCTCTCAGGTTTTTTTATTCATAGGTTAACAGGAAAATTTATCGACTCTATTGGGAGTAACGTTGGCTACATGCCATTTAACTATAAAACGCAGCAATGGTGTAAGCCCGGAGAGATGAATACGAATTTGTTCCCTGTAGAAAAAGAGAAGCTGGTTGATTTAGTTAAACCTTCAGAACTTTTAGGTTACGTTACACCTGAAGCATCTGAGCAAACAGGGTTACCCCAAGGACTCCCAATTATTGCATCGGCTGCTGATAAAGCTTGCGAGGTGCTTGGTTCTGGCTGTATCTCGCCTGAAATTGCATGCCTTAGCTATGGAACAACAGCAACTATTGAGACTGTTAACCCCAGGTATGTTGAGGTAATTAAATACTTCCCTTCGTACCCCAGTGCAATTCCTGATTTTTATAATACAGAGGTAATGATTTACAGAGGTTACTGGATGATTAATTGGTTTAAGAAAGAGTTTGGTCATAAGGAGGTTGAGTTGGCTAAAAAGTTAGGGAAATCAGCCGAGGAACTTTTTGATGAGATGATAAGCACCATTCCGCCCGGTTCAATGGGGTTAACATTACAGCCATACTGGTCGCCAGGCGTAAAAATTCCTGGTGTTGAAGCCAAAGGTGCAGTAATTGGTTTTGGCGACGTGCACACTAAGGCGCACCTGTATCGGTCAATAATAGAAGGACTTACCTATGCCCTAAAGGAGGGTGCAATACGCACGCAGAAGCGTAATGGAGTGAAAATTCAAAAGCTAAGAGTTTCAGGTGGTGGGTCTCAAAGTAAGAACGCTTTGCAAATGACCGCCGATATATTCAACTTAAAAGTAGAGAAACCTCATACCTATGAGACCTCTGCTTTAGGGGCAGCAATAAATTGTGCTGTGGGCTTGAAGTTATTTTCGGGTTTCCAGAATGCAATTGACAACATGTGCAGGGTGGGAGAGGTTTATACTCCAATTCCTGAGCACCGAGATATATACCGCCAGCTTTACGAGAGAGTGTATAAAAAGATGTACAAACAGCTAAAACCTCTCTACGAAGATATTAGGGAAGTAGTAAATTATCCCAGAAAATTAGAGTAGAAGAAACGGGCTTAATTTCTTGTTTTTTATTATTATTTTGTATGTGAATGCTATGTGCCCTGAGCTGCATGAACGTATATTATGAGCAAAAATTTTTATAAAGCTTTTTATTCTTCGTCTTCACTTTCGCTTTTTATTTTTCCAGTTGAACGGTACAGAAAGCCTGGCTCAATATCTTCTTCTGGTGCTTCAACTGGGGTAGGGCGGCTGTCTCTTTTTGGATTACGTATATCAATATCGGGAGTATAAACCCACTGGTTTTCTTCAAATCTAAACCCGTCAAAAGATAGGTCAGGCACATAGTATTGGAAATTTCCGGTAAAGTTAGGTTGTAGTGGAGTAAGATGATTAAAAACAATCATCTCATGTCTTTCGTCCCATTTGAGAACAAGGTTTGCTCTTGATGAGTATTCGAATATAATCCTGTTAATAACCTTATTACGAACACGAAATAGGGGGTAACCTAAAACTGGCTCTCCTTTATGGTTAATATGTAGCGCTTCTATTACCCTTTTTGTAGAAAGCAAATTGTTTAGGTCAACTCCCAAAAGTGTGTAGTATGTGTTGTTATTCGCTTCAACCTCGTGCAAATAATAGTAGAGTGCTCCATACCAATTTTCAGACGTAGTAATATCGTTCTGTGGGTCCTCAAAGCCCTCACGA
>JAWLEY010000044.1:0-14836 GCA_041685855.1 Perlabentimonas sp. | reverse complement strand
GTCTGAATATTCAGAACATGATAACTATCAAACTCTTTAAGAATAAACTCATCAGCAGATACTTTTCCTGAGATATTAACTGTATCATCCTTGAATTTAAAGGAGTTCACTCCAATATGTAATGTATCGTTCTCATCATTGTAATATACTCCCACCAGGTAATCAGGGAACTCGGTTATTCTCTTCCCATCTGCTGGTTGTGGATTCTCAAACCTAACAGTGATACAAGAGGCTACAAAGAAGACTAGTAGCGACAAAACAACAACTTTGCTAAATGGCTTCATACCAACTAATTATTAATTAATAATATGTTTATAACGAATTTTCATAGCTTTTAATATGCAGCTAGTTCTCTTTCTCAGGCTCGCCAATCTTCTGGTTATCAATCACAAAAAGCAACGATTTCATGTTCGCCTTAATTTCCACCCCTAAGAGTAAAGCTGGCGCTGAGAGAACCTTCTCGTCCTGCTCAGTAATTTCGCCTTTTAACAGCACTATAATCTTATCGTTAAAGCCGTACCTTTCACCGGGAGTAACACTAACGAGCCTGCCATTATTAATAAACTTACTCAGTTTTCTTGCTCTCCAACTAGCCCAGGGTTCGACTTTAACCAGGAGCCTCTCGGCCATCTCAAAACCAGCAAATAGCCACAACTTCTCATAAAGTGAAGGTTTCCGTTTTAAATTCCTATTGATAACCGACATGCTTAACTTTAAGGCTGTTACCGGAGCCTCGGCAATGTATGATGCCCATACGGATGATTCATTAAGAACATCGTATGCTCCAATCACGGAGCCAGGCTGCACAACACGAAGTAGTTCAGAATTCTTCTCAATTCTTGCAGCACCTCTCACTATTACAAAGAAGCCATCACTCTCCTCACCTTCTGTTACTATCCTGCCTTCAATAGAGAAGACTTTCTCCTGAAACAAAGAAGCAAAATACTCAATATCCTGCTCAGGGAGCTGAGATAAAACCGGAACAGAGTTAATATACCTTAACGATTCAGTTGTCCTGATTTCTGGTGGCGAGTCAATAATTTGCTTCATCTGGCTCTGGATAAAAGCTTCCAGTACTGCTGCATCAGCGGGCTCAAGCCTACCCTGTCTTTCAAACTTACGTATGTTAGACATTTGATGGTTAAGCAACGAACGTGAGGCAATCTGAGTCTCAATGGCATGGTAAACTTCAGGGTAAGTGTCCTTTAAATTGCGAAGAAAAGTAAGCCCCATTATCCTATTCTCATTTATCTCGTCCTCTAAGCCAGACACCCTCTCAACTTCTTTTGTAATCTGTTCAGAACCAGCGGACAGCCCAATAATAAGACTTGACAAACTCTTTAGGTTCTCCTCGTTAGCCACAACAAAACCTCTGGCACAATCGTAACTCAGTGCTAACTTTCTATAGAATCTTTTTCTCCAAAAAGTACCCATAACAGGAAGGGTTTGCAACTTAGCCAGCAGTTTAGGGGTGGTCCAAAGCTGCTCTAAATCCATCCTTTTTGCCAAAGATATCTTGCCATTAAAGTCTAACAAGTGATCTATCTCGTCAGATAAGTTCTGTGCAGCAGCGGGGCTCAGTAATCCTTCACTGAACTGTCTCCAATAGCTCTCTTTCTCTTTTAAAAGCATCCGCTTACGGGTTTCAAACAGGGTATCAACATCCTTGTTAGAGGTTGTCTCCTTTTTTTCTTGGGGCAGATATTTTGCAACCGTTTCCCAGTCGGCTCCAGACATAAAACGATTCTGCTTAAGTTTGGTTATCTCCTTCTCACTCCCCTTACGGAGCATTGCTATGGTTTGGTTAAGAAGTTGCAAACGTGCATCACCTACTTTTGTAAGCCCTAACCACTCAATTAGCGGTTTCATGGTTGTTGCATTAATAAGGGAAGTTAAGAATACAATGCCTGCTGTTAATGATAAAATTTGCGTTCTAATTTCTGCATCAATAGATGTTTCGCTGGCAACAATTAATGCAAGAGCAAGACCAATAGCGCCACGCAAACCTCCCCACCATGCAATAACCCCGTCCTTTGGACTAAGACCATAGCCTATTCGCTTCATTAATGGGTAAAATAATGCCAACACAAATGCCCTTACTACAAGTATTGTTATGTATATAATAATTAGAATCAGAAAATCTCGGGTTGTAAATGAAACCCTTAGCGCAATAACAACTCCAACGATAAGGAATATAAGGGTGTTTGCAATAAAAGCGGCAAGTTCCCAAAACTCATGAAGGAAGTGGGCTACTTGCGGACTAATTCGTGTACGGCCAATTCCAGCCATCATAAGGCCAAAAGCAACTAAAGCCAAAACTCCAGAGATATGGAAGAAGTGCTCAGCAATAAAAAAGGCAAGATAGGCTGCACCAACAACAACCGTTATTTCGAACAGAGCATCGTTAAATACTTTTTTAAGCCATGTAACAACAATCCACCCAACGGCTACTCCAACAGCAACTCCGCCAAGTGCAACCCTTATAAACTCAAATACAGCATTATTCCCTTCAGACGAACCAGTTATAGCAGTTAAAAAAACCATAAATATAACAATGGCGGTTCCATCGTTAAGTAATGATTCACCTTCAATAAGAGTTGCCAACTTTTTGCTGGCACCCACCTCTTTTAGAATAGATACAACAGCTACGGGGTCGGTGGCGCTTATAATTACGCCAAACATTAATGCTACAGGCCAGGTCCATGCAGCTAAACCAATATTTAGAATATTAATTAGCATTGCTACAGCTCCTGTTATAAGCAGTGCAATAATAATTCCGGGTACTGCAAGAATAAAGGCATTTGTAAAAGATCTTTTAAATGTATGAACATGAAGCGCAAAAGCAGCCTCAAAAATTAACGTTGGTAAGAAAATATAAAAAATTAGATGCGGATCAATATGACCTGCCCAGTTAATGGACTCTCCAAAAAAGGCTAAACCGCTCTCCTCCCCTAAACCCCAGAAACTTGAAAACAAACCAACACGATAGGCTATACCTAAAAGCAAACCTAAAACAAGTAACGAAATTGTATAGGGCATTGCCGATTTTCTGAGCCAGTAGCGAGTTGCGGTTCCAATAAAAAGTGCCATGATAATAAAGAGAAGCGGTGCCATGCTTGTATGAGAATGAACTTCAATAATGGCATCGGACCCATTAGCAACTATAGCCTCATTGGAAATAAGCATATGCTTGTTTTGAAACAAATAAATAATGGAAAGTAGCAAATCATTAACAAAAGGAATAATAGCCATTTAGATAAGTTTAGGGTTTATTACTATGTTTTATATCATTTTATTTTTGATAAATTTACTAAAAAAAGTAAATGCAAGATAATAAAGCAAAAACAAAAATGGACTAAAAAAGCCTCAGTATTAAAAAAACACTGAGGCTTAACCATATTACTAACCAAAACAAACACTATTTTCTATATGCTGCGCTATTAATCTGATCAATGCTTTTAAGAACTTTAGGAGGTTTAAGGTGCTTAGCTAAAAAATCATATATCGTTAGGCGCACCTCCTTAGCATGCTTTGTATCCATCCTGTCAAAAGAATGGCCTCCAGGTATATCCTTAAATATTTTATACTCGAACTTTTTTCCCTCTGCTTTTAACGACTTTATTAAGTGTTCCACCTCCAGCACGTCAACATCATCATCATTGGTATTTGTATAAACAAGTAAAGGAATTTCAAGTTTATGCGCATTCCAGGCTGGTGAACGACGTTTGTACTCCTGAATATCTTCATGCACAGTTGAACCTATATGATAATCGGCGGAGTATAGTTTTCGGTAGCTATCGGTCATGTATCCCAACCGAGAAATAAGGTCAGATACCGGCACACCGGCATAAACACACTGGTAATCGTTGGGATATTCAAAAGCATTCAACAATGATATCAAACCACCATGGCTCCAACCTAAAATGCCTACCCTGCGTTTATCTACAAAATCATAGTTCTCAATCATATAGTTACGGCTTGCATGGGCATCCTGCACCTCAAGCCCTCCGTAATCAATCTGCTCCCAAAGTTTCCTACCATAACCTGTGCTGCCACGGTATTCAGGCGCAACAACAATGTAGCCTTGCGCCATAAGCTCCCTTACAATATGATAGTAATAGGTGGAAAAATTGCTGTGAACTCCACCATGTGGAAATACCAGTAAAGGATACTTTTTGCTATAATCAATATCTTTGGGAATAAAAACGTACGACCAGAATTTTACCGGATTGTAGGCCCCTCTTGCGGTAGGACTGGTTACATTGGCAGGTGGCGGGCCATACATATAAACCTTATCAACAAAGGCAATATCATCCATTCGGCTAAACCAAAGTACGTCATCAATGGTTTTTTGTAACACATCCAACTTATGGTTAAGGTTGATGTTCTGCTCTTGCAAATTCTCAACTTCTTTCTGCAAATTCTCGACATTCTGCGCCAAAACAGAACCAGAGAAAGAGAATAAGATAAGAGCTGTAAAAAAGATAGTTAACCTTTTCATTATTATCTATTTTAGGTTTTACCTTAAATAAAAGAATTAAAATCTTTTTAAACTATCATAAATATCTCAATAAAACATTTAGTTTGACTTGATTTATATTGAAGGTTTAATACTTTTTAGGAAAAAGCTAATACTAAAATTTGGGCACCGTGTTTATATTAGAATATGATTCCTTAACTTTGTAATTCATTTTTTAAAAAATACCATCGCTAATGATGAGAAGATTTGTATTTATCTTACTGGCACTTTTTTTGGCATCGTCCTTAATTAGTAAGGGGCAAGATAGCACCCCAACTGTAAAAATATCAACCGACAAGGTTAAAATCGATGGCAACTACTACTACATACACATCGTTCGCAAAGGCGAAACATTATACTCCATTAGCAGGGCTTACAACGTAAGCCAAATGGAAATTGCCATGGAGAATCCCGATATTTACCTGGGACTCCAGCCCGACCAGGCTTTAAAGATACCAATTAAGGGGCAAACTCCCGACGATGTTGAAGAAGATGAAAAAGACGACAACTTTATTTACCATGTGGTAAGAAGGAAAGAGACCCTCTTTGGACTTTCGCAAAAATATGAAATTTCCATAGAAGATATTATCGCTGCAAACCCAGAGGCTGAGGAGGGGCTTAAAGTTAACCAAGTGGTGCTTATTCCAAAAAAACGGGTAAAAACGCTGGGTGACGATAGCCCTGAAAAATCGGACCGTTTTATTTATCACGAGGTGCAACCCAAAGAAGGATTTTACTCTATATCAAGACAGTACGATGTAAGCGAAGAAATTATTAAGAAATTTAATGCCGATTTAGTTAAAGAAGGGATTAAGTTGGGAACCGTTCTAAAGATCCCCAGAAGCTCAAAAGATACAATTCCTGCCCCAGAAACATTGGCTGACGATGAAAAAACTCAGGAAATACTAGCTAATGAAGAAGTGTCACCCTCGGTTGAATGCGATACTTTTGAGTACAACCGCTGGAGAGATGTTTACAATGTGGCTATAGTGCTCCCCTTCACCCATGAGATAACCTCAACAAGAGAAGAAACAGTAGATTTTGAGTATGACGAGGAGGAAGACAATAACGCAACGAAAGATTCTTCCGATGAAGAGAATGATGAATTAAAAATCACATCACAAACGGCAAACTTTCTTGATTTTTATCAGGGTGTGCTAATTGCGTTGGACTCAATTAAGGACCAGGGTACATCTGTAAACCTGAATGTTTATAACACTGGTAAGAATGCCGAAATTGCTAACGACTTGACACAGGAAAGTGAACTGAAGGAAGCGGATCTGATAATTGGCCCAGCTTACCCCGAATGCCTTAAACCTATTGCCAATTTTGCTTTGGAGAATCGCATACCCATGGTCTCTCCCCTATCGCCAAACAATTTCCTGCTTGATAATAACCCTTACCTTTTTCAAATTAATCCATCGTTCCAAACACAGTTAAAGCGCTTTACCCAAAGCATAAACTTCTGTGAAGGGCAAAATATTGTTCTAATCCACGAGAACGATAGCACTAATGTTGGCATGATTAATAATATGAAAGATATGATTAGTCAGCGTTTTTCCCACTGCGAAACACCTGACCTTATCCATTTCAAGGAGGTTACATACAAGGCGGGCAGCTCCGCCCCCGAAGTGCAGGAACGCATTAGCCATAGCCTATCGCTCGACAAGGAGAACATGATAATTGTACCCTCAAACAATGAGGCTTTTGTTAGCGATTTGCTAGGCAACCTGCATACACTTTCAACAATATACAAATACCCCATTAGCGTTTACGGATTCCCACGCTGGCAAAAGTTCCGCAACGTTCAAATTGAGTACTACTATCAGCTGCAGCTACATCTTTTCACCCCTTTCTATGTTGACTATCATGACGAAAATGTTAAGTCCTTTATTACAAACTACAGGGACGCCTTCAGAAGCGAGCCTTCCCAGTATTCGTTTCAGGGTTTTGATGTTATGCTATACTTCCTAACTGCCATGAGAAACTACGGGCTCGATTTTCAGTTTTGCATTGAAAACCATAGCATAAACCTGCTACAATCAGACTATATTTTTAACAGATTAAATGGTCTGAGCGGATTCGAAAACCAGTCGGTTTACATGTTACGTTACAACAAAGATTTTGAGATATCGAAAAAGTCATGCGAAAAAGTTTCGATTCCACGTATTAGCCCCAAATCTCATTATAACGAACCTGATTCAAACAAGAAAGAGGCAGTCGGTTTTGATTAAACAAAAACGATAATGAACAAAGAAACAGCAGATTCAAAATCTAACCTTAAAAAAAAGGGTTACAACCTCTCCATTAGGGCTGGCTGGGCATCTATTGTCACTAATCTTTTCCTATTTGGTATTAAGTACTGGGCAGGAATTGTTAGCGGTTCTGTTGCACTAATTGCGGATGCCTGGCACACTTTAAGCGACTCGCTTAGCTCCATCTTCCTTATTCTTGGGGTGAAACTTGCACAGAAACCTGCCGATAGAGAGCATCCATTCGGTCATGGCCGTTACGAACTTATAGCTACCATACTAATAGGCTGCTTACTAGCAGGTGTTTCATATAACTTCTTTGTAGAATCAATCGAGAGACTTAAAGAAGAGCAGTCAGCCATTTTTGGTCCGGTTGCCATTATAGTTACCATCCTTTCTATTGTTTTTAAAGAACTTTTGGCTCAATACTCGTTTTATATTAGCAGGAAAACAGAATCAAGGGCTGTGCATGCCGATGGTTGGCATCACCGTAGCGATGCAATATCATCAGCAGCAATTCTTGTTGGAATAATTTTGGGGCGCTACCTTTGGTGGATGGATGGTGTTATGGGAATTATCGTTTCCCTTTTTATTCTTTACACTGCTTATAAAATTATTAAAAGCTCATCGCACTCAATACTTGGAGAGAAACCTTCTGTCAAACTTATTCAACGTATAGTTAACATTTCAAACCAAGCAGCAGGACGGAACGTTTATTCCCACCATATACATATTCACAACTACATAAACCATAAAGAATCAACAATTCACATTTACCTGCCAAACACCATGACAATAGAGGAAGCACATGAAGTTACTAATCGTATTGAGGATGCTATAGCTGATGAGCTAGACCTTGTGGCCACAATACACATGGAACCCATAAGCCTGATGTATTTTGATAACGACAAGGATGTTTAGTAAATATATATATAAACACGCTCCCCGTATTGCAACCTTAAATGAAACAAAAAATAAATTTCAACCTAATCTTCCATATTTCCCTTTGAATATTACTATCTTATAAGTCTTTTTATAAGTTGATTAAGATGATTTCCTTTGTTTATAACATACAAATAGGAAATTTATATATTTGCATAGAACAAAAAATTATGGCTACTTTGCCTGCATAATTTAAATAATATGGAACTGGGGTTTAAATTACTATCAATAGTTTTTGCTTACCTGCTTGGCAGCATCCCTACATCAATTTGGGTAGGTAAAATTTTTTATAATGTTGATGTAAGAGATTATGGTAGTGGTAATGCTGGAGCTACAAATACTTTCAGAGTTTTAGGTGCAAAGGCGGGTTTCCCAGTTTTTATTATCGACCTCCTGAAGGGCTATGGGGCGGTAAGACTTCTGTATCTTACTGATTTTTACATACCCGAAACGGGTCATTTTGTGAATTTTCAGCTTGCTCTTGGATTAGTAGCTATGATTGGGCATATTTTCCCAATTTTTGCATCCTTCAAAGGAGGAAAAGGAGTAGCCACATTAACTGGAGTGGTGCTTGCGCTGCATCCACTTGCCACACTTTTCACCTTCCTTGTATTTATGGTAACGCTATTAATATCAAAATACGTTTCTTTAAGTTCCATGGTTGCGGCATTCACCTTCCCCTTTATACTAATTTTTGCATTCTCATCCACTACTCCATCGCTCATAGTATTCTCTATGCTTATTGCCATTCTTATGCTTTTTACCCACCAGAAAAACATTGAGAGGCTTTTAAAGGGAGAGGAATCGCGCTTTAAGATAAAAAAGAAGACTAAAAAGCACGAAGACAAAGAGTGATTGCTGCATTCAATTTTTCTCCGCTTAGCTTAAAGTTAACATAAGCCTTAAATGGTTTTAATATTAGGTTAACATTGGGCACGTATCTTTGCATCAAAACAAATTAGATATGAAAAAGCTAAGCACAATTCTATTTAGCATCCTGCTAATATCAAACATCAACCTATTTGCCGACAACGCAAATAAAGAGAAATCTTCCGAAGAGGTTACAGAATCATCATTACCTGTTATGGGAATGATATCCGGAAGAGTAATTGACTCCTCAACTGGCGAGGCACTTTCGGGTGTAACCGTTAGTCTTGAAGGAACCAACAAGGTAGCCTTCACCGATTTTGATGGTAAATTCCATTTTCAGGAGGCAGACCTTAGGTCAGCAAAGCTTAACGCAAGCTTTATAAGTTACAAAAACAGTACTGCTACCATTCATGGTAAAAATTCAAACGAAGATATAGTACTTAAACTTAAAACTCTCTATTAACCCCCAAGTCCTAATATATTTTCACAAAAAAGCTTCGCGAAACAATTTGCGAAGCTTTTTTGTATTCTTTTATGAACCCTTAAAGGAATATATCAACGGGGTACTCAATATTTGTAAGAAATAGTCCTTGCGCAGGAGCCGATGTTCCAGCACGGGACCTATCTTTTGAAAGGATAATATCAACAAAATCAGCAATAGAAATTTTCTCCCTGCCAACATCTATAAGCGTGCCAACAGTGGCTCTAACCATATTTCGCAGGAACCTATCGGCCCTAATGGTAAAAACTAGCTGCGACTCCTGAACCTCCCACAAAGCAAAAAATATTCTACAATTGTTAGTTTTTACATCGGAGCCAAGCTTGCTGAAGCTGGTGAAGTCGGAAAAATCAACCAGTCTTCCTGCTGCTAGCTTCATTGCCTCAAGGTTAAGACTCCCCTTAAAATGCCAGCTTGTATTTAAACTAAAAGGGTCCTTATGCCGAGTAATTCTGTACTCATAGGTTCTTGACAGGGCACTAAATCTTGCATGTGCATCTGGTGCAACCGCAACAACCTCCTTAACGGCAATATCCTTGGGAAGAATCTCGTTAAGGCTTTTTAAAAAATTCTGATTCCAATTCAAATTCTTTTGGTTACTATCAAAATGAGCTACAAAAAAGGAGGCATGCACACCAGTATCGGTTCTACCTGCTCCAACCGTATTAATATCCTCCCTTAAGAGAGTTTTAAGGGCTTTTTCAAGCTCATTCTGTATCGTATTGGCATTGGGCTGAATCTGCCATCCACAGTAGTCTGACCCTAAATAGGCTATCTCAATAAAATATCGTTGCACCTCTTTTTTTTACCAAAGATAACAAGGAAAATTTATTGTGCTAACATAATTCCTATTTTTGCTGGCTTAAAGAGTAAAAAATATGGACAAATCTGTTCTGGTAGCACTAAGTGGCGGACTTGATAGCACTGTAACAGCCATTCTGCTTAAAAAGCAAGGGTATAAGGTTTCTGGTATCCACTTCGCTTTATACACCAACGATAATAAAGGGAAGCAGGAAGAACTCTATGGTGTTACTCAAAAAATTGGCATACCACTGCACCTGCTCGATATAAAAGATACTTTTGACAAAACAGTAATTAACTATTTCACCTCCGAATACTTAAATGGTCGCACCCCTTGCCCCTGCTCTTTCTGTAATGTAAATATAAAATGGGACGTTCTATATAATTACGCTGTTAAAAATGGTTTTGATTACATAGCCACTGGTCATTATGTGAAAAAAACATCCCATAATTCTGTTCCAAGAATTAAACAAAGCAGAGACATTAATAAAGACCAATCGTACTTTCTGTGGGGTTTACCAACAAAAATAATATCAAAATCAATAACACCACTGGGTGATTTTTTAAAGAGTGAAGTGCGTGATATTGCAAAAAGCAATGGTTTTACAAATCTTGCATCAAAACCTGAGAGCATGGGCGTTTGCTTTTTAAGGGGAGAGAACTACAGGGATTTTCTGAAGTCGAGAATAAACACCACCAAAAAGGGACCTATACTAGCAGCAGATGGGAGTTGCTTTGGAGAGCATAATGGAATTTACAACTTCACCATAGGACAAAAAAAGGATATTAGTAACCTACCAAAAGGTTACTGTGTTACAAAAATTAATGCTGAAAATAATTCCATTATAGTTGGACCATGGGACAATCTTTTCTACAATACGATTAGGTTAAAGAACTGCCTGACCCCATCTTTACCAGAAGGATACCATGACAAAATAAAGATAATGATTAGGGGATTTGGCAAGAATCCTCAGAAAGAGTGTACTATTCTAATTGAAAGTGACAATAAAGCAACTATTTTACTTGACGACCCGGCGTGGGCGCCAATGGCTGGTCAACCCACTGCAATTTACAAGGATGATGTGCTGCTTGGTGGCGGCTATTTATATGATTACTATAATCGTTAATAAAGAATTTAACCAGCGGTATTATCCTAAGTATTTATCGAGAATAAAAATAAGTTCCCTGCTATTTATGGGTTTTGTAAGGTAAGCATCGCAACCAGCAGCTTGGGCTTTTTCTCTATCCTCAGTGTAAGCATAGGCTGTTTGCGCGATGATAGGAATTTTTGGTTCAATCTGCCTGATTTCAAGCGTAGCAGCATACCCATTCATGTTAGGCATTTTAATATCCATAAGAATAACATCGATATTTTTAATTGTGCTAACAAGCTCCACCGCCTGAGCGCCATCCTGAGCCCAGAGCACCTTAGCTCCCGTTGGCTCAATAAGCTCTTTAATGAATAAATAATTTACCTCCTCATCCTCGGCAATAAGCACCACTTTATTCTTCCAGTTTGGAGTAATTGAGTCGGTGCCAGTATCAACTGCTGAGGCGTTAATAATTCGCTGGTAGGACTCAACCACAGGAATTGTAAATCTAAAAGTTGCTCCATCGCCTGGTGTTGATTCCACCCAAATATCACCTCCTAAGAGTTCAACCAACCCTTTGCTTATTGCAAGACCCAAGCCAGTTCCTGTTTGACTTCTTGATGTCTCCTCAGCGAATTGTCTAAATCGGTCAAAAATTAAATTTTGCTTGTTTGAATCAATCCCTACTCCTGTATCTTCCACAAAAAACTCAATAAACTCCTCTTGTAATAGGTATCCAAATCGGATTGAGCCTTTCTCGGTATATTTCAAGGCATTACTTAGTAGGTTAGTAAGTATTTGCTCTATGCGTCCCTCATCGCTAACAATTTCAAGCTCCTCGGTGTTTTCGGGTAACTCCAAATCAATTGAAATGGCTTCACGCTTCTGGAAAACCCGCTCCTTATCGTAAAATGTTTTGAGGTTACGCATTAGAACATTCAACCTGAATGGTTGATGAACCAAAGTAAGCTGCCCTGCCTCTACTTTTGAAGCATCAATTATATCGTTGGTAAGCTTAAGCAGCATCCTGCCTTTCTGGTTTATAATATCAACGTACTGCATTCGCTTGCTTTTCTCAATGCCAGTCATACCTAGCAGTTGAGAGAAGCCAAGTATAGCATTCATTGGAGTGCGTATCTCATGACTCAGGTTAGCCAGGAAGGCAGACTTCAGATTATCAGACTCCTCTGCTTTTACTTTTGATGCCAGAAGTTTCTTTTTACGAAGGTTGCTCTCAATCCCCACAGAGGATTTACAAACCAACTCTTCAATCAGGCTCAAACTGAATTTATCAATTAAACTTCTTGTAATGCAAACAACCCCTCCAATCAACCTGCCGTCAGTTTCTATACCAATGCTGTAAACATCCTTAATTCCAAAAAACCTCTCAATACTACGTGCCGGTACCGAAGCAACTTCGCCACCAGTAAAATCATATAATTTTTTGTCCGATTTTAATAGCTCTCCTTTCCCAATAGTATCAAAAATTTCGGGGAGCATCTTGAAACGCCTCCCTACGGGGTTCCAACCTAAAAAGTTTAGGACATTCTCCCATTCCTCAGAATTAATACCATACACCCCTTCAATGGTAAAGAAATCTTGAGCCTCATCTAACGAACCCACAATGTAAATGCAGTTCTTTACATGCTTTTCCATTTCTGTTCCAAGAGTATGGTAGGGATTCTCCTCAGGATTTAATGCATGAAATCGCATTGCTGAGTTAACTACAGTATCGTACCTTTTTAAACAATCTAATTCTTTCTTCTGTGTATTTTTAAGTTCTGTTATATCTTGTCCCACAACCAAGTAGTCAGCATCCTTACCTAATGAAAAAGGCTTGGCAGTCCATTTGATAGCGAATGAACCTCCTTGTTTGGCTTCATGAACATATTCCCACTCCACAATATTTCCATCAGAATCTTTTAATTGCTGTTTAATCCTCCTACGAATATCCTGATTAGGAAAAATAACTGTCAATATTTCTTTAGGATTTAATTCGTTTGAATTATTATCAAAATTTTTCTTGCATGTACTATTCCAGAAAGTGATACCCGCATGGACGTTTACAACAAAAATTGGAGATGCAACGCTATCGAATAAACTAAGATTCATTGGATTCTGTGAAGCGTTGTCAGAGAAGTTATTCTGGTGATTATGAGTATCATTCATGCTCATAAATTATTACTTAATGATATTCTGATAGTAAAGGGCAACACACTAAATACTAATGTGATAATTTATTAAAACACCAAATTAACAAAAAATAATTGGAAATTATCCAAATTACTAAAATATAAATCAGAGTTTGAAAGGTCTGGATGTTAAAAACTTTCATAAAATTGTTAAGTATTATGCGGTATTTATGAATGAAAGTTTTGGAAGTATTAGTTTTCTTTGTAAAGAATATAATACAATATATTTTAACACCTAAAAAATTGTGGCTAATTACAAACGACCCGGTTTTAACAACGAAAGGTTAAAGCGCGTTCATAGAAAAGCGCTTCTCTTTAATACCCTTGAACTTGAAGCAATAAATATTTATTGTAAAAAATATAAAATAAAAAACAGGTCTAAGTTTCTTCGTGAAGCCATAATCACTAAGGTACTTCAGCAATTTGAAAACGACCATCCAAAACTTTTCTAAAGCACATTAATCCTAAGTAGAGTCTGCCTTAAAACAAACTAATTGCATCATTTTGCTATCGTGACTTGTCAAGTAATCAAATGAATCCTAACACATTATGTCGCTTAGTGAGAAAAATGCTTAAACTTACAATTACGTAATGCTCTAGGTAAAAATTAAAGGGAACCTCATTTTATCTTTTTACAAAAAATATTGCTGAAACAATGCTAAGCAGATATATTGTAGCACTCACTAGCATTACCTGAATAAACCCGGCCTCAACTGCAATTATGGTAGCCAACGGGGCAGCAAGCACAGAAAAAAATCCATTTACTCCCCAAGCAATAGGAATTTGCTCAGGATAATAGCCAGAAAGATACTTCATAGCTAAAGGAAAGGCCATTCCCATAAGTATAGCCAATGGGGCTGCACTAAAAACAATAACCAGCACACGAACTATAAATGGCTTGTTAACGACCATTGCTGAAAGACTCCCTCCCAAAAAAGCAAACACACTAATAAGTCCTACAACAATGGCTATTACAACAAACAACGTTTTTTTCACATTCAAGCCAGATGAATAGTAGCTCCCCACTGCAGAAAAACATAAAAGTGTACTTATAACAACGGCGCTAGAGGTAACTGGGTTACCCAAAGTTAGCATTGAACGCTGAATTAACGAAACCTCAAAAAGCATGTAAGCCAACCCTAACATAGAAAAATAGAACCAGATTGAGAGAATAAATCTTCTTGTCTTTAAAGATATGGAAAGCGGGAGCGCAATAGCCAAAATGGCTAATGTTAAACAAACTAGCAAACTTGCCCAAACAATAAAGTAACCAAGTTCCAAAAAAGGCAAATCTGCACGTCCGTATTCATTCAAATACTGCTTAAACTTCCCCAGCTTAACAAACTGAGAAAAAAACGGACTATTATCATTGGATGGAGAAATGTTAAAAGCGTAACCATCTAGCTTTTCACGCCCTTTGCTTTGAATAATAGCTTTGGCTAAAACGGCGAAAGTTGTATCGGGCAAAATGTTTATCTGCTCACCAACAGCGGGTTGCACCATATCAAAGCCTTGTTCTTTTGCAAACTGAACCGCTTTATGAATCTCCACCGATGAAAAAGGAGTTGGCTTAAGTATTACTCCTAAAGTATTCCAATTCCTTAATGCCAGCAAATGGTTGGTTGGCTTAAGCCCAATTGATTGCAAGGCGGCTACACAGGTATTTAACA
>JAWLEY010000043.1:0-14843 GCA_041685855.1 Perlabentimonas sp. | reverse complement strand
AAAAATGTTGGTAAGCGGGATTTTTAAAAGCTAATTGAGCGATGAAAAAAGAATGATAATTTTAACTAACATTAGGGTAATGCTTAGTACAATCTATTTGAGTAGTTTTACATGTTTGTAAAAAAAATTAGTAAGACATTGATAATGTTTGCAATAAAAAAACCACGTTCATCTTTAATGTAAACGTGGTTACTTTGAAACAGTTCTTTGCGAAACCAGGTATTGCAGCAAACTACGCAGCATTATACTCCTTGTTGGCAGTTTTTTGCTGAACCATTAGTGCTAGCTCTTTTAGGTTCGATACATCCTTTTCAATGCCTTGGTTAAATCTTATGTTAAATGTGTTTTCAACAAAAAAGATAAGAAGGTTAATATCCCAGGCATCAAGGCCCAAATCTTGGGTTAAATTTGCCTTGTAGTGGTTATTTGGCTCTTTAAGGCTAAAGTTTGCCATTAATATCCACCTAATTTTATTGTAAATATCTGTATGTGACATGGTGCTTGTATTGGTTTATTCTATAAGGTTTTTACTTATTACGTAAATTTCAAACAAATATTGTGCCTTAATTGTTTTGTTTCCCTTATAATTAAGATGTTTTGTAATGTGTAAAGGTTGCTTTATAATTTTTTATTTAGTGTTAAAATGATTTAAAAGGCATACTGCGCCTGAAAAAAGTGAAGAATTTAAAAACTCCATCGAAATCTTAGGAATATAAAATTTAATTTCTCTTTTACTTGAGGGTTAAATTTGCCTGCGAAACGTTGTCCAATAAGTGAGATACCGAAATTATCCTGAAGACTATATTCCAGATTAGGTCCAAAATACCAGGCTTCCACACCGGGATAAAACATGAAGGCAAAGGATGCATTCAGTAGGGGATGTACAGGGTAGCCGAGTTTTCCAAACCACGACCATTCGGAAAAGGAAAGGTTCTTAACTGTTAAAGGTTGATAGTAATACTGCTCGATGCTGGTGATTGCATTTTTTTTGGCAAAACCACTGTAGAGCACTTCTGCCTGAAAGCTTAATTCTCTCCATAGGTAGTTAGCCGAAAGAGAGGCCATCCAGGTTCCGGAGGTATCAGCGAAATTTTTGTTGGAACGGAAATAGCTCAATTCACCACTTAGGCCTATGCTTTTAATATTTCCTGAAAAACCTGCACCTGCCACATAATCATTTTCGTTGAGGTAACCCCCCATGACTTGAATGTCTTGGCCCCATTTGTTAAATCGGTAATACCCGGCGGCCGTTATCCGGTTATTCTCATCAATTTTTATGGTCATTTCTGTCACGCTAGTGTAGCTGGGGTAGTATTGCACTCTTAGGGCATCGGCTCCTGGTTTTTCTTCGTAGTCAAAATCAAAAAAGGAGTAGACATTAAAAATATCGTTGGGATTCCAAACGAAGGTCTGCCCCCAGTTAATGCGTTGGCGTCCTAGACGCACATTGAAATTTCCGGCGTTGTATTCTACGTATGCCCTGTCAACGGCAGAGTTGAGAAGCCAGGATTCCCCCTCTATAAAGTTGTCTGTCATGTTTAGGTAACCCTGATCGGTATTTATCATACCAGAATAGCCAGGTATACTTTCAATAAAATCACCATAAATAAGTCGATTCCTAATTTCTATACTGGTACTCAGATGATCTCCGGCATAAAGGCGGAAATTAATGCGGTTATGTACCATGTTTTCTATTAACCATAGGGAATCGGGGTGTGTGAACATGTTGGTATTCATGAATTTCACATAGCCACCCAGTTGATAATCCCATTTATCCTGACCTCTTGACAGCTGAACAGAAGCAAGAAATACTAATAAAAACAAACCGATAAATCGATGAGCCTTCATTTTTGTAATAGGTTTACAGGTTAAATTGCTTACTCTCTTCTCTCATCTGATTTTACCTTTCCATCCTCAATGGTGATGGTACGGTGCGCTTTTTTTACTACCCGTTGGTCGTGAGTGGAAAAGATAAAGGTGATTTTTTCGTCTTTGTTAAGTCTTTCCATTATATCTAGTAGAGTTTCTGTGGATTTTGAATCGAGGTTAGCTGTTGGTTCATCGGCAAGAATAAATTTTGGTTTGGATGCCAATGCTCTTGCAACGGCTACTCGTTGTTGCTGGCCACCCGAAAGTTTCCCTGGGCGGCTTTTGAGACGGTCGCTAAGTCCCACGGCATTCATCAGCTCCTTTACTCGGGCTTTGCGCTCTTTCTTTGAGTAACCCTGAAGATTCATGATAAACTCTACATTCTCCTCGGCGGTAAGTACTGGAATTAGGTTGTAGGCCTGAAATACAAAACCTATGTTCTTTAAGCGGAAGTCGATAAGTTCCGAGGTTTTTAAATCACCAATACGGGTGTTGTTGATGGTGATATAACCATTTGTGGGTGTATCGAGCCCGCCTATCATATTCAGCAATGTAGTTTTTCCGCTTCCTGAAGGGCCTACTATGGCTGCAAACTCGCCTTCTTCGAAGGATAAATCTACACCGTTTACAGCATGTACCGGAACGCCGGTATCGTTGTATACTTTTTCAAGATTTTTGATATCTATTACGCTCATTTTTTATCTTATTTTCGGTTATTAATTATCGGTTTTGATGGCTTCGGCTGGATTTAATTTTATAGCTTTCCTAGCCGGATAAATGGCTGCAAGAACACCTATGCCCATGACAAGGAATGTAATTTCGATGATAGAGGCCAAACCAATTTCAGGGTAGATAACGGAATTAAATCCGTAAGCGTTGAGGCCAGCCGCCCATAATGAAAGGTCAATCCCCGTATGTTGGGTTATGCTTGTGACTATTAAAGCCAGGGTGATGCCAATTGCTCCTCCTGTTAAAGAAAGTAGTACGGTTTCCAGCATTATCATACCAAAAATGCGTTTACGGTTCATGCCAATGGCCATGAGCATGCCTAACTCTTTTACCCGTTCCAGAATAACCATTAACATGGTATTTACAATGCCAAACCCAAGTGCCAGAAGAATTATCCCCACAAAGAAATACATCATGAAGTCCATGTTTTCATTCATCATTTGCATTTCCGGCATTAGTTCAGACCATGTTTTTACATCCACATCAGTTAAGCTTCCTTTCAGGTTTTGAGCTACCCGCTCTTCTGTGTCGTTTTTGTTCAGAAGTATTGCAACTTCATGACCGCTATTCTCATTAATTCGGATTAAATCTCTCAAATCATCAGCTTTTACAAAAGCTTTCATTTCATCGTAGGCGGTATTTGCCGTTTTAAAAATTCCGCTTACTCGGAACGAACCCCCGGTAAGGGTGCCGTCCATCTCGGTAAGCGTAATAACGATTTTAGATTTCACCTTCACCTTAAGTTTCTTAGCCAACGCTTCTCCAATTACAATCTGGTTGGAATGTTCTTGGTTTAAGTAGCTGCCCTTGATAATTTTTTCGTGCAAATCTGTTACTTGCATCTCTTTCTCGGGCTCCACCCCAATTAGCTGTATGCCCGAACCCGTTTCGGCAGAAGAAACCATTGCGTTTACAATCACCCGCTCTGCTGCAGCTTTAACTTCGGGTTCATTCTCCACTTTTTTTCTGATATCATTAATGTTGGCGATATAATCTTTGACATCATTTGACTTTAGGTACTCAGGGTGATGTATTTGAATATGAGAAGATTCTGTTGCAATGATATTATCAACCCTTTGATTAACCCAGCCTACCATAAAGGCTACAGAGTAAACGCCAGCAAAGAGCCCCAGTGCTATAGCAGAAAGGATAACAATGCTTCTGACTCTACTTCGCCAGATATTTCTCCAAGATATTGACCAAATCATAATTCTAATTTTTATGCGCGTAAAGCATTGGTTACATTCATTCTATAACTTTTTATAACAGGATATAAGGACACCACAAGTGTTATGACAAATACAGTGAGCACCTGATTGAGGAATACCTCCGGAGCGGTTCCAAAAAACATGTAGGGTTCGAAACCAAATTGCACATAAGCATCGGCCAGTTTTTCGGGAAGTTTAATTGGATTATCTACGAGGAAGAAAACTACCGGGACACTAATTAAAAAGCCGCTAACAACACCAATGAGTCCAATATAAAGAGTTTCAAAGAAAAGGATAGCACTAAGCTTGTAGCGTTGCATGCCAACCGCCACCATAACGCCCATTTCACGTTTACGTTCGGCTACCATCATGATAATGGTTCCGAGAATCCCAAAACCAATTACCATATAAAGAATTCCTTTCATCACAAGCCCTCCGGCTTTATCACCTTCAATGAATTGTACCATTTCCGGTTGTAACTCTTTCCAGTTAAGCACTCTGTAGTTGGCTCCCAGCATTTTCTCTAATTCTTTCTCAGCTGGAGTTACGTCAGTATAGTCCTTTACCATAATTTGCAGGGCAGTTACCCGTCCGTATGCGCTAAAAAAATTCTGAGCCTGCTGAATATCCATAAATGCACCCAGATTATTCATTTGGGGTGTGCTGAATTTAAGTATTCCCTTAACCGGAAATACATTTGCAGCGGTTGTTCCGTGGTATCCCTGACTTAACAAAACAATGGTGTCGTTGAGCTTTGCACTTAGGTAATCTGCTGTGTTATAGCTCAGCAAAATCCCATCATCGCCACTTTTCAGGAAGTTGCCTTTATGCAGCCAGTTTTGCAAATTCGAGGTGGTATGGTCTTTTTCAGGTTCAAAGCCAATTATTGCTCCACCCCGCGTTTTGGCGCCTGATGACATGAGCCCAAAGGACTCTAGTCGTTTCACCACTTGGCTCACTTCTTTTACGCCCGATACGCGTTTAATAAGACTGTCGTTAGCCTCAAATGTATTGTTTATTGATTGGTGGTCTTCGTATTCGGGATGCTGAATTTGCAGATAGCCAGAAGAGAGCTTCACCATCATTTCAATCATGTTTCTGTAGGTTCCGTCCTGCATGGAACTCATTATGGTAGATAGTAACACTCCAAAGAAAACGGAGGCTGCAGTAATTAGTGTCCTTCGTTTATTCCTCCAAAGATTTCTCCATGCTATGATTATAGTTTTCACAAGAATAAAGTTTTGTTATTTGCTTGATTAGTAAATACAAGTTGCTGTCTTTTCAGTTTCTGGTTTTAACGGACTCTTTTCATGTTCTGCTGGGAGAAGAAACTATCCGGAATATTTTGATTAAACTTCATGCTATTTAAAATGATTATGGTTTTCTGATTTTCTTTATTATTTGGAATGACTTCCATGTGGGTTGGAATATTGCGGCCATCCATCCGTTGCACTTCCGATGCAATTTCGGTACGGGCTAAATCGCCATATTCGTCGTAGTATTCCGATTTCATCTGCATAAAATCTTCCTTGCTAATCCATTTAATCACTTTGCCCCATACAACGGCAGCATTTTCCTTTGGAGTAAGCTCAATTTTATAGCAATTGTAATCGTCTACCTGTTCTTCTCCAAGTATTTTATGGGTGTAATCCACCACAATTGATGATTCCTTAAGAATGTCATCGTTGGTATAGTCTGAACCCATCCAACCCTGTGACATCATTGAGGGCGGAATTTTTATCATTCTGTTGATATTAGGCATCCATTGCCACATTTCGTTCCCTCTTTTTAAGAAGGTTTGACCTTTTTCTTTTGCAGGGGATTGGATGAGGGTAAGCGCGTAATCACGACCTTTAATCCAGTTCTTCATGGTTATGGTTCGGTTCCATTTTTCACGTACTATTTTCATGGTCATGCTTCCAACGCTCGATTCTTCTCCTTGCCAGTTATCCTCAGCTTTCTTTAAAATTTCTTTTGCCGAAAGTTCTTGTGCTTGGGTTGAGTTTCCTGGTAAGAGAATAATTCCCATAATTATTAATAAGAATGTGCTTTGTGCTAAGTGCTTCATATTAGATGTTTTAATAAATAAACTTTTCAATAATTAAATCAGTTACATCGTCCAGCGGAAAGTTCTCCGTATCTAAAAGGTAATGCAGACCAATGCCATCTAAAATGGCAATAAATGCCCTTGAGTAAGCAGCCGGTTCCTTTACCCCTTTCGATTTAAAATAATTATTGCTGATTTCCATTATTGGTCTAATCATGGACCAAAGATGTTCCTCCGCAAAATCCAACACAAGGGGTTGGATAAGCAATGAAAAGTAGAGTTTCCAGTATGAAACATTTTTTTTCATTAGTGTAAAGGTGGAACGTACGAAGAACTCTGCTTCTTTTTGAGTAAGTATGCCATCATGATTTGGGTCGAAATTGGATGTGAGTTCTTGAATACCTTCCTGTAGTATTTCCTTTAACAGCATTTCTTTGCTATCAAAATAGTTGTAGAGCAGTCCTTTAGAGATTCCAGCAATTTTGGCTATTTTACTAATGGAACTGTTGTAATAACCTTCGGTGGCAAAGAGTTTTAAAGCAACAGTTTTAATTAGCGTTTTCTTGTCTTGACGTATTTTTTCGTACTGTTCTTTAGTGCGTGGTGACATGGTTATCCTATGGTTAAATGGATATTTATTTTGGTTTAAGAAATACCTGTTTTTTTATGAATGAACGGTTGGTCAAAAATAGGTTGGTTTTTTATAAATGTCAAGAAAAACCTTAATTATTTTATTGATAGCACATCAAAAAAGTATTCTATGCTTTATTCTTTAGCGTTAACAAACATGATAAAAGACATTAAAACAGTTAGTTGACATGATAATCTGAGAGCATTAGTACTGAAATGGGACGATAAGGTGTTGGGGCATGAATTTGAAAAGAAATGCCAAAAATCAAATTTAGAAATTGGTTGGCTAAAAGAAAGATTTTCAAACGTGTAAGGTACCCTATATTTTAAATGAATTTTTAAAGAAGTTTAACCTAGTGTAAAAATAATACTAGCAAAACTTTGGATATCTTTGGTTGGTTATAATAAATATGTAGTTGGAACTTTAAATTCTGCTTATCTGCTAATAAATTGTTTTGGAAGAAGATTTGACAATAATTAATAATGGTGCTGCTGAATTAAGTTTGTGTAAAACTGATTTTAAAGCAAGCAAGATAAACTCAAAGAATTAATGGATTCTGATTGTACAAATGCTACAGAAACAATTATTATAGCAGGAGCATTAAGTTTTAAATTTCAGTAACCAAGTAAATGATAACAGCAGTTTTTAAGGTTAGGATTTCTCAGTTCCTTCGATTGTTAAAAGGGATAGGATTATTTAGAATAATAATTTTGCTATTATTTCTTTGGCCCGTATCATTTATTATATATCATTTTATTACTTCAACAGAGAACACTTTTAAGTCGCTAATATTTATTGCGTTACTGTTATTAGCTGTTCATTTTTCCAGAAAGGATAAAACTTTTCTAAAAAAAATTATTAAATATCCATCTTTAATCTACTTAAGCGAATATTTGGTATTAATACTTCCAATTCTTGCTATTTGGATAGCTTATAATAATTGGATTGGTGCAGGATTACTTATAGTAGTTGTTTTTATAGCCTCATTAATTCATTTTGATTTGCATTTCCAGAATTTGGGCTCAGTTGTCCAATTACTGATAAATCCTTTTGGTTCAAACCTGAATTCAAAATACAGAATTAGGCTACCATTTATTTCCACTAGTTCTTTTGAATGGATAAGTGGTATAAGAAAAAACTTACTTATAGTATTACCAGCATATTTATTTTTCTTAGCATTTTCATACAAACCTTATGTAGCTGTTGTTGGGCTTATTTTTCTCTCATTGCTTATTTCTGGTTTTTATTTCTATGGTGAATCGAGGGAGTTTGTGGAGTTTTATGCAAAGAACCCACGTAAGTTCATATTTAAAAAGATAAAGACCAATTTAAACCAATTAATTATTGTTTTTGCTCCAATGCTAATAGTTGCGCTTATATCTCAGGTATCTTCATGGTATTATTTATTGGGAGCGCTAATAGTTTCAATTTTAATACAGGTAATTACAATAATCTTCAAATATGCTTTGTTTGAAGAGAACACTAATCTGAACCGAAACAGCATTATTGTTTTCGGTAATATTTTATTTTTAATACTACCAATATTTTGGCCAGTTCCTCTAATTATGGGGATATTGTACTATAACAAGGCGCTAAAAAATCTTAAACAATACTTTGATGATTAAAATTAATAATCTAACGGTCAATTACGGTAATCATAGGGTGTTAAACCAACTGTGTATGGAGATACACACAAGTACAATCCATGGTTTGGTTGGTTTAAATGGTTCGGGTAAAACAACATTGCTAAATGCGGTTTATGGTCTGAAAAACAAGGTTGCAGGGACAATTCAATACAATGAGAAAGATATTAAAAGGAAAAATATTGCCTACCTTGAAACTGTAAATTATTTCTATCCAAGAATAACTGGTAAAGAGTATTTAACAATATTCAAAACGCAGAATCCAAATTTTGACGTTGATAAGTGGAACACTCTATTTGAATTGCCATTAAATAAGTTGATTGATGATTATTCAACAGGCATGAAAAAGAAATTGGCAATAATGGGCATAATTTGTCTAGATAGGGAAATTTTAATTTTAGATGAGCCTTTTAATGGAGTAGATTTAGATACTGTGCAAAAAATTAAAACCCTATTGTTGAAGTTAAAATCCAGGAAAACCATAATTATTACATCTCATATACTTGAATCCTTATTACCAATTTGCGATTCAATAAGCTATTTGAACAATAAAAAAATTGAGTTTACTAAGAGCACAAAAAATTTCGATGAGATTGAACCCGATATATTCGCTGTGCATCAAGATAATTTGGACAAAAAAATTCAAGATTTAATTGAACAATAGAGATGTAAAAAAGCATAAATAAGTTGCCTTTCATTCTATTTGTAGGGCTTTATGCTGATTGAATGTATATGTTCTTTTACGAGCAGGGTTGGGCTAACCTAGCCTGAACTAATCCGCTTGTTGCCAAACAAGCAAACAGCTTTTCTGTATTGGGCAATAAACTTTCACCCCGAAGGTTAGGGCAAACCTAGTCAATTTCCTACGGCTTTATTGTGGTACTTTAATGATTATAAGTCTTTTACTAGCACGTTTTCTGGGTGCTTGTCTATGCTAGTAATAAAGTCTCTGTGAATCTTGTTTATTTCTTCAAGTTTAGGGTTATCTAGTGTAATATTGGCACCAAACGTATCCAGCTTATTTAAAACATAGGCTACGGTAAATATATCTATATGTTGAGCAGGAAGGAACGCAGGCGTTTTGGGTTGAGATGTGTAGCTTTTTGCAATTATCTTACAATCTACTAAGGCTTCAAGCAGGCTTCTTACTAGCCTTATGGGAAGTTTTAGTTCTTTTGATACTTGTTGTGCGGTATATCCAGGCTCCCCATTGGTAAACCGAGAGAAGATACGGTTAAGAATTAGTAACGATAGGGCTTGATGCGACCTGTGGCTTATGTTTTCGGTTTCCGACTCATACTCGTACAGATTCTGGTTCTGATGGGAGAAGGAAATTTCTGCACCAAACAGCACAATAAGCCAGCTAATTCTAACCCAGGTCAAGAATAGAGGTAGTGCAGCAAAGCTACCGTAAATAGCATTAAACTTTGATATACCAACTTGAAAATCAATATAAATCCATTGTGTAATGCTAAATGCCGAACCTGCAATAATTCCTGCAATTAGGCCTGAGAGAATATTTACTTTGGTATTGGGCATTACCACGTACATGAGCGTAAAAACTATCCATACTATTACGTACGGAATAAGTCTTAACAAGAACATTATAAGAGGGGCAACGTAGCTTATCAGTTCAATTCTTGCAGATAGCTCGGATACCTGAGTTGCGATAAATACATTAAGTCCGCTTGATGCAATGATTAGGACGGGGGCAATTACCATCATTGAAAGGTAATCGGCAAATTTACGGTTAAATGGGCGTGCTGAACTAATCTGCCAAATGTCGTTAAAGGAATGCTCAATATGACCAAAAACTTTAAGTACCGACCAGAAGAGAACCATCACACCAATACCCGCAATAAGCCCCCCTCCTGTGTTTTGTAACAAAGAGTTTGAAAAGTCAATAAGTTGATTCATTATATCTTGTTGGCCCTGAAAGTTTTCAAGTAGCTGCTTCTCTAGGTACCTGTCCATCCCAAATCCCTTGGCAATTCCGAACCCCATGGCTAAAACCGGAACAATTGACATAAGAGTGTAAAATGTGAGAGCCGAAGCACGCAGTAGCACTCGGTCTTCTACAAATCCTCTGTAGGCTAGTATTATAATTCGTAGCGACTGAAAAAGTATCCTTCGAGGCATGGGGTACTCAGATATCTGGATACTCCAAATGTCTTTTGATAGGAATTGCTTTAATTTCTTGATATTTAGAAGTGATTTAAAATTTATATCTTTTAGCTTGCTCATGGTTATTCTGGTATTAAGTCTAATTATTTTGGGGTAATTTGAGAAAAATTAATGCCATCGGGCTGTTTCCCGGTAGGGAAATGCCTGGTAATCTCCATTTTTTCTAAACAAATTTCACTTATAAGGTCTGCATTGGTGTTGGCTACATACGCAGTTTTGTTATGAGGTACTACTAGTCCTATAGGTATTGAACTGTCTTTGAACTCATCAGCAAAGAATCGCTCATCATCAGTTTCTTCAGGTAGCGGAACGGTTAGTTTTACTTCTGCAATAAGCTTTTTTTCTTTTGCATTAAAAATGGCAACTTCAGCCGATTGAGCGTTGCTTATAAGTACCTTACTGCCATCAGGTGTAAACTTTATACGAATAGGGAAATCTCCACACTCTAGGGTAGCTATTTTTTCTAGGGTTTTTGTGTTGAAGACAGTCAGGCTGTTGTCTGCTCTATTAGTCACCCAAAGTTCTTCTCCACAAGGAGAAACAGCAGCTCCCTCGGCCCCTTTGCCTGAGTATACCTGGTCAATAATTGAGTTGGTTTGTAAATCTATAACAGTAACGTTTCCTGTTCTAATGCTGGGTACAAAGGCTCTGGTAAAGTCAGGTGTGGCTGCAACCATGTGCGATATGGGTTGCTCAGTCCCTATTGTTTCCGCAATTTCGCCCTTTTCAACATCAACAACTAAAAGATTATTAGTGCTTTCAGCGGTTACCAGCATACGTTTTGTCCCATCAATCCATTGCATTCCATGGGGTCGTTTATGCTCTCCTAAATCTATGGTTTTTAATAGTGTAGCATTCTCAATATCGTAAACCGAGAGGGTGTTTTCTGCCACTTCGCCCTTTCCATAATTACATATCACGGCAAGTTTCCCATCATCAGATACCTCTACTTCATGAGGTTCAATCCCTGTTTTGAGAATATGAAGAGTTTTTCCTGTTTTACGCTCGATAATGTGTATTGTGTTATCGGTTTTGTGAGACACAATAATAACACCATCAAAGGTATCGGTTGAACTGTCGTTTTTGCTTTTTTCGCTACACGATAAAAGCAAGGTGATAATAAGGATTAATGCTAGTTGAAGGGTTCTCATGGTATGGTTCAGTTGGGTTATGTTGAGTAAAAGTAATAAAAAACTCTGTTGGCTCTTTACTAAATTAGGGTAGATTGCATTAAATTATCTAATTTTGTTAAAAATCCTACTTTGATTAAGCTTTCCCGAAATACATTATTATTATTTAAGATTATTGTAGCTTTTGCTGCCTATGGGTTTGTTTTTGTAAAGCTTTATGGGCAGCTGAATGAGGGCTTTATTAAAGCATTTATTAATGTTGATGCATTAAGTAATTGGTATTATCTGGTTTTTGTTATTCTGTTGATGCCTGTTTCATGGGCTTTTGAGGCTATTAAGTGGCAGTTAGCTTTTGATAACGAGAGTAGGCCTACCTTTTTTTACGCTCTTAAAACAATTTGGTATGGTGTTGCTGTTGGCCTGTTTACTCCAAATAGAACCGGTGAGCCGATTGGCCGGATGGCAATGGTGTCTCAGGAGGTAAGGGCGAAGGCTGGATTTTTGGCTGTTTTGTGCGGAATGACACAGCAACTGGCAACGCTCTTCTTTGGTTTTGTAGGTGTGGCATTTTTTATTGGTATTTCTAACGATGGCTTATCCGGTGTTATTTATAATCCATGGATTATTAGTTTATTAGTCCTTGTAACCATTGTTGTATTATTGTTGGTTTTTAAATTTGGAGTGGTATCAAAAATTATCTCAAAAAGTAAAATTTTAAAGCCAATTTTAAACGGAGAGTCAATAGTTTTCAGCTTCTCATATATTCGAATTGTAGTTCTTGTCTTTCTTAGCTTTATTAGGTACGCTGTGTTTTCTACCCAGCTGGTAATTCTGATATTTTACTTTGGTTTTAATGGAAGCATATTTTTTGCTTATGCTGCTGTTTTTGCAACCTATCTGTTTGCAAGCGTAATCCCCTCTTTTGCAATTGGTGAGGCTGGGGTAAGGGCGGGTTTTGCTATCCTGTTTATTGGAACAATATGGAATAACCCTGTAGGCATAGCATCAGCAACGCTGCTGTTATGGTTATTGAATGTAGCTTTGCCAGGCTTAATTGCAGTGTGGTTTCCTGTTTTTAAAGGTGATAAGAATGAGAAGCAGGGTGAAAACAACTTTTAGCGGTTAAGTTCTTTCCAAAGAATGTCTTTTAATTTAGAAATACCTTGCCCCGATACTGATGAGATAAAAACTGTTTCAACTTCGGGCAGTTCCTTCTTCACCCCTTCAATAATTTCCTCGTCGGCCATATCGCATTTAGTTATTGCCAGCAATCTCTTTTTATCTAGCAGCTCAGCATTGAAAAGGGTTAATTCATTTAGCAGAGTATCGTACTCTTCTTTTATATTTGGGCTGTCAATAGGTATCATAAAAAGAAGCATGGCATTACGCTCAATGTGCCTTAAAAATCGAACCCCCAAACCTTTGCCCTGATGGGCGCCTTCAATAATTCCAGGAATGTCAGCAATAACAAACGAACGGTTGTCGTGGTATGGCACAATTCCAATATTAGGAACAAGGGTTGTGAATGCGTAGTCTGCAATCTTAGGCTTTGCTGCGGTAATGGTTGATAGGAGGGTGGATTTGCCAGCATTTGGAAGTCCGACCAATCCTACATCGGCCAGTATTTTTAGCTCAAGCACTATTGGGTTTTCAATGCCATCCTCTCCTGGCTGAGCAAACCTTGGCGTTTGCATTGTAGCTGACCTGAAGTGCCAGTTTCCAAGGCCACCTCTTCCTCCTTTCAGGAGAACCTCCACCTGATTGTGTTCTGAAATCTCACAAATTTTCTCACCTGTTTCGGGATTGTGGGCAATGGTGCCTATAGGAACCTCAAGCACAATGTCCTTCCCATCGGCGCCGGTGCTACGGCTGCGTCCGCCCGGCTCACCGTTACCAGCAAAAACGTGTCGCTGGTACTTAAGATGTATTAGGGTCCAAAGCTGATTATTCCCCTTTAAGTAAATGTGTCCCCCTCTGCCTCCGTCACCACCATCGGGTCCCCCTTTAGGAACAAACTTCTCCCTTCGGAGATGTGCACTACCTTGACCTCCCTTGCCGGAGCGGCAAAATAATTTTACATAATCAACAAAGTTGGATGATGCCATGTTTTCTGTATATATATTCTTTATCCAGTAATGGATAGAGGTGGTGTATGATATTTTGAAAATTAGCTAAAGAATATGTCTAAACTTAACTAGCTAAACTTTATTCTCAGTGCACTGGTTAACAGTTTTACAGATTCTTTGAAAAATCTCATCAATAGTGCCCATGCCATTTATCCCGTAAAATTTTTGCTGAGCCTTATAGTAGTCCATTACGTTACGGGTAGTGTCGTTGTAAATATTTATCCTGTTCTTAATAATTTCAATATTCTGGTCGTCGGGGCGTCCGCTAAACTTACCTCTGTTTAAAAGCCTGCTTACCAGCTCATCGTAATCTACCTCCAGAGCAATCATTAATGATATGGAAGTGCCTTTATTCGATAGCATATCGTCGAGTTCCCGGGCCTGAATGGTTGTTCTTGGAAAGCCATCGAAAACAAAACCGTTGGTTTTATTCCGATACTCATCGAGGCATCTGCCTATTATGCTGATAACTACTTCGTCTGGAACGAGTTCTCCCCCGTCCATGTATTTTTTTGCTTCAAGTCCTAAGGGGGTTTCCTTGTTAATGGCATTTCGCAGGATTTCGCCTGTTGAAAGATGCTTTAGGTTAAACTCCTTAATCAGATTCTCTGATTGGGTACCTTTACCTGCCCCGGGAGGGCCAAATAGTACGATATTAAGCATGGCTATTTAGGGTTATGTAAATATCCAGTTTGTTGGTTAAATTAGTGTGTAAATATCGGCTAAATTCCTACCCAAGCCATCATAGTCAAGGCCATAACCCACAATAAAATCGTTGGGGATTTTTCTCCCAACATAGTCAATGTTTACCTTCCCTTTGTACGATTCAGGCTTGTATAGTAGTGTTGCTATTTTTATGCTCTTAGGATTTTTCTTCTTTAGTGTGTCGATTAGTTTCCCCAGGGTAATGCCTGTATCAACAATATCTTCCAGGATTACAATTGTTCGGCCCTCAATGTTTTCTGCCAGCCCAATTAGCTCATTAACTGCCCCTGTTGATTCTGTTCCTTCGTAGGAAGCCAGTTTGATGAAAGAAATTTCACAAGGAAAATCAATCAGCCTGATAATGTCTGCTGTAAATATAAACGAACCGTTAAGTACGCTAATAAAAAGTGGACGAGTTTCGCTTTTTAGGTCGTTGTTAATGCTTTGTGCTAACCGTTCAATATCGGCTTTAATTTCACTTGCCGGGTAGCTCACTCTAAAGCTCTTGTCCCAAAGTTTAACGGTATTCATTAATTTATGTCCTTGTTTTTGTGATACTTAAATTGTGCTG
>JAWLEY010000281.1:0-3415 GCA_041685855.1 Perlabentimonas sp. | reverse complement strand
GCAGAGTTGCCCATCGGGAAAAAGTGTGAGCAGGTTACGAATTTCTTCAATTTTCCAATGCAACCCATCGGATTCCGAATAGGCTTTCTGCATAGCTTCCTTAAGGTGAAGATAGTCCTCAATCTCAAGATGCCTAAGGTTTACCCTAATATCTGTATTATCTGTCATGCTATTTTTTGTTGAATAAAATAAGTAAAAATCAGGCTTGAGGTATTATCAGTAAACCTCTGCTGAATCCTCTAACGCCTCATAAAAAGTTTCCTGTATGCGGGTTCTTACATCCATATCAATCAATCTTCTATTGCTGGCATCAGGGTGGATTCTGTTAGATATAAAGATATAAACAAAATCGTAAGCAGGGTCAATCCATATCATAGTTCCCGTAAACCCTGTATGACCATAGCTGAGCGAAGTTGCTTTTGAGCAAACAGGACTGGGCTTTTCAGGGTCGGGTTCTGGTTTATCGAAACCAAGTCCACGCCTAACTCCGTTAGCACAATTAATGCAACTGGTAAACAGGTCGATGGTTTCAGAGGGAAAGTAAACCTCGTCACCGTATGTCCCTCTGTTAAGAAACATCTGCGAGAGTTTTGCCAAATCGTTGGCGTTGGAGAACAATCCAGCATGACCAGCAATACCGCCCAACATGGCAGCTCCCTGGTCGTGTACATGCCCCCAAATTAGCTGCTTACGAAAGAAAAGATCATTTTCGGTTGGTGCTATCCTGCTCTGCTCAAACCTCTTTAACGGGAAGAACCCCGTATGGTTCATACCAAGTTTTGAATAAAAGTTCTGCTCCAAATACTCCTCATGTGGCATATTAATTATATTACCAATTGCCTGATGGAGGAGCATAAAACCCAAGTCGCTATATCGGTACTCACCAGACTCGCTTAACGGTGAACGCATTATCCACGTAAAAATGCTATCCTTAATCTCTTCTGTTGCGAAAAGACCATGAGTAACCTGATGAGGGAACTCAAATGAGAAGCTGTTTCTATAGTAATCTCTTGAAGGGTTAATATGCCTTGACATAAATCGGTTCCTTGCTAATTGATATGGGAAGGTAGTGGAGAAACTACCGTTAATTAAGGGCTTACCTGGCCAAAGCGAGGACATTGTTCTAAGGTAAAATGGGACCCAGGGGGTTAAACCCGACTGATGTAATAGCATATCGCGAATTACCAAACCGTTCAGTTTAGATGTATCGGGCAAGTTCATATATACCCCAAGTGTATCATTTAGGTTCAGCTGCTTCTTTGAGTACAGGTCCATTGCCAAAGTTAATGTTGAGGCAATCTTTGTAATTGAGGCAATATCGTATATGGAGGAGTGATTTACTTGTAAATCAGTATTAACGTAGGTATGATTACCAAAACATTTGTTGTAAAAAACAACTCCGTTTTTAGCAGCTAAAACCTGCACGCCGGGTGTTGTATACTGCTCAATAGCATCATTAATTATGGAATCAACTTTAGTTATATACTTTGAATTCACATTAAGTTCATCGGGGATTGAATATTTTAACCTCATTCGCTTACCTGAAGGCACACCACTCCCAAGTGGGTAGGAATGGGAAGCGGTAATTGGTAAACGCCCCTTCACCTCAAGGCCTCCAAAAACAAGCTGCGCGGTTATTTGCTGAGTAATTGTTGAGTTATCATACGATACCACTAATCCATCGAATTGCTCTATATTTGAGAACTTGCTCAAAGCATAAGGAGTACCAAATAAACTAAAAATTAACTTTTTAGAATCATTCAGTTTGCTTATAAAGCTGGCAATTTGCGGAGTAATTCCAAAATCATATTTTGGACTTGACAACACCTTGTGGTGACCTACAATTACTAAGTTAAAACTATCAAGGCTATCCTCCATTTCGTCTAACTCATCAATGTTTGCCTGAGAACTTATAGAGAATTTTTTTATTGGAGCATACAGTTCCATCTGCTCTAAAAAATCTGTACCCCTCTCATTTCCAATCTCCACATAGGCAATGGAAAGCGTATCTAATCTTTGTATGGGAATAATATCATCCTTATTGTTCAGTACAGTTATTGACTGTTCTGTAATCTGCCTTATGAGTAACTGATAGGAGGTTTTGTTTAAATCCTTAAAGAGTCCGTTTATTTCTATTGGCTTGTAATTGCTCAATCCAACCCTATATTTTGCTTCAATAATTTTTCGGCATCGTCTTTCTATCTCTTCAATGGGGAAACGCCCTCTTTTTACCTCCTTCTCTATTTTAGAAATACTGGCCTTTACCTCCGATGGAAAAAGAATTATATCGTTGCCAGCCTTAAGCGCTTTGTAATTTACATCAACCGGTTTAAAGAAATCGCTAACACCTTTCATGTTTAACGCATCGGTAATTGCTAGACCCTTAAAACCCAACTCATCAACAAGTAAGGAGCTAACAACATTGTTTGATAAACTTGAGGCTAAATTCTTTGTGGATTCTAACTCTGGAATCTCCATATGAGCAACCATTACGCTTGCTGCACCATTCTGGATTAGCTTACGGAATGGGTATAACTCAAGGGAATCGAGCCTGCTCCGGTTATGATTAAGGAGAGGTAAATCATAATGGGAATCGGTATCGGTATCGCCATGCCCAGGAAAATGCTTGGCACAAGCAATTATTCCGTTATCCTGCAATCCAAGCATGTAAGCCAATCCCTTTTGGGTAACAAGCTCCCTGTTCTCACCAAATGCGCGTGTATTAATCACTGGATTTTTCGGGTTACTATTTACATCAACAACAGGAGCAAAGTTTATGTGAACGCCCATTCGTTTTAGCTGTTTAGCAATATCAACCCCCATGTGATAAATCATCCTATTGTCGTCCATTGCTCCAAGCATCATCTGCCTTGGGTATGATATGGTACTATCCAAACGCATTCCTAAGCCCCACTCTGCATCCATGGAAATAAGCAAAGGTACATCAGCTTTTTCCTGATAGTAATTGGTTAGCTGTGCTTGCCTAACTGGTCCACCTTGAAAAAAACATAGTCCCCCAATTTTTTCTTCAGATACCAGTTTTTCAATCTCATCAACATGCTCTTTATCCCTGTTAGAGTATGCTGCTACCATAAAAAGTTGCGCAATCTTCTCGCGAAGGGTTAACTTATTCATTACTGAATCAATCCACTCATGAGCATCATACGAATCAGGGTTTGCTAAACCAATGCTTTCATTGGCAGCAACAAGATTACTACTAAAAAGGAATAAGGTAACAACCAGTAGTTTAAACAGATAACAACAACGCATGATGATTAATTAAAACGATTCAAAAAATTTGCCTAGCCAAGCATAAAAACTAAGCAAATATAACATTCATGCAGCACAATTATACTTTGATTATAAGGATTTTTGGGTAAAGTATAGTTTTTTAGGATGAAAGGCTCTCTATGCT
>JAWLEY010000280.1:0-3423 GCA_041685855.1 Perlabentimonas sp. | reverse complement strand
CAGGTTTATTATTGAAAATGTTTTGTTTCGTACAAAGAAACGGATAGCAGATAAAAGATAATTGCTTAACATGTATCAAAGATATAGGTTTCAATGATATTTACAACACCCATACCAAGTTACATATATTGCTCTATATTAACGCACTGGCTCTTGCTGGTTGATTTAAAGGAGCAATCAGCAGTGTATCATTTATATACAGTAAATGTATGAAAACGAACAGTTTTTTATTGCCGTTTGAATAAGCAGCGATACGAAAAGATGTAAAAAAGTTTAGAGTAATAAGCTGGAGAAAGAGAACGTAAGGTAAACCAGAAGAAACACTTAATAAAAAACAAATTACAATAAATGCCTAAATAATGCCCAAAGCCACAACTAATCGTGCCCTTAGCATAATAAAAAACTTAATAATATTAGGAACGCGTATTCGCTTGTTAACAATATCCTTAGCTTTAAGCCTCCTAATACGAACAAGCAGAGACTTAAAATAAAGGTAAGCAACATACACACCCAACTTTGCTTCTTGTGGCAGTTTTCGAATGCCAACGAGAGCATTTTTTAAATCCTCATCAATATCGTCCTCAATCTGTTTTTTCTGCTCATCGGAAAAGTTAGTAAAATCAACATTGGGGAAATAGACCCTGCCTCGCTCCTGAAAATCGTCCTTGATATCTCTTAAAAAATTAACCTTTTGGAATGCTTCACCAAGACTTCGTGCTGGATTAACAAGCTCATTATAATCAGAATCGTTGCCATTGCAAAAAACCTTTAGGCACATTAATCCTACCACCTCTGCGCTTCCATAAATATACTTCTTGTAATCTTCAGAGTTGTAATCCTGCTTCTCTAAATCCATCTCCATACTATCAAGAAAAGATGTGATAAGGCTGTGTGGAATGTTGTACTGATTTACAACCAGCTGAAAACTATTTATAATAGGATTTGAACTAACGCCTTCATCTATAGCACTAAACACCTGCTCTCGTAATTCATTAAGCATCTTACGCTTGGGGTGGTCATGAAAGGTATCAACAATCTCATCGGCAATACGAACAAATCCATATATTGAATAAATAGGATTACGAATTGATTTGTGAAGCATCCCAACGGCCTTTGAAAAAGAAGTGGAATACTCAGTGGTAAACATTCTACTACACCCAATACAGGTTTGATTATAAAGTTCCATGCCGTTTTGCAATTTGTTCAGTTGTTAATCGTGAGCTAATTACTGCCATGGGCAACCCTGTGCCAGGGATTGTGCTTGAGCCAACATAAAAAAGATTACCATATTTCTCATCGGTGTTTTTCGGACGAAAATATCCTATCTGGTTTAAATCATGAGCCATACCAAGCCCGCTCCCTCTATATAAATTAAACATACTCTCCCAGTGGGTGGGATTAAGAACAGTTTTGGAAACCAGGTTAGATTTTATGTCAAACCCTACCCTCTCGGATAAATCTGTAATAATATTATTTGCTAGCGTTTCGCTATCGTCCCAGTTTGGTTTGTAACGCAAATCGGGTACAGGACAAAGAACAAAAATAGCCTCGGCACCCTCAGGTGCTGACTCAGGGTTTGCCTTACTGGGGACATTTACATAGTAATATGGCTTATCGAGGCTAATGCTATTCTTGAATATCTTGGAACTGTACTCCTCAAAATTCTGTCCAAGGAAATAGTTATGCACCTCCAGTCCATCAATCTTCCCTTTTACGCCAAGATACATTGTGAAGGGAGCTAATGTCCATTTCTTTTTATCGAGCTTCGATTGTGAATACTTCTCCCTTTTCAATACATCGCCCCTAAAAGATGCGGCATCGGCATTTACCACGTAAACATCAGCAGTCCATAACTTCCCTTTCGTATCTTTTAATCCTTCTATCGATTTCCCTTTGGATGAATATCCAACTATTTGGGTATTGTAAGTAATATTTACATTCCGCTTCTCCAATTCCTTAACAAGCCCCTCAACAATTTTATACATTCCTCCCTCTACATTGTGGTACCCATCGTGTTGAAGTTCGGTGTATGTTAGCATGGAGTATACAGCAGGAGTATCAAACGGTGTTGCACCCAAGAAAAAGGCTACTAAAGAGAAAACCACCTTTACCTCGTAGGAGGTAAAATGATTGTTCATTTCTGTCCACATGCTTTTTAGCATTAGCGGTGCATGCTTCCAGGGTACTGATGTTAATGCTGAAGCAAAATCAACAATTGAACTAAAATTTCTACGTATTATCCTATTCTCGGTATCATGAAAAAGCACGCCTGTTCTTTTAAGGTATGCTCTCATCTTGTTTGCGAAGTCAGGCTCCTCTTGTGAAAACTGGGCGGCTAATTTTTCTAAATCTTTGTAAATTACGTAATTCTTAGGATTTCCTGCAAAATTCACAGTATATAGCGGGTCTAAAGCAAACAGCTTAAAAGGTAGCTCCAAGTTGCAACTTTTGGCAAACTCTTTAAATTCGTAACTCATAGAGAAGAATGTGGGAGCTAAATCCCAGGTAAAACCATCCTTTTTAAGCTGGTTTAAACGACCTCCGGGTTTATGGTACTTCTCAACCATCTCAACCTCATATCCCAGAGTTGATAAACGCATGGCTGTGGTTAAACCTCCCAGACCAGTTCCTACAATTAATGCTTTCTTCATGATTATTTTTAAAGAAATACTAAATAAATCCTACGATATGTATCCTTTCAATACATCTAAGGTAATAAATAATTCAATTTATAAAAGTTATTAAGTACAAAACGAAAACAAAAAAGTTTTGTTCAATATTTTATTTATTAAAATAAACACGCGAACTGCCATGTAAAAAACGCTGAGGTTACTATGATATTCACCCCCCCGTTCGGCTCAGGTTGCACCGTCGTCGGACTATCATAAGTAGGCTCCCGCTATTTGCGGGACAAGTTGCGCCTACGAACATTGCCTGCAAAGGCAAAAAGATTAACTTCGCAAATCAGGCAAAAGCCTGCCAGGATATATTCGACTGATGCTGGAGCCTCAGCCGAACGGAGTTAGAATCGGTGATCGATGTTATTGAAGTTGACTTTAGGTGGAAGACATACTTTTAGTTGTTTTCTTGGCAAAGCCAAAAGAGATATATCCGACTTAGGCACAGCCTAAGCCGAACGGGGCACCACCTACCTTTTTATAATCCCCGGATTTGAAGACCATCCCGGCATGACAGGCTACATGCCCCTAAAGAGCGGCTACGGCTTCCTGACGCCCTCAGCCACCACCCGCGATGCCGCACACGAATTGGGGCACGGAGTATTCAATTTGCGCCACACCTTTAGCCAGCACAACACCTTTACCCTGCCCGAGGGTAATACCCAAAACCTAATGGACTATGGTGGCGGCAACGAACTTTGGAAGTATCAGTGGGACTACATCCATAACCCGGAAGGCGGGTGGT
>JAWLEY010000279.1:0-3428 GCA_041685855.1 Perlabentimonas sp. | reverse complement strand
TCTTGTTGATAATGGTACCCTAAAACAGGGCTCAAAACACCATAAAACACTGGTTTTGTCTGATAATCAGGATAGCTATATCGCCCCCATGAACCTCCGCCAATCATTCCAAAGGTTATAGTTCTATTTTTACCACCAGCCCTGTACCAAGTTAAAAACTCTTTAGAAACAGCAAAGGTAGCTATTGACCTTCTTTCAAAAAACTGATATGTTTCAAACTCCTTTTCAACAGCCGTTGCCTTGTAGTATGGCCTGGTGCTTAGTCCAATATCTAAATGAAGACCAAGTTTTTTTACTTCAGCCGTAATATTTCCTGAAAGATAAAAATCATTACTGTTGAACATTAGACCACCCGAGTACGATAGTGCATCGATGCTAATAGTTCTTAATGAGGGGCTTCCTAATTCTGTTAAAACTCTATATGCTGCGTTAAGCCCTTTTTCTTGGGCCAAATCGGCATAGCTACGTTGCTCATGTAGTTCTTCCTTCGGAATTTTGTTTTTAAGTATTTGATAAACTGCCTCCTCTGCTTCAACCTCCAAAGCAAGAGCAAGGGCAGTTGTTCCTTTGTTATTTCTAGGGTAAATATCTGCACCGTAGTCAATTAATAGTTGAATGGTTGTAGTATCGTTAAATTGCGATGCTATCATTAATGGGGTATAGCCCTTATTGTCGGCAATATTAACGTCTGCCCAAGCCTCCAACAGGATTGTTGTTGAGGATAATGCACCAGAATAAACAGCACTTAGCAAGGGAGTGTTGCCGTATTGGTCCTGCTTATCAATCTCGGCACCGTAATATATTAGTAAATCGGTTAAAAACGGGTATCCGTATGCGCTGGCGTAGTGAAGGGGTGTGAGCTCCAAATAGTTCTCTGGGTTAACTTCAGCGCCATTCAATATAAGAAGTTCCGCAATGCTATCGTTATTATATATTGTGGCGTAATGGAGGGCGGTAAAATCGTAGGGAGATTTGGCGTTCGTGTTTGCTCCGTATGCAATAAGTTCACGTGCTACTTGATAGTGCCCATTTTGCGAGGCGTACATCAAGGCAGAAATACCATCCCATGATTTAGCGTTAGGGTTTCCTCCAACTTCTATTAAAGAAACAACCTTTTCAACATTACCAGAGTCGGCCTGGGTTAGAATTCCGAGGTTTATTTTGTCGAGAAGCTGCTTATTGTAATTTCTGGTAGTCTGGTTAAAACCAGAGAGGCAAAAAGAGAAAACAATAATTATTACCAGTAAAAACCTTTTTAAGTACATAATTATGATTTAATCATAACAGGAATATTCAAAATAGCAACAATTTTAGGGTGTGGATGTTGAAACAGGAATAATTTTTCCATTAAAGAATCTGTTCCCATTCAATGCAAAATCTACAATAAAACTAGCCATCTCATCTGCATTAAGAGGGGCAGACATCTCTGGGAAAGCTTGCGCAAGCATTTCTGTGTTAACAGCACCTAACATAAGGCAGTTAAAGGAGATTCCAGACTCTTTGTACTCTTCTGCTAAACACTCGGTTAGGCTTGCCAAGGCAGCCTTGGTTGCGGAGTAACCCGCTAGGCCAGAAAACTTAACGCTACCCTGAAAACCGCCCATGCTACCAATATTTACAACATGAGTCCCACTTTTCATTATTGGTAAAAGTGTTTTAATAAGTTTGGCTGGAGCAGTAAAGTTTACTTGTGTCATTTGGTTCAAGTCTTCATCACTTAGCTCATCAAACCTTGAGTTTGCCAAATATCCAGCATTGTTAATAAGAATATCAATGGTAGGCGCAAGTTCAAAAATCTTTTTAAATAAAGATTCCTCAAAATGGCTATTGCTTGTTAAGTCAAATGGTATGGGGTAAAGATGCGCCTCAACATTCTCCCTTATGCAGGCGCTTTTAAGTTCGTTTAAACGTTCAGGATTCCTCGATATGGCAAAAATATTATGATTGCCATTCCTGGCGAATTGCTTTGCTAATTCAAAACCAATACCTCTGGAGCTGCCTGTAATAACAATGTTCATTAGTTTCCGTTCTTTTGTTGATACTTAATTTCTAAATGGCCATAAATTTGTGTTTACGTAAAACAAAAATACTAGAATTTGCTTTATTATAAAGTTTTTTAATCTGTTATATTTGTTGTTGACATTATATACTATATGCGTATGAGAATTAATAAGATTTTTTATCGGACTTTTGCAATACTTACTTTGTTGAGTTTATTTATATATAGCAATGGTGCTGCTCAGGAACGGAAAAATAGGGGTGATGATAAGTTTTCTGATAAATTATTTTTTGGAGGTTCTCTGGGGCTAACTATTGGCGACATTACGCAGATTGATGTGCTGCCCGTAGGAGGTATCTGGATTATTCCGCAATGGTCATTGGGGGTAGGAGGCAGATACAGCTATTACAGCCAGCGTTCACTTGCATTGGGAGATTTTGGAAGACGATACAGGAGTCATATTTGGGGGGTATCGGCATTTACTCAAATACTTCCCATTGTTGATTTTAGCGAAGTGCTACCTGTATCAACAAGAGGAGGGCTTATGTTTCATGGAGAGTACGAGATGTTGTACATTGACAGGCAGCGGATTGACCCTACCGTAACTACACAAAACGAGAAAGTCTGGGTTGATATCTTACTGATTGGGGTAGGGTATAGGCAGCTGCTTGGAGAAAAGGCGGCCCTTAACATTATGCTGCTTTGGCATTTTGCTCAGGATGGATTTACACCCTATCCGCAGAACCCTATTATTAGGGTGAATTTTACAATTTAACCAAATAAAAAAAGGCTTTGTTTAAACAAAGCCTTTTCACATTCATATATAGAATAAATTCTTGTTATTCTATAACATTAACTTCAGTAGCCTGTGGGCCACGTTTGCCTTCAGAGATTTCAAATTCTACGTCCTGACCTTCGTCTAAACGCTTAAAACCTTCTCTTGCAATTCCGGTATAATGTACAAAGACATCGTTACCTTCTTCAGTTTGAATAAAGCCAAAACCTTTAGCTGAATCAAACCATTTTACTTTTCCTTTCATGATAAACTTGGTGAAAATTGATAAATTAATTAATTGTATTACACAACAAAGGTGATGATTTGATTTGATTTTACAAGCATTTTTTAGCTTTTTTTTCAACTATTGTTTAAAAAAAAAGACGATACCTGCTAATTGATAGTTTATAAAGGTGTTACAGAAGATACGTTGTGAGAGGGAATTTTTATCATTTTCTTAATATCATCATACTCTTATTGATACATACACTACAAATAATCAGTGTTATAGTATGTTTTTAAGAGTCTCGCCAACCGGCATTGCCATAATTTGTACGTTTGGTATTGTTAAAATATTGCTGTTACTTTGAGGTTGGATTCTATATCCATTATTTTTCTAATCAATAAAATACAGTTCAATGAATGTATCGAAAG
>JAWLEY010000278.1:0-3448 GCA_041685855.1 Perlabentimonas sp. | reverse complement strand
TTAATACAAATTGCGATGAACTCAAATGTATCACCTGTAAGACAAACTGAACGAATTGTTCTTCTCGATGCCCTGAGGGGGCTTGCTATTTTTGGAATACTTATGGTTAACCTTCCATTAATGTATAAACCAATAACCTCAATGCTCTTTGGAGGCAATGTGGATGGTTCTTTGCTTAATATGCTATCGGAATCGTTCATTAAATTCTTTTTTGAGGGTAAATTTTACGTGCTTTTCTCCATGCTCTTTGGCTATGGTTTTTGGTTGTTTATAAACAAAAAAACTGAGGAGGGGAAGAGTATCGTGCCAGTTTTTAGGCGAAGAGTTTTTTTCTTGCTTGTATTTGGGGCGCTTCATGTTATTCTGCTTTGGGCTGGGGATATTCTGGTGTTTTATGCTCTTTTTGGTTTTATCCTTTTGCTCTTCAGGCGTGTTTCTGATAGAGGCCTTATAAAGTGGGCAATCTGGATAGCAATAATTCCATCGGTATTGGCCATTCTGGGTGCGCTAATGGTGGGTTTGGCATCACATAGTCCGGTTGCAGCAGCAGAAATGAATGAGGGGTTTGCCGAGAGCATTAAATATATGAAGGGCTTTACCGAGAACGTTTACAACGTTTACTCTTCGGGCAGTTTTTCAGAAATAGTATCAGTAAGACTTTCCGAGTACAGGGTTCTACTGCCAGGCATGCTTTTCTTTTATCCTGTGGTGCTAGCCATGTTTCTGGTTGGTGTTTGGTCTGCTCGTAAAAATTTAATTTCAAACTATAGCCAACATCTCACCTTTTTTAAAAAGATTTTTTGGTGGGGGTTAGGAATTGGGGTCGTATCAAATGCAATTTATGCCATCTCATATCAGTATGTAACACCCGTTGTGCCTGGAACATGGGAGGCGGTAAATTCAGTAACGCATACCCTTGGAGGCATTTCACTTGGTTTTTTCTATGCATCTGCAATGGTGCTTTTATATGCTAAAGGCAAAACGTATTTAATAAATCTTTTTGCTCCGGTAGGCCGGATGGCGCTAACCAATTACCTTATGCACTCAATAATTGCTGTAATTTTGTTCCATCCTTACGGGTTTGGCCTTTTTGGACAGGTTGAGGCATGGCAGGGAATTTTGTTAGCCATTGTAATCTTTGCACTACAAATACCTTTCAGCATTATTTGGTTAAGAACATTTAGGTTTGGTCCGTTTGAGTGGCTGTGGCGTTCGTTAACTTATTTAAAGTTTCAGCCGTTTAAAATTTAACCCAGATTAGTTGTTTTTAGTCCTGGGATAATGGCTTAGTTAGGTTTAGTTGCTAAACCAATATGATATAAAAATGGGTGTCTGGTATAACCAAACACCCATTTTTTATAGTGAAATACAGATTTAAATCAGTCCTCTTTGTCTAAGTAGTGCCTCAGGATCGGGATCATCGCCGCGGAATTTTCTGTAAAGGATATCTGGATCTTCTGTGCCTCCTTTTTCAAGAACGAACTCACGGAATTTCTTAGCAGTTTCCGCATCAAAGATATCTCCAGTTTCCTTAAATGCTTCGTAAGCATCGGCATCAAGTACACCTGCCCAAATGTAGCTGTAGTAACCGCTGGAGTAACCAAGGTTAAATATGTGCTGAAAGTACGTGCTGCGATAGCGTGGGATAATCTCGTTGATTAGTCCAATCTGGTCCATCGATTCTTTTTCAAATTCAACAACATCAACTCCTTTGGCTTCGTCTAAATCTTCCAGGGTATGGTAATCCATATCAAGAATAGCAGCTGCTAAGAATTCGGTGGTGGCAAAACCCTGGTTGAACGAACCGCTCGCCTCAATCTTTTCAATTAGCTCATCAGGAATAACTTTTCCAGTATCGTAGTGGAAGGCGTATTCTTTTAAGAACTCAGAATCCATGCACCAGTTCTCCATTATTTGCGATGGAAGCTCAACAAAATCTCTTGGAACGTTGGTTCCGGCAAGACGAGGGTAAGTAACGTTTGACAGTAAGCCATGTAGCGCATGACCAAACTCGTGGAAGAAGGTGCTCACCTCGTCGATGGTTAGTAGCGCAGGCTTGTCGCCCGATGGGCGAGTGAAGTTACAAACAACGGTAATAACTGGCGAGATAGACTCTCCATCTTCCGAAACATGCTGCCCTCTGTAGCTGGTCATCCATGCTCCGCTCCGCTTGCTTTCGCGGGGGTGCATATCCATATAAAGTAAGCCTATGTGACTTCCATCGGCCTCTTTCACCTCATAAACAGTTGCTTCAGGATGATATACAGGAACGTTGTCAAGTTTCTCGTACTGTAGTCCCCAAAGATTCTCTGTTAGCGTGAAAATACCCTGCCTTACATTTTCTAACTCGAAGTATGGCTTAAGCATGTCCTCGTCAAGGTCAAACTTCTCCTTGCGTACTTTTTCGGCGTAGTACCACCAGTCCCACGATTCAAGACGGAAATCGCCACCCTCTGCCTCTATCATGCTTTGCATATCGTATGCTTCAGCTTTTGCACGTTCAAGGGCAGGTTCCCAAAGTTTTGCTAGGAATTCGTTAACTGTTTCAGGGTTCTTTGCCATATTGTTCTCAAGAACAAAATGCGAGTGCGTTGGGTATCCAAGTAGCTTGGCACGTTCTAAACGAAGAGGTATAACCTTTTTGATGACATCCTTGTTGTCATTTTCGTTGTTATTATTACCCCTCATAAAGTATGCACGGAAGAGTTTTTCGCGCAGTTCCCTCTTTTCGGAGTACTGTAAGAAAGGAATCCAGCTGGGGTTATGAAGAGTAAATACCCATTTGCCCTCCTCACCGGCATTCTTTGCCGCTTCGGCAGCAGAGTTGATAAGCCATTCAGGAAGACCTGCCAAATCCTCTTCATTGTCAATAACCATTTTGTACTCATTGGTTTCAGCAAGTACATTGTCGCCAAATTGGAGGGTAAGTTTTGAAAGTTCCTCGTTAATCTCTCTAAAACGGGCTTGCTTCTCTTCAGGAAGATTAGCGCCACCTCTAACGAAACTCTCGTAAATTTTGTCTAACAATTTTTCTTGCTCTGCATTCAGGTCAAGCTCATCCTTGGCATTATAAACGGTTTTAATTTTTTTGAAAAGTTCCGCATTCAGGTTGATGTTGTCGTTATGCCTACTTAATTTAGGTGCAATAACCTGAGCAACCGCCTGCATTTCCGCACTCGTGTTGGCTGAACTAAGGGGGTAGTAGGTTCTTGCTACCTTGTCAAGTAGTTCTCCGCTATACTCAAGCGCTAGAATAGTATTCTCAAATGTTGGTTCTTCAGAGTTGTTAACAATCTGGTTTATTTTTTCCATCTGTTGACGCATACCCTCGTCAAAGGCAGGTTCGTAATGTTCAACCTTTATTTCATCGAAAGGAGGAACGTTAAACGGAGTGTCGTAATCGCTTAGCAGGGGGTTGTTCTGCTTGCAAGAGAAGAAGAACAGCACA
>JAWLEY010000277.1:0-3450 GCA_041685855.1 Perlabentimonas sp. | reverse complement strand
TTAATTACCAAGTCGCCCGAGCGGGGGGCATCGGGAAAACGAATGTTGATTTTGGTTGTGTCCTCATCATCAATCTCTACCACATCCATTTTCTCCAGCTGCTTTATGCGTGATTGCACCTGGTTGGCTTTGGTTGCTTTGTATCGGAATCGCTCAATAAAATCCTTGGTCTCGTCAATTTGTTTTTGCTGATTCTTATATGTTGCCAGCATTTGTTCGCGACGCTCCTTTCGAAGTTCCACATATTTTGAGTAAGGAACCTTATAGTCGTGTGCCTTACCCATGGAGAGTTCTATGGTTCGTTCGGTTATATTGTCGAGAAATGCACGGTCGTGCGAAATGAGCATAACTGCTCCGGGGAAATTTTTTAGATATTCCTCAAGCCATTGTATCGATTCAATATCCAGATGGTTTGTGGGCTCATCAAGCAGAAGGATGTTGGGTTGGCGAAGCAATATTTTTGCCAGTTCAATGCGCATTCGCCATCCTCCGCTAAATTCTGAAGTTGGACGTGTAAAATCGCACCGCTTAAAGCCTAACCCCTGAAGAGTTACTTCTGCTGTAGCCTCTAGGGTGTCGCCGCCCATTAAGCCAAATCGCTCGCTTTTCTCTGTTAGCTCATTAATTAGGTTTGCGTAGGAATCCGATTCGTAATCGGTTCGTTGTTCCAGCTGCTTAGTTGTTTTTTCAATCTCTTTGGCTAGTGCAAGTGTCTCGCTAAAGGCAAGCATGGTTTCTTGCATAACCGTGCGAGTGTTGGTAACATCCATCTGTTGAGGAAGATACCCGATGGTAACATCGCGTGGTATGCTTATGTCCCCATTCGAGGGTTGCATTTCTCCCACTATTAGTTTGAATATTGTTGTTTTACCTGCACCATTTTTACCAACAAGACCAATCCGTTCGCGGGGGCTTATTAAGAAACTAATATCCCGAAAAAGGTCAAAACCGCCAAATGATACAGTTATGTTATTAAGTGAAACCATATATTAATTTTAATGGGGCAAAATTAGGAAATATCATGTAAACAGCAATAATATTAATTTTTAGAAGTTTACAGTGTTTTATTTTGAATTTTTCAAATACAGGGTTTTGCCGTATATTTATAAAAAAAATAATGTACAAAGAGATAAATGAATTTTTAAACTCCAAATCTGTTGCAATTGTTGGAGTTTCAAGGAAGAAGGAGTCTTTTAGCAGGGTACTGCTTGATGCATTTATTACTAGAGGATTCAACGTCTTTCCTGTAAATCCAAAGGTTAATGAGATAGTTGGATTAAAAACATACCCTTCAATATTACAACTGCCAGCCGATGTGGATGCTGTTTACATTATTAAACGTAAGGATTTAGCCATTAATTTGGCTCGCGAAGCAGCAAATAAAGGAATTAAGAAGATATGGATTCATGTAAAATGCGATTCACCTGAAATTCACGAGTTGAGTAAGGAGTTTGGTGTTTCCATTATTGCTGGGGAGTGCTTTTTTATGTGGGCAGAGCCTGTTAAGGGAGTGCATGCTTTTCATAGGTTTTTACGAAGGCTTTTCGATTCCTCAATAAGGTAACCATACATTATCATACAACAAATTGCTTTTAAGCAGAAATATACTATTCGTGTTTTTTATATTTTTGAGTTTTTAAAAAAATAAAATTGTTATGAAGAATAAAACAGCTATAGTAACAGGAGCAACCTCAGGTATTGGCGAAGCAACAGCTTATCTGTTGGCAAAGAATGGGTATCGGGTAATTATTACCGGCAGAAGGCAAGAAAAGCTGGATAGTTTAAAGAATGATATTGAATCAAAATTCCAGCAGGATGTTTTGACTCTTTGTTTTGATATTCGCTTGCAGGAGAAGGTTGAGGAGGCAATTAAGAGATTGCCTCAGGAGTGGGGAACTATTGACGTGCTTGTTAATAATGCTGGTTTAGCAGCAGGCTTAAACCCAATTCAGGAAGGCACATTGAGCGATTGGGAGCAAATGATAGATACAAATGTTAAGGGGCTGCTTTACATTACCCGGATTATTTCCAATAAAATGATAGAGCAGGGCAATGGGCATATTGTTAATATTGGCTCAACGGCAGGATTGCAAGTTTACGAGAAAGGGAATGTATATTGCGCTAGCAAACATGCTGTTCATGCTCTATCGCAAGCAATGCGAATAGATATGTTAAAGCATGGAATTAGAGTTACAGAGATACGCCCCGGTTTAGCAGAAACCGAATTTTCCGAGGTACGCTTCAAGGGCGATAAAGAGAGTGCAAAGAAACCCTATGTTGGCATTGTACCATTATCGGGACACGACGTTGCCGATGCTGTTCTTTATGCTATTACTCGCCCTGCTCATGTAAACATAAATGATTTGGAGATAACTCCTACAGCTCAGGCGAATTCTTTCTACATATTTAGAAATGAATAGTAAATCAGTGATTTATAATGAGATATAACCATCTGGAAGTTAAGGAATTTACGGCAAATATTTTTGTAGCTATGGGATGCCCTGCAAACGATGCTGAGGTAATTGCCGATGTTTTAATTGCAGCGGAGCTGCGAGGTATTCCATCGCATGGGTTAATGAGAGTGAACGATTATTACCAAATGGCAAAGGCAGGTAGAATAAATACCTCACCTGTAATTTCAAAAGAGCACGAAACACCCTCAACCGCAACTATAAATGGCGATAATTCTTTTGGCCCTGTTACTGCAAAAAAATCTATGGAGATTGCAATAGAAAAGGCGAAAGTTGCAGGTACAGGCTGGGCTGCATCAAATAACAGTAACCATTATGGTATTGCTGGTTATTACGCCATGATGGCCCTTGAGCACGATATGATAGGTGTTTCCTTAACTAATGCAAATCCGTTGGTGTCTCCAACAGACAGCATCTCCCGGTTGCTAGGTACCAACCCAGTAGCTGTTGCAGTTCCTACGCAGAAGTATCCACCATTTGTTGCTGATTTTGCAACAGCTCCAGTGGCAAGGGGTAAGCTAGCTTTAAAAAAGAGGGCAGGACAAAGTGTCCCTTTTGGATTGGTGCAGGACAAGTTGGGTGACCCTTCCGATAATCCTGGGATACTTGAGCAGGGGGGAGCCATACTTACCCTTGGCGGCGATATTGAGCATGGTAGCCATAAGGGCTACTGCATGAGCGCTTTGGTTGATATTTTCTCGTCGTTACTTTCTGGAGCAAATTTCGGCCCTTTTGTTCCCCCTCAGGTTGCCTACCTTCCGTTGCTTAGCCAGTCTGTAGGCAAAGGTTTAGGTCATTTTTTTGGTGCAATTAGAATTGATGCCTTCCGACCAGCATCCGAGTTTAAAAAATCTATGGATAAGTGGATTGAAACATTCAAGGGGGCTCAGGCGAAAGAAGGGGGCAAGGTACTGATACCAGGAGAACCGGAGAGGGAATATGAGAAGAAGTTTATAAAAGAGGGGATACCAATAATACC
>JAWLEY010000042.1:0-15177 GCA_041685855.1 Perlabentimonas sp. | reverse complement strand
TGCTTTGGGAGCAGGGGGTCGCAGGTTCGAATCCTGCCACCCCGACTACAGCAAAACGCAATCAGTTAGTAATTAATTGGTTGCGTTTTTTGTTTTGTTTAGATTGGGCATAGTACGCAAAAATGATGTTCTTTTAACCCAAATTTGTCATTAGCGATTTTATAAATGACTGTCATTAGAAAACGATACTGTTAATACACAGATTACTTGAATGTTATAATGACAAATCTGGGTTTAAAACGTATCAATGCTTTAACGAGGATATTCAGTAATATTTTTTTGGAATTGCCTAAAACCTTGGCTTTCTCGTTCTCTTGCTTTTCTGCTCTTGAATCTTTTTAAATTTTTCTTTCCTTAATTTAGGACCACCAAGATTAACCTTTTTGTTTTTTGCTTTCTTCTCATGAAAAGCACCCGTAGTTTGCGATTTAATTTTAGGCGCCTTCAAGTAGTGTTTGTCACCTAGATTCTTTGGCTTTTCATCGTCAGTAAGTACATCAGATATTACTATATTCTCAGGAAGTGGCTTAAGAATGATTGATTTTTTCATCATCTCTTCAATCGCCAATAGGTGCTCATGTTCATTTTCAGTAAAAAAGGAAATGGCAATTCCATCCTTATTTGCTCGACCAGTACGTCCAATTCTATGGAGGTAGTCGCCTGCTGTTTCTGGAAGTTCAAAGTTCACTACGTGAGTAACATCAACAATATCCATCCCTCTTGCTACCACGTCTGTTGCAATTAATATTCTATGGGTACCGTCTTCAAAACGTTTAAGAGCGCTAATTCTGTTGTTGTGAGTTTTGTTTGAGTGTATAACACCCACTTGGATTGGAAACAGTTGTTCCACCTTTTGGTAAAGTTGGTCTGCATTTTTTTTAGAGTTAACAAAAATCAGCACTTTGCTAAGTGTTTCATCTTCTTTAAGAAGTATTTCAAGGAGGTTTACCTTTGTGTGAAAATTTGGAACCAGGTAGGCTTCCTGAATAATTCTTTCAAGCGGTGAGCCATGGGGCGCAACCTCAATTTTTACAGGAGCAATAAATGCTTTTTCAATTAGCTGGGTTATCTCTGGTGTTATGGTGGCAGAGAACATGAGACTTTGTCTTTTCTTAGGCAGTAATTCTAACACATTGTTAAGTTGATTATTAAGTCCCATGCTCATCATCTCGTCAACCTCATCAACCACAATTTTTTTAATTGATTTAAGCCTGAGAACCCCTGTAAAGGTAAGGTCAATTAATCGCCCTGGAGTAGCAACAAGAACATCCAGACCATCGTAAACAAGCTGTTTTTGAGTGTTGATGTTTGTGTCGCCATAAACACCCGCTGAGCGAATTTGGGTGTATTTTGTGAGCTTTTTTATCTCATTTGCAATTTGAACCACGAGCACCCTTGTTGGGGCTAGAATAAGTACCCTCGGTTCTCTTTGTTTTGAGAAAGGGAGAAGGTTGAGAATGGGAAGGAGGTAGGCAAAGGTTTTTCCTGTACCGGTTTGTGCAGTGGCAATAACATTTCGGCCTGACATGATAACAGGGAAGGTCTCCTGCTGTATAGGCGTTGGAAGGATATACTCCAAATCATGCAACGCCTGAATAAGCGGTTTCTTTAGATTTAAATCTTCGAATGTCACAGTACTACTTTTTTTTATTCTTACGTTTCTTTTTTGGTTTCGCCTCAAATTCTTCCTGTTTTGCAATTAGGTCTTGCCAATCATTGGAAGAATCTTCAGAGAAGTCAATAGTGGCCTCATATTCGCCTTTGCTAATTGAAAGTACACTAATGGGTTTATGGAGCAGCTTCTCAATCTCTTTAAGCATCTCCTTTTCCTCTGTGCTACAAAATGATAAGGCTGTCCCCCTTTTGGTTCCGCGACCTGTTCTGCCAACTCTGTGTACGTAATTCTCAGCTATATCTGGTAAGTCGTAGTTTATAACAAACTCAACATCAGGGATATCAATACCCCTTGCGCTAACATCGGTAGCAATAAGCACCTTGTTCTTGCCAGTTTTAAAGGAGTCCAGCACTTGGCTTCGTTGGCTTTGGTCTTTACTGCTATGAATGGTTTGGCTTGATAATCCAACCCTTTCCATTGCTTTCGCAACTCGTTCGGCCCTTACCTTGGTTCGAACAAAAACGAGTATCTTACTCTCGGGATTCTCCTTTATAAAATGCTCAAGGAAGAATCTTTTATCGTCCATCTCAATGTAAGCAACGGAATGATCAATGTTTTTTGAAACGGGATCCTTGGGGGAAATATGGATTCGTACAGCATGCCTAACTAACCCGTATGCAAGATCCTTAATTTTTTTATTAATGGTTGCTGAGTAGAACAGGGTTTGCCTATTATTTGGTATTCGGCGGACTAGCTGCTCCATGTCATGAATGAACCCCAATTCAAGCATATGGTCAGCCTCATCAATTATAAGGGTTTCTACTTCTTGAAAGGATAAGTAACCTTGGCTGGCAAGGTCGTACATCCTGCCTGGGGTGGCAACCAGCACATCAACGCCCTTCTTTAGAAGTGCAATTTGAGAAGCCTGCTCAACCCCACCGTAAATTCCCACTACATGGAGGTCTGTTCCCTGTGCTAAAAGTTTAAATATATTAGCCACCTGAATAGCTAATTCGTGGGTTGGTACCATAACCAAGCACCGGCACGTGTACTTATCAATGCTTTTTTTACTCGAGCATAAACGCTGTATGGTAGGAATTGCAAAGGCTGCTGTTTTTCCTGTTCCGGTTTGTGCAATGGCAAGCACATCCTCGCCGTTTAGAGTAGGAGGGATGGCTTTGAACTGTATGTCGGTGGGTCTTCTGAACCCATTTGTTTGCAGGTTTTGCTTTAGTTCAGGTATAAGATTGTACTTCTCAAACTTCATTATGCAAGCGTTTTATTTACCCTGCAAAGATAGGAATAAGTAATGAAGGTTTTTGCAGTTGAGATGCAATTGCTTTAAAAAGGATAACGAGATGATTAGTTGAAAACCATTCCAATGCTAATGCTAAAATATTGGCTTTTACCAAGTGTTCCTTTTTCAAAAATGTCGTTGCTTCGGGTTGTGGGGTAGCGTATCTCGGTGTTTAGAAGGTTATGCACATGAATATTACAGAAAAAGTTTTTGCTAAATAGGTTGTTAAAACGAAGGTTGGCATTTAGAAGTAAAATGCCTGGTGATTTTTCTCCAATGCGCTCACCATCAGCAATAAGTTCTAATGGGGTTCTGTTATCATCAGGAACACTCTCATCCCTTGTGTCGGGTCTCCAGTAGGTTTCCATTTCGCCAACATAATATCCTGATATGCCAAATGTAGCATTTCTAAAGAAATGGTACGAAAAGGTTGAGTAAACAAGAAAGTCTGGAGCATATTCAAGTTTAATCTCTTCGTAGCCTTCCTGCCTGTTTTCTGAACTCTGAAGAACAGCGCTGGCGGTAAAATTAATTTTTTGCGATGGTTTGTATTGAGCCGATAGCTCCAACCCTTTAGTAGATAGTTTTCCAGAGTTTGTATTAAACAGCCTCATAAGGCCATTCTCCATTTGATTTGTACGAGAAATGAGGTTGTCAGCAAAATTCTGAAATATACTAAGGTTTATTATTGTGGTGCTTGACAACAGTCCAAAATAATTCAGTTCGAATGTCTGCATGTGAGATGGCTTAAGCTGCTTCCGTCTAGGATATCTTACTATGTCCATGTTCTCGCCTATTGATGGTTGCTTAATCGCCCTCCCGTACATAAGTTTTAAATGGTGGTTCTCGTTTAAATGATAAAGCATGGCAGCGCGGGGAATTATGTAGGGGTCTCCATACTCGTAGGTTCCCTCCCTGTAGAGATAATCATACGTTTGGCTGGGGTCAAACCTAACAGCATAATCAATGCTGTATGAGGGTGTTTGCTCAACTCTTACGCCAGCAAGCAGGTTTAGTTTTTTTGAAATATCATAGGATGTTTGAACAAAACTGGCCCAAGTGTACTTCCTGTTGTCTCTTGATAATCCGGCATCTAGGTTAACGTAATCATCGCTAAGATTTGGAGCATCAACTACAAGCTTGCTCCTTAGAATTCTTCTATAGTAATTTCCCCAAACCACATTCCATTTACTTGTTAAATCAAGGTTAAGGTTTGCTTCAATTTCAATAGCATCCGAATAAATATCATTAAACCCATAAGCTGTAGTGTCAGTATTATGTTTGTAGTCAAGCCTGTTTCTAAAAGAGAAGTAGCTGGCTTCAGTTTTAACTTCAAGTTTATCATTAAGCCTCTTGCTGTAACCAAAAGTTGTGTTGGCAGCCTGAATTTCGGCTAAGTGGCCATCGTCAAAACCAGGATAGTAGTCAATAACACCTCTGTTAGTGTGAGATTGGGAAAAGCCAAAATGAAAATTATTGTAGGAGAACCAGCCGTCAAAGTATTTTCTATGGTCTGTTAGTTGGTTCTTGCTGGTTGGGTTGTTTGGTAATTGCCAGGCATCATCAATATTGTCGGTCATCTTTGAATATGGCACCTCAATTCCATTTGAACCGTAGGCCCCGGCATTAAATGTGTACCGTAGCTTATCCTTCTCTCCCGAGGCACGAGCAAATACGGTGTAATTGCCATTTGTTCCTCCGCCAATCTTTACTTTACTCACATTTGAAGTTTGATTTGTTATAATATTTATTGCTCCTTGAAAGGCGTTGTTTCCATAAACAACAGACATGGGGCCTCTAATAATTTCAATTCTATCAATAGCCACAACAGGAACATTAATTTTTGATATTGGAAATGAATTGTACCAATCTTCTCGCTGATTTACTCCATTAACTAGTATTATCATTGAACTGAAAGCACCGCTTGAGAAGAATCCCCTAACCCCATAATTGTCCGATCCAAACCATAGGTAATCATTAATCTTGTACATTCCTGGCACATTCCGAAGCACCTCTTCAGTAGTTTGCCATCCCTGATTCTCTATATCCTGACGAGAAATAACAACAATGCTAGCAGGAATATCTGCAATTGTCTCGGTACGTTTAGCGGCAGACTCAATGTTTAGGTTCATGAGCTCGTCAATTGAAAAATCGTAAAGTTGAATTGAGTCGTTTTCTTGAGCGTAGGAGATAGAAGAGATTGCAATTAAAGTAAAACAAAAAAATGATAAGAATTTTAAGAAATAGTGATGAGTAAAACGCATAGTATTAGTTTATTATACTAAAATGTATTTTGAAAAAACTATCTAATTGTGATTCCTTAGCCATAAAAGTACAAAAATATTAACAATACAGCCGGTTGCTTCTATAATTATAAAAAAGAGTGTTGTTTTTTTAATTGCCATAATCTTTAGTTATCTTTACTGTCAGCACTACGCTATATAAGTTGTTTAATAATCAGAATATACAATAAGGTTTTGATTGCAAGCATTTTAATATTTCATATAAGAAGATTGTTTAAGTTTACGTTTTCTTTTTTGTTTGTTATAAGCTTCTCGCTTTTAGCATTTTCTCAGCAAATATCTGATGCCGATATACGTGTTGCATATACCTACCAGTTTGCACAGAATGTTGAATGGCCAAACGAAAGCAAACTGGATACTTTTAGGTTGACATTAATAAGCACTAACGAAGAGTTGATTAGCGTCTTCAGGAATTTTGAAAGTAACCGAAATATTAAGGGTAAACCCATTAGTATATCATTATCATCCGATGCTTCTTTCTCGTCAGAGCCATTACCCAATATAGTTTATATTGATGAAGAAAAACTAGCCTTAGCTCCAAAAGTATTTGGTAAAATTAAAACCAATCCTGTTCTAGTAATTACCGAGGGGAGCGAAGACGAATACTTGTACATGATAAATTTTATTTACCTTGAAAGAAGGCAAACCAGCTTATCATTTGAGGTAAACAAGATTAAAATTGAGGAGCATGGCTTAAACGTTTCGTCAGCGTTACTTTTACGAGGAGGCTCTAGGATTGATGTTGCCAAGATGTATGAACGACAGGAGGAGCGTTTGAAGGATGAGATGGAGAGGGTTGAGAAGTTCCGTAAGGAGATAGATAGTCAGCAGCAAACCATAAAGAGTCAGGAGCAGCAGATTGAACAGCAACGATTTGAACTCCAGCAGCAACTTCAGGAACTTTTTGAGAAGCAGCAGCAGCTAAATAGCTTAAATGATAGCCTGGATACCCTATCCTTTGAGGTTGAGCAGCAGCATTTAATGTATGATAAGAATATTAAACAGCTAAATGAGCATAGAACGGAGCTTTCCAGACAAGAGGATTTGCTTGATAACCAGCAAAGTGAGATTCGTGAACGAAACGCAATTCTTAAAAGTTTAGAGCAAGAGATTATAACACAGCAAGAGATGATTGATAGCCAGCTTTCAACTCTTACTGAGAAGGAGAAGAAGATTGTTGATCAGCAGAGATTGCTTATCCTTTCGGTATCAACCGTTATGCTGGCTTTTGTGGTGATAATATTAATGCTAAGAAGTTTTGTTATTAAGAAACGGGCTAATAAACTCCTTGAAGAGAAGAATATTGCAATAGAGCATCAGAAAGAGGAAATAGAACGACAGAAAATTGAAATTGAAAAGCAAGCACAGGAGCTGGAAGAGCAAAATGTTAACCTTGAGGCAATGGTTGAAACAAGAACCAATGAGTATAGGCTAGCAAAGGAGCGGGCTGAGGAGTCCGATAGATTGAAATCTGCATTTCTGGCTAATATGAGCCACGAGATTAGAACCCCGTTAAATGCAATAATTGGATTTTCAGAACTAATGGCATCCCATAAAGATGAAACCATTGATATTGATACCTATCTCAATGTAATTGTTAGCAGTTCATACGATTTGCTTAGACTCATAAACGATATTATTGATATTGCAAAAATTGAATCTGGGCAAATACAACTCGAAGAAAATCATTGTAATATTTCTAAGGAGCTTAAAGCATTGCATGCAACGTACGCAAAGCTATTGGCTTCAAAAAAAGGCAAGGAGGATATTGCCCTAAACCTTTCTTTAGACCAATCCCTTGAAAAACTTCAGGTAATTACCGATACATCCAAATTAAAGCAGATACTAAAAAACCTAATAAACAATGCTATTAAGTTTACAGAGGAGGGAGCCATTGAGTTTGGTTGTAAACTAAATAAGGAAGTTATTGAGTTCTTCGTATCCGATTCAGGGATAGGTATTCCAGAAACCAGTAAGAAATCGTTGTTTAAAAGATTTGTAAAGATAGAGCGCCCAAATAAAAAAATATACCCCGGAACAGGATTAGGGTTAGTTATCTCCAGAAATCTGGTTGAATTGTTAGGTGGTGAAATTTGGTTCACTTCAGAGGTTAACAAAGGTACAACATTTTACTTTACAATACCGAGAACCGAAACCGATACACATGAAGCGGAATCTTCAGATGATTCTGGTAATGCCTTAACAGCTCATTATGAGATTTTAAAAGGGAAAGTTGCTCTTGTTTGTGAAGATGACGACAGCTCCCGTAACTTACTGAAAAACTTCCTTAAAATGCTTGGCATGCAATCTGTTGAAACAAATAATGGGATTGACGCCATTGAGGTGCTAAAAGGGGACAGCAATTTTGATGTTATACTTCTGGATATTCAAATGCCCGAGCTTGATGGTTACCAAACGCTTGAGCGAATAAGATCTCTTAAAATAGATAGTATCCCCATTATTGCCCAAACAGCATTTGCCATGTCGCACGATGCTTGCCGAGTTCACGAAGCTGGCTTCGATGGTTATATTACAAAACCATACCTACTGACAGATCTGGCAGATACCCTTTCAAATATTCTGAAATGATAAAGGATATATTTAAATGCCCCTTTGTTTAAAGAAACGTACAATTCGTCAAAAAACTGCTTAATTTTTGCCAAATTTAAACTTAAAAAACGTAAATTTACGATATGATGCTATGTCTTTTTACCCTGACTTTTTTATGTTTACGTTTATTAAATGGGCTTTTATCAAGGCAAATTTAGCATTTATATATTTGTGTGTATATTTTATAATTTAGAGAAGTTTTTTAGCCTAATATATATGTATGTTTAAGCAAAGAATAAAGTTGTTTGTCAAATTCAGAGTTGTATTTATTCGTATAATTTGACAGAACATTCTAAAACATATAATTTTACATTTAATGTAAATTTTTGTTATGAAAGCATTAAAGATTGAAGCAGCTATAGATACCCCAGAAATATATTTCGATCCGGCAACGAATATATTCTCAATATCTGGTATTTCTCATCCCGAGAATGCTAAGGAATTTTATGAGATGATTCTCGATTGGCTTGACGAGTTCTACGATGAGGTGAAGGATAGGGAAGGTACAAAAATTATAATCGACTTTAATTTTAAGTATATCAACTCCTCATCATACAAGTACCTTAGGGAGGTAATGAAGAAAATTGCCAACTTCCAGAAAAATGGAATAAGCGTTGAGGTTATTTGGAATTATCACGAGGATGACGAGGATTTGCTTAATGAGGGTATGGTACTGTTTGAACTGCCTGAAGTTAATCTTACTTACCGTTGCATTCCTTATGCATAAGCAAGATTTCGAGTTTTCTTGTTAATCTGCTTCATTACTCTTAATCTGTATATCGTTTTCCAGCCTTGCGCTAATCGATTTAATAACTTTTCTGAGTGCAAGCATCTCTTCCAAAGATATTTCTGTTTCTAGCCTGTGGTTTTTGCTGTTATATTTAAGCCTGCGTCTGATTTCTGGTGCAGAGCATCCGGTTAGTCTTGCAAAAACTTCTGATAAATCGTCAGGCTCAACATCGCCACTTATTACATTAAAGTTACATAGCTGCGCTACCAGTTCGGCAATACTACCAGCCGATAGAATAGAGTTGACTTTATTAATAATTACAGTTTCATTAGATGTTTTAACATTGTCGGTAGGAATATCAAAAAGTTTTTCAATTAATTCTAACTTAATATCTTTTAAGTAGGTGATAAGTTTGGGAATGTATTTCCTTTTGATATAAACCGATTCTGCAAATTCCTTCCCAATATCGTCTTCATTAATGCTAGTTAGTTGCTGGTTTAAGGTTTTTACCCACGAGTCAATCTCTATAATACAATAATCGTCCGGTGGTAGCCCCGATATTTCTTGCTTTAAATCCCTGAGGAATGGGTTTAGTTTTGCTTCAAAGAATTCTTCAATCATAACCCCTGCGCTGGGTACAATACTTTCAGCACTAAACAAATATTCAGCCTGCTTTTGTTTTTCATTAAATACGTTAATAATTTTATTAACAATTATAGCTCTCTCCATAGCAGTATTTCTATTGTTAGCTCACTAATGTTCTTGCAATATAACTAAAATGAAGCATTTATCTATGTGGTTGGCTATTTTAACGTAAAAAATGAATTTTCTTTCTATTTTTGTAAAATAAATTAATTACAAACTACTAATACAAAAGATTCCATTATTATGGCAAATGTTAGGAACGTTAAAAAGGATATTGATTATTTAGTGAGCGAAGTTATTTCCGACTGCTATGCTTACCTTTATATCCATGGTGAAAAGAACAGAGATAAGATTGTTGATATAATCGAGGATGTTGTTGACAAACGAAATGAATATATCAAACGGGCAAATAATCCAGATAAGGGGCTTGATAAAAAACAGAAGCGTAAACATTTTAAGCAGATTTATAGCGACCTTTTATCAACGGTAGATAACTCGTTTACAAAGCTTAGCGAACTTACAAAATAGTTGGTTGCTATAGGTAACCTGATTAACTATGGTTCTCTCAAATTTAATTATTGAGAGAACCTTTTGTTTATTGCTGTTGCTTATCAAAGATTTATGCATTAACTTTATAATACAAATTAATGGTTAACAAGATTGTATGTTAAATAGAATGGTAAGAATATTAGGTGTATTTTTATTATTCATGGGTATTTGTATTGTAACAATAGCCCAAAGAGCTCCATATGAATCATTCTCTAAAGATTCATTGAAAAAAATTAATCTAGACATTCGCAACGATAAGTATGGTAAAATTTCAAGCCTGGTTATATACGAGGGAACTAGTCTTGTTTATGAAAACTACTATGGCTTCTCACAAAAATCAACACTGCACCAAATAAGTTCAGTTACCAAAAGTGTTACATCCATTGCCGTTGGCGTTGCTATTGACATGGATAGTATACCCTCACTCGATGTTAAAATACATAATTATTTTCCGGAGTACGACTCCATATTTCTTGACAATCCTCTTAAAAGGGAGATTACCCTTAAGCATTTGCTTAATCAAACTGCTGGTTTTGAATGGGACGAATGGGAGATACACTACTCTTACGCCGGAAACCCCTTAATAGAACTTAGCCAGAAGAGCGAGAACTGGATTCCAATAATTCTTGGCTTACCTATGGATTCAGTCCCAGGTGAAAAATTCTCGTATAATAGTGCCTGTTCAGAACTTATAAAAGAAATTATTTCCCGAGCAACAGGAGTACCTTTTCTACATTTTGTAGAGGAGCATGTGCTTAATAAGCTTAGTGTTTCCGAGTATCACTGGGATACATATCCTGAGAACGACGTGCCAGCCTGGGGCGGCTTATCGTTGTCAACGCGCGACATGGCCAAAATTGGCTTGCTTGTAATAAATCAGGGTTACTGGGCAACTAGTCAAATTGTTTCCGACAACTGGATTGCAACCTCCGTTCAGCCACACAGCAACTCCGATTCACTTAGCTATGGCTATCACTGGTGGGTTACTGAACAACCCGATGGCAACCCTTTAGTTTTTGCAGCTGGTTATGGCGATCAGTATGTTTTTATTGCACCCGATAAAAATTTAGTTGTGGCTTTTAACGGTAAAAACTTCACTGATTACAAATGGGAGAAGAATCATATTGATCTTATAAACAGGATTTTGAATGCTTTTGTAAACTAAACAAGATATACTTTGTTACTATATTAAAGCATCGAATAACTAAAAAATTATAGCCATGACAAACCTGAAAACTTCCTATTTGGGGCTTGAACTTAAGAACCCCCTGATTGTAGGCGCATCATCATTAACAGCCAATCCTGAGAAACTTAGTAAGTTTGAATCGGCAGGTGCAATCGTTTTTAAATCTCTTTTTGAAGAGCAAATTCAAATTGAGGAGATGGAAATGATGAACTCAATGGACGAGTATGCCGAGAGGAATGCCGAGATGATTAGCCTTTTCCCAAACATTAAGCATGCTGGACCTAAAGAGCATCTTTTAAAGCTGAAGAAAGCCAAGGAAAACATCAATATTCCTGTTATTGCAAGCTTAAATGCAATGCATAACGATACCTGGGTTGAGTATGCCAAGCAGATTGAGCAAACCGGGGTTGATGCCATTGAACTAAACTTTTTTATTACCCCCCGAAATTTTGAAAAGACTGGTTCTGATATTATTCAGAGTCAGATAGATGTGCTGAATCTTGTAAGTAAGAAGATAAATATTCCCATTGCTGTTAAGCTAAGCCCTTTTTACACCAACCCATTATCGGTAATTAATCGTATGGATATTGAGCGGGTAGGAGGATTTGTGCTTTTTAATAAGCTTTTCCAGCCCGATATTGATATTGATAAGGAATCTCTTAAGCAGAGTATAGTGCTTAGCAATAGTAACGATGTGCGTTTGGCAATTCGTTTTGCAGGCTTGCTATATGGAAATATTAATGCCGACATTGCTAGCTCAGGTGGTATTTTAACCAGTGACGATGCCATTAAAACTATTCTTGCAGGGGCCTCATCCTTTCAGGTAGTTAGCACATTATACAAGAACGGGCCTGATTTTATTGAAACCATCCTTTCTGACATTAGTGCATGGATGACAGAGAAGGGTTATTCTCAAATTTCTGATTTTAAAGGGAAAATGGCTCGTAAAAACGTTTCCGACCCCTTTGCATACAGGCGCTCTCAGTATGTTGATATTTTAATGAGATCTGACGAGTACCTAAATAAGGAAAGGCTTCCATAGTATAATGGTTAACTCTAAGCGCATTCATGTTCTTAATAATGGAGAAATAAATAAACATGGCCCGGTTGTTTACTGGATGTCTCGCGACCAGAGAGTAAGCGATAACTGGGCCTTACTATTCTCCATATCTAAGGCTAATGAGTTGAAGGTGCCTTTGCATGTTGTATTCTCTCTTACACCAAATTTTTTAAATGCAGGTTTACGCCACTACTCTTTTATGCTCCATGGTTTAAAGGAGGTTGAGGAGGAACTCAAAAATATTGGTATTGCATTTAATTTGTTGTATGGAAATCCCGAGAGCAGCATTCCGGAGTTTGTTGAATCACTAAAGGCATCAATTCTCGTTTCCGATTTTGACCCGCTTAAAGTAAAAATTCAATGGAAACATTCAGTCAACAGTAAAATAAGCATTATGCACCTTGAGGTTGATGCTCATAATGTTGTGCCATGCAGGATTGCCTCACAAAAAGTTGAGTTTGGGGCGCATACCATTCGAACCAAAATTAATAAGTTGCTAGGTACTTATCTGGTAGCTTACCCTGATATTCCGCTGTTAAAGTATAAGGCAGAATCATCTCCTATTAACTGGAATTATGCTTTAAACTGGCTTAAACCAAGCCCAGATGTAACAGTAGTTGACTGGATAACTCCTGGAGAGACAGCAGCCATTAATGCAATGAATAGTTTTTTGAATGTTGGCCTAGCGGGATATTCAGAAAACAGAAATAATCCTTTACTTAACGCCCAATCAGGTTTATCACCTTACCTTCATTTTGGCCAGCTCTCCGCGCAAAGGCTAGCAGTTGAGGTAGCTAAATCTACTGCACCAGATAAAGACAAGTCAGACTTTTTGGATGAGTTGATTGTTAGACGAGAGTTATCTGATAATTTCTGCCTTTATAATGAAAACTATGATAATGTCGAGGGTTTTCATTCCTGGGCAAAAAAATCCTTAGCGGAGCACTCCAACGACGAGCGTGAGTACATATATTCATTAAACCAATTTGAGAAAGCCCAAACTCACGATAATCTCTGGAATGCAGCCCAGCAGCAAATGGTTAAAACAGGGAAAATGCATGGTTATATGCGCATGTATTGGGCAAAAAAGATACTGGAATGGACCATTTCAATTGAAGAGGCAATGCGTATTGCCATTTATTTAAACGATAAGTATAGTCTAGATGGTCGCGACCCTAATGGTTATGCTGGTATTGCGTGGAGCATTGGTGGCGTTCACGACAGGGCATGGGCGGAACGCCCAGTTTTTGGCAAGGTACGGTATATGAACTATAACGGATGTAAAAGAAAGTTTGATGTTGAGAAGTATATTAGTTCTTGGTTGGGTAAATAAAAGCAAAGAGGGGAATGCCCCTCTTTGATACTTATGTAAAAATGTTGTAATCTAGAACGCGAAACCTAGCAAAAAACCTGCTCTAATCCCAAAACCTTCAAAAAGATCTGTTGAAAAACTTTCATCTCCAGATGCACCCTCGATTTTTCCTGAGCTATAATGACCCCCGAAGAATAAATCCATAGTAAAGCCTGATTTTGTTATCCACTGTCTGCCTAATGCTATACCTCCACCTATGTTTGAGTAAGAAGCGTTGTCGTTTGTTTCATTATTATCCAAGTCAAACTTTTGATACCTAGCGTAGGGCGCAGCATAAACACCATCCACTGCATCGTTTTGGAAATAAAAACGAACTTCGGGGCTAACGCTTAATCCTGTGAACTTGGTTTTCTCGCCAAACGTGTAGTTAACGTAAGTTGCTCCTAGTTGTCCTGACATTCCATCGTTAATCTTTCTTTCATAATAAACTGAACCCATACCAAGAATAAGGGTTAGTGTGTTAATTTTAACCACATTCTTTCTATCTGGTTTTTCAGTTTCAGAAAAAGCAAATAATGGAGCAACTACAAGCATTGCCAGTAAAATACATAGTGATTTCTTCATAGTAATTAATTATTTAAGTTTTTTTAAGTTACTGTTGTTTTACAATTATCGCGCCAAATACATTGTAGTTATGTTTGTTTTTTGAAAATAACATGACCACTTATGTGTTTTCTTTACTTAAGTTGATATATTTGTTAACTTACTTTTTTAGATGTTAAACATAGTGAGTTTTTTAATGTTTATTAATTAAAACACACTTATATGCTTTTCTGCAAATTGCTAATTATACACATAAACCAATCGTTCTAATTATGAAAAAAAGTACCGTTTTAAAAAGCGTTCAGTATGGTTTGTTCCTATCAATTATCTCTATATTTTCTTTAGCACTGCATGGTTGCGACTTTTTTCAAACTAAAGATTCAGATAACTACGTAGTTATGCTATCATTGGATGGCTTCAGGTGGGATTACCCAGAAATTGCTAGTACTCCTACATTACATTCAATTGCCAGGAATGGTGTAACAGCCCAAGCACTCACTCCTTGTTATCCCAGTAAAACTTTTCCCAACCATTATAGTATGGCAACTGGTTTGCATCCCAACAATCATGGTATTGTGAGTAACAGTTTCTTAGATGAGGAATTAGGCTATTATGCAATAAGAAACAGGGATGCTGTTGAGAATGCTGATTTTTACGGTGGTGAACCTATTTGGAACACGGTTGAGAAGCAAGGGCTAATTGCTGCAACATATTTTTGGGTTGGCTCAGAGGCGCCTGTGGGTGGTATTCGACCTACATTCTGGAAGAGATACAGTAATGAGGATACTTTTGAGAATAAGATTGACACGGTGATTCATTGGTTAAGTTTACCTGAAGAGGAGCGTCCTCGCTTTATAGCATGGTACGATAGCCAGCCCGATTATATTGCACACAGGGATGGCCCCACTGGTGATAAAACAATAGCAACTGTTGAGAGGCTTGATAGTTTACTTGGTGAATTCTTAGTTAAACTAGCCCAACTTCCAAATGCCCATAAAATTAACCTGCTGGTTGTTTCGGATCATGGAATGACCGATATCTCACCTGATAAATATATTAACCTTAATGATTATATTGACAGGGATTGGTTTGATATTATTACAGGAGGTAGTCCAATATATTCTTTAAAACCAAAAGATGAGTTTAAAGAGAAGGCATTATCAGCCTTAAAATCAATACCAAACTTAAAGGTTTGGGAACGTAACGAGATTCCTGAAAGACTTCACTATGGTTCTAATCCAAGAATACAGGATATTCTAATTGAGGC
>JAWLEY010000276.1:0-3470 GCA_041685855.1 Perlabentimonas sp. | reverse complement strand
CAGATTTACGAAACCTAATTTTTGAACCTTGCCATGTACTCTCTTTTTTACACTTTAGCTAGGTTTTGGTAAAGCCAATTTTTATTTGGTTATTGACTAACGTTTCTTCTGAACAGAAAGATTGAATAATATCAAGAGACACTTTATTGCCATTTACGATTTCATGAACTTCGCATTTGCGCAAAATATTGTCAATCTGACCACCAGAGAAACTATACTTTGAGGCCAATAGCTTGCATTCATCTATTTTCAGAATTGGCAACTTTAGTTTCCAAATTTCGGCTCTTGTAGCCACATCGGGACTTTGAAATAGTATTTTGAACAGGAATCTTCTTTCAAATGCTGAATCTAAATTGCTGGCAAGGTTTGTGGTTGCTATCAATATTCCTTCAAAGTTCTCAAGCTCTTCAAGAATAATGTTCTGAATTGCATTTTCCGTTTGTGCAACGTTCGAGGTGCCAATACTTTTTCTTTTTGAGATAATTGCATCCGCTTCATTGAAGAGTAGTATTGGAGTGTGCTCCCTCTCTTTTGCAAAGGATTTATAATCAGTGAAAATTCTTTTAATAATCTTCTCACTTTCGCCAAACCACATTGATTTAGACTGGCTTATTTCAACCTTCATTAGCTCCCTACCGGTTTCTCTTGCAAGCTGTTTAACAATTTCAGTTTTTCCTGTACCGGGAGCACCATGTAGTAAGGCTGTTATACCTTTGGGTAAATTCTTTTCGGCTAATCGTTTCTGAGTTTTTATGAACCTCTCTTCTTGAAGTAAATCTTTTAGCATGTAGAGTTGCTTCATTTCCGAGTTACTAAATATTAGCTTGCGGTATGGTATTTCTGAGGGCGATAATACGTTGTCTTGCCTTTTTTTGTTAAAGAGGGTAATGTCACAATCCTTAAGTAAACTATAAGAAGTGTCATTTAATTTTATTTCTGTGTCGTTGAAAAACTGGGCTTCCACAATTTCAACTAGATTTTTTTTAATCAATTCATTTTCGCCCGTCAGAAATTTTTGCATAAAATTTACACGTTTTGTAGGATTATCTTGTATTTCTTCCACCATCCTTCCAATATCGGTTGATTCGCTCCCCGTTAGAGTTTTCCATATAAGATAAATATAAATGTATGTATCTAGAATGCATAAGTCAAACTGTTGTATCCTTTTAATTAATGGGAAATGAGAGTTAGCGGAGATAATTTCCTGAGTGTGAATCTCCAATTCGTAAGTTGAGATCTCTTCATCCTCCCTCTGATCGGCTAAATTGTATATTTTTTCAAGCAAGTAAAATATATTATCAATTTCCTCTTGCTTTATAACTGGCATGGGCTTGTTCTGCAGTATTGCTTCAGAAATTTTCTCATTAATAACAAACTGATCGTTGGTGCCAGCAAGCTTAACACGATGACGTGACTTGTGTTTACTGAAAATACGTGACGAATGCAAAGAATTAAAATCATCACTATACTCAAGTATCTTCATGGGGTTACAATCGAAGTACTGGATTAAATCGTTAAGGTCAACGGTATCTCCCTTATAGTTTAGGGCAAAAACCATAGCAATAAAGAATGATTGGTTTTTGGTTGTTTTAAAATATCCTGAAAGAAACTCCAGTTCACTATCTAACTTGTTGAAGAAACTCTTTTCAAGTTTGCAATCCTTTGATTGATCATATATTACCCCGATGCAATCTAAAATTTTTAGCTTAAGATTCTTTTCCATATCTCTAATGTTTTTATCAAAGATACGGAAGCATTGCGTCAAAATATGACGCAGTAATTGTAAATAGTATTAGAAAGGTTTTGAATTGTTATTCAATTTATCAACTAATTATCTTCCAAATCATCCAACTCAAGTACGCTCGATGTTTCCAACTCATTACCTGCTATACCCTTAATAGAGCCGAATAGTGATGAGATATTCTCCTGCACAACCCAAATCTGCTTTTCGCGGGTAGCCCATATCTTGTGCATGGCTTTTTTCTCGGAGTTAAGTTGCTGGAGCATGCTATCGTAATTCTCAACTATTCGCTTTATGTTCTGCACAAACTCATTACTGGTTAGGTAACTGTAAAGAAGTTCCATCTTATCGCCCTTGTTAACCTGAGTTTGCTTAACAGAGTGGGAGCGGATAAGAATCTCCCTTAGCACCAACGAAAGGCTTTTAACCTCATGAAACCCGCAAACCCAAACGCCAGACCTAAGCCCAAACCTGTCCATATCGGAAGGGTACGATTTTGTAACCAGAACGGCAATATCTGCCTTGCAGGCAACCTGATCCTGCTTTAGCTTGTCAATCCAATCGTTGGCAAAATGCTTGGTGTTCTTACTCTCGTAAACTATTGACCCGCACTCCTGCTGCATGGTGTTAAAAACTGTTTGTATGCTGTCCGCTCCCCTCGTGCCCTTTGGCACCTCTTCAATTCTATCGTATGGGTAGGTTTTTCGCAGCAAATCCTCAATGGCCATCTCCAGAACCTCGCCTTGCATCTCCATGGAACCCTGTTCTGCTTTGCGCTTCATCTCCTCGGCAAGTTTCTTATTATCATCAATCTGCTTTAAAAGTTTAATTCTCTCCAGCTCAAACGATTCGCGTTCCTTTAAACGAGCTTTATCCTCAATTTGGCGTTGCTTCTCAAGCAATTCTTTCTCCATTTTAAGGCTTAGCTCCTCCTGCTTCTCTTTTATTTCAGCCTCCTGCCTTAGCAGGGCAACCTCCCGTTCTTTTAGCGATTTGTTTTCTGCCTTACGCTTCTCATTTTCCTCCTGTAAGGATTTTAATTTCTGCTCGAAAGCTTCGGCTGTATCCCTTTGGATTTTATCTTTTTCCTGAATCACAAGTTTAGCCAGCTGTTCCTTGATAACCTTTTCCTGCTCTTCCTTCTGCTGATTCAGGGCATCTCTTTCTGCATTGATTTTTTTACGCTCCTCGTTGAATTTTCCAGCTTGTTCGGCAATTTTCTTCTCATACTCGCCCTTAAAATGGGCTTTAAGCTCACTGGTTATGGCTTCTTCAACATTGAAAACTTCACCACATTTTGGACATGTTATCTTATCACTCATATCTTGTCGATTTAGTTTAACCTATTACTTGCGTTTTAAAAGATACTCCTTTACCACTTCCCAGTTTGGAAACTGATTGGTGCCATAGTAAATATGCTCACCCTCGAATTCGGCAACACCATTCTTCAATCTGTCATCAACAAGAAAATGACCCTTGTTTAGGTTCTTGTGATGCGAAAGGATAAGCCTTTTGTATGCATTTTTACCTAGATACTTTTTAACCCATTCAAGCTTATCAATCCAAGCCGAGGGGTTTTCCCATGATGCGGTTGAGAGGATATACGTATTGAAATGCTGGCTCAGCTCGTTGAAACTTTCGACGGCACCGGACATTGGCTTCATTACACTAAATATCCCTGGAATATCATCGGGATTATCTTTATATTTAATCCTTGTTTGCTCATCTA
>JAWLEY010000041.1:0-15215 GCA_041685855.1 Perlabentimonas sp. | reverse complement strand
AAAATTTCCCTTACCAAAATGCATAATTAGTAAAATTGTTGATAAAAATATTAATACAAATAAATGTCATATAATCCATATTATGTTAAATAGATAATTCTTAAAGAAAGGGGATAACTTCCCCTTTCTTGTTGATGTGAAATTAGGACTACTCCATATTAGACCAAACCTCATTAATTTCATCTAGTTTTTCCTGTATTTCTTCACTTTGGTTTCTAAACCTGAAGTACAAATTTCTAAGAGTTTCGATGGTTCCTTTATGCTCAGGATTTACTTCGTAGGCTCTTTCCATATATGGTATACTTGCCTTAAACTCTTCAGCCGATTTCTCAACAAGCTCATCATATTTTTCTACTTCCTTAGCAGGCACTTTATTAGCTTCCTCTATTAAAGAAACACCCTTATTAAAGTAAAGAGCTCCCAAATTAAACAATGCATCGAAAAACTCAGGGTTAAGTTCAATAGCCTTCTTATAGGCTTTCTCGGCTGCCTCTGTATTTTCAAGCTGATCGTGAAGGGTTCCTTCGGCAAAATAAAGGGTATGATCATCTGGATCAGTCTCCTGTGCCTTTTTAATATACTCAAGCACAACGTCTGGCTCCTCTCCTCTTGTTAGATAGTGGTTGATTAGTCCATATAGAATATTCTGATTTTTAGGATATTCTAAAAAGCCATCCTCTAAATACGTTAATGCTTTATCATCTTTTTCAAGTTTAACGTAAGCCTCATAAATATTGTAGTAAACATTACCTTCCGAAGCAAAATCGTATTCTAACGATTTTTCATAAAATTCAATGGCTTCCTCAAGTTTGCCACCAAGTTGTGCAGATAATCCTGCGTAAAAGAGAACAACAGTATCCATCTGGTTCACTAAAGGATCTTCTCCAATCTCAACTGCCTTTGCAAAGTTTTTGAAAGAGCAATCGTAATCTTGTCTTGCATAGCAATTGGAGGCTTTACCAATATAGTTATACTTTAGAGTAGTTAAACCTTCTTTAATTTTATCATCAGCTCTTCCTTTGGTATCCAGCTCTTTTGCTTTATTGAAACTTTTATAAGCTTTATTAAGAGGCTCTTCTACAAGTTCATCGGTAAACTCCCAAGATTCTAAAAGATCATTCCTAAAATAGAAGTTAACTCTGTCCATCTCATACTTTGTAACCTTCTCACCATCAACTTCCTCCTCGGTTTTATTGTTTGGTTGACCAATTATCAGATTAAACTCATTAATGTTTAAGCCAGTCGTGGCTTCAAGAAGCATGGCATCATATACCTCAAGCATTAAATCAGCTCGTTTTAGCCAGGTTCTATACCTTTGGCCCCTACGTTGGTGCTCGATATTAGAGTTACTTTTCTCTACCTGTTTTTCTAATCTATCAAAATCGATTTGAGTAGATGTTTGTGCAAATATAGCACTGCTTGTGACCAGTACTAATGCTAATAATAAGATTATTCGTCTCATTTTAAAAAATTTAATTATTATTATTTGTAGTTTATATTCGTGTGAACTTACATCTGCTTAATCCTCAGATTCAATGATTTCAGCATCCTGTATGTCCTGTGACTCAATTTCTTCATTATTTGACTCAACTTGCGTTACGGCAGCAATGGTATCCCCATTTCTAAGGTTTATAAGTTTAACACCCTGCGTTGCTCTTCCTGCAAGACGTACCTGTTGAACAGAAAGCCTAATGGTAATTCCACTTCGGTTAATGATCATCAGATCATCGTTATCCGTTACACCTTTTACTGAAATGAGTTTACCGGTCTTCTCGGTAATATTAATGGTTTTAACACCTTTCCCACCTCTATTTGTTGTTCGGTAATCATCAATATCAGAACGTTTGCCATATCCTTTTTCAGAAACAACAAGAATATCAAGCTTTTCGTTAATATCAACACAAACCATGCCAACAACTTCATCTTTCGCGCCAATAGATATTCCTCTAACCCCTGAACCTGTTCTTCCTATTGATCTAACTAGTTTTTCAGGGAAACGTATGGCTTTACCTTCTTTCGCAGCCAGCAGAATATGAGCATTGCCATCGGTTAGGCATGCTTCAAGCAGTTCATCGCCATCTTTAACAGTAATTGCAATTACACCATTTTGACGTGGACGGCTATATGCTTCAAGTGAAGTTTTCTTGATAATGCCCTTCTTTGTACACAAAATGATGAAATTATTTCTCACATAGTCTGGATCGTTCAGTTTCTTAACGTTGATGTAGGCCATCACCCTATCCTCCGGCTCAATATTTATTAAATTCTGAATAGCTCTGCCTTTTGAGGATTTTGTTCCTTCAGGAATTTCATAGACTTTTAGCCAGAAACACTTACCATTCTTGGTAAAGAAAAGCATTGTATTGTGCATAGATGCAATAAATAGATGCTCAATGAAGTCCTCATCTCGGGTTGTGGTACCCTTTGCACCAACCCCACCCCTTGCTTGCAAACGGTATTCAGTGAGTGGTGTGCGTTTTATGTACCCCATGTGTGATATGGTTATCACCACGTCCTCGTCTGCATAAAAATCTTCTGGATTAAACTCACCTGCATCAGGCACAATTTGAGTTCTTCGGGCATCACCATACTTGGCTTTCACTTCAATTAGTTCATCCTTAATGATTTTCATCTGAAGTGTCTCATCCTGAAGCACAGTATTATAGTAATCAATAAGTTTCAGAAGTCCTGCATGTTCCTCTTTAACCTTGTCACGTTCCAGGCCTGTCAGGCTACGTAGTCGCATGTCAATAATTGCACGCGATTGAGCTTCTGAAAGGCTAAAACGCACCATTAATTCTTCCCTGGCTTGGTCTGGGGTTTGGGCCGCACGAATTATCTTTATTACCTCGTCAATATTATCTATGGCAATTAGAAGGCCTTCAAGGATGTGGGCACGTTTCTCTGCCTGATCCAACTCATACTTTGTACGCCTTAAGATAACATCGTGACGATGTTCTACAAACTTGCTAATTAGATCTTTTAGATTTAGCAGTTTGGGCCTCCCCTCAACAAGTGCAATGTTATTTATTGAGAACGATGACTGTAAGGATGATTGCTTAAATAGATTATTCAGCACAACATTTGCAACAGCCTCTTTCTTAAGGATTATTACCACTCTGGTACCATGCCTGTCAGATTCATCGTTAATATAGCTGATGCCCTCAATTTTCTTTTCATTAATAAGGTCGGCAATCTTCTTAATCATATCGGCCTTATTAACCATGTAGGGAGTTTCTGTAACAATAATTTTCCCTCTGCCCGAATCGGTTTGTTCTATTTCGGTTGTAGAGCGAATAACTACGCGCCCCTTCCCTGTTCTATATGCATCCTTAATACCTTGAATACCATAAATAATTCCACCAGTTGGGAAATCGGGGCCATTCAAATGCTTTATCAACTCCTCTATGTCGATATCTGGATTATCTATATACGAGCAGGTTGCATCAACTACCTCCGATAGGTTGTGTGGAGGCATATTCGTTGCCATACCCACAGCAATCCCGGAAGTTCCATTCACAAGAAGCAATGGAATTCGGGTTGGTAGAACATGCGGTTCTTCCAGCGTATCATCAAAGTTAAGTACAAAGTCAACGGTGTTCTTCTCCAAATCTGCCATAACATCGTCTGCAATTTTCATCAGGCGCGCCTCTGTGTAACGCATTGCAGCGGGACTATCACCATCAATTGAGCCGAAGTTACCCTGACCATCTACCAATGGGTATCTTAACGACCAGATTTGGGCCATTCTCACCATAGCATCGTAAACGGACGAGTCGCCATGTGGGTGATACTTACCCAACACCTCACCTACAATACGGGCAGATTTTTTATATGTTTTCCCAGCATAAAGACCAAGACCTGACATGCCAAACAGAACACGACGATGAACAGGCTTTAAACCATCACGAACATCGGGTAAGGCACGAGAAACAATTACCGACATTGAATAATCAATGTAGGCTGTTTTCATTTCCTCTTCAATGTTTACCGCTTTAACTCTTTCTCCTTCTGACATTTAACAACAATATTTATTTAACAATAATATTCAGAACAATCCAAATAAATCTTCGAATTAAAAACGAGCGAATTTACCAATAAATTCCCTTTTTTTTAAATATAAAGCACTATTTTATTAACATATTTTCAACTTTACAGTATAGTTAGTAAGACATGCGATTTTAGTAAAAGAAAAAACCTTAACTATCAATATTTCAGAGTTGTAAAAAAATTATTATTTCAAAAAATACAAATCAACAACATTCAGTTGGTATTTTTGTTATTGTATATTACTTTAGTAACCAAAATAAATATGGTTTTCAATGGAATTTAAATTTTCAAATAAGATTAAGGAAGTATTGAGTTACAGCAGAGAGGAAGCAGTTCGATTGGGCAATCCTTCCATCTCCACAGATCATTTGTTTTTAGGTATTCTTAGAGATGGCGAGGGCTTGGCAATAAACGTGCTGCTTGAGCTTGGGATTGATCTTTCTGAGACAAAAAAGATAATTGAAAATAAAGTACGGAAGAAAAGTTCAACACCTAACAACGAGATGGATCCGGATAGCCTTCCTTTATTTAAATCGGCTGAGAGGGTGCTCAAGCTTGTTACGCTAGTTGCACGAGAATTAAAGAGCGAAACCATTAACACTGCACACCTCCTGTTGGCTATTCTTAAGGATGAGGAAAGTGTAGTAACTCAATTTTTCGAAGAACATCATAACATAGACTACGAAATCGTGAGGCAAGAACTAAAACCAGAGATTATTGAAGCAAAGGCCGATTTTTCTGACGAAGAAGAGGACAAGCCTTTTGGTGGCCCACAGCGAGGCCCGCAGCAACCCACAGGAAAACCTGCCAGTGACACACCTGTGCTTGACAATTTTGGAATTGATTTAACTAAGGCAGCTGAGGAGAACAGGCTTGACCCAATTGTTGGCCGTGAAAAAGAAATTGAGAGGATTGCTCAAATCCTGAGCCGTAGGAAAAAGAATAATCCCATTCTAATTGGCGAACCAGGCGTAGGAAAATCGGCAATTGCCGAAGGGCTTGCTATGCGTATTGCAAAACGCAAGGTATCGAGGGTGCTATTCAATAAGCGTGTGGTTACGCTTGACCTGGCATCGATTGTTGCAGGAACCAAGTATCGCGGACAATTTGAAGAGCGAATGAAGGCGATACTTAACGAACTGTCAAAAACCAACAATGTAATACTTTTTATTGATGAGATACACACCATTGTTGGTGCTGGGGGTGCAACTGGCTCGCTAGATGCAGCAAACATGCTTAAACCTGCCCTTGCGCGTGGCGAGTTACAATGTATTGGCGCTACAACTCTTGATGAGTACAGGGAGCACATTGAGAAAGATGGAGCCCTTGAGCGTCGTTTCCAAAAGGTTATGATTGAGGCAACCTCCCCTGGTGAGACCGTCGAGATTCTTAACAAGATAAAAGAACGTTACGAAGATCACCATAATGTTCACTACAGCCCTGAAGCAATTGAGGCCTGCGTTAAGCTAACCATGCGCTACATATCTGACAGGCATTTGCCAGATAAAGCCATTGATGCCCTTGATGAGGCTGGTTCAAGGGTGCATATATCTAACATTAAAGTACCTGAAAAGATTATACTCCTTGAGAAGCAGATTGAAGAAGCGAAAGCCGAAAAACTAAAAGCGGTTAAAAACCAAGATTTTGAGTCTGCCGCAAGTTTCAGGGATCGTGAAAAACAGTTTATTGAGCAGTTAGACTCCGAGCAAGCACGGTGGGAGCGTGAGCTAATTAAGCATCGTGAGCTTGTTGATGAGGAGAAAGTGGCGGAGGTAGTTGCCATGATGACCGGTGTGCCTGTTCAGAGAATTGCACAAGCCGAGGGCACCCGCCTGCTTAAAATGGGCGATGAGATTAGGGATTCCGTAATTGGTCAGGACGAAGCCATTCATAAAATTGTAAAATCAATACAGCGTAACAGGGCTGGTTTAAAGGATCCAAATAAGCCTATTGGAACATTTGTTTTTCTTGGTCCAACAGGTGTTGGTAAAACACAACTAGCCAAAGTTTTAGCAAAGTACCTTTTTGACACCACAGATAATCTGGTTCGCATCGATATGAGTGAGTATATGGAGAAGTTCTCCGTATCGAGACTGGTAGGTGCCCCTCCTGGTTACGTGGGTTACGAAGAGGGTGGTCAGCTTACTGAAAAGGTTCGTAGAAAACCATACTCCGTTGTCCTTTTAGATGAAATTGAGAAGGCTCACCCCGATGTTTTCCATATTCTCCTACAAGTACTTGATGAAGGCGTTCTGACAGATAGCCTTGGTCGCAAGGTTGATTTTAAGAATACCATTATTATAATGACATCGAATATTGGTACTCGCGAGCTGAAAGAATTTGGACGTGGCGTTGGTTTTAAAACTAATGCTGGAGAAACTACTAACGATTATGCCAAGAGCGTAATACAGAAAGCACTTAAGAAAGCATTTGCTCCCGAATTTTTAAACAGGCTGGATGATGTAATACTATTCAATGCTCTTTCCCGTAAAGACATACATAGAATTATTGATATTGAGCTGAAAGGTCTTTACGAAAGGGTTCAAAATCTTGGTTATAACATTCATTTAACTAATGATGCCAAGGATTATGTTGCAGAGAAAGGTTACGATGTGCAATATGGTGCACGACCACTTAAAAGAGCCATACAAAAGTATCTGGAAGATGAAATGGCGGAGGTAATTATAAAGAGTGAGATTGAAGTTGGCGACACCATTACGGTAGGTTATAGCAAAAAGAAAGATGAAGTGATAATTAAGATTAAGAAGAAAGAGCAAGGTGCAGAAATAAAGAGTCCGAATATTAATGAGGATGAATCATAAATTTAAAAACGCCCTCCTGGGGCGTTTTTTTATGCCCAATACTAAACAAAATACATTAATTGAGTGTTTGTATGTTAAATTATTGTAAACACAAAAAAACTCATTAAAATATGGAAGAAAGAAAGATAACCTTTGGAGGAAACCCTGTTACTCTTAAAGGAAAAGAGGTAAAGGTTGGGGATAAAGCGCAGGATTTTACTGTTATAAATGATTCGTTACAGAACGTTTCGCTCTCCGATTTTGAGGATAAAGTTAAGCTAATATCAATTTTCCCTTCAATTGACACTAGCGTTTGCTCAATGCAAACCCGAAAGTTTAACGAGGAGGCAGCCAAGTTTGGTGATAATGTGGCTTTTATTGCCCTTTCAGCTGACTTACCATTTGCTCTTAAACGTTTCTGTGGAGCCGAGGGCATTGATAACCTAACCCCATTATCAGACCATAAAAACATGGATTTTGGTGAAAAATACGGGTTTATGATAGATGAGCTCCGACTGCTGGCAAGAGGGGTTGTAATAATTGATTCCAATAACGAAATAAAGTATGTTGAGATTGTGCCTGAAATTGGCAACGAACCTAACTATGAAATGGCAATAAACAAACTTAAAGAGATAGTTTAGTTTATCATTTAAACAATAAAATGGGTTGTTGGTACAAAAACTAGCAACCCATTTTTTATCAACACCTGAACAATCCCTTATTCTTGTGGTTCATTAATTACCTTGCCGTACAAGTCGTAGTCATCAGCATTTTCTATGGTGCATAAAACAAAATCGCCCGGCACAAGAGCTCTGCTCAAACTCTTGTCGATAAGTATTTCCTGGTCCACCTCTGGTGAGTCAAACTCACTCCTGCCCACATAAAACTCGCCCTCTTCCCTATCAATAATCACTTTTAAGCTTTTACCAATTCTCCTCCTATTATTCTCCAACGATACTTCTCTTTGGATGCTCATAAGCTTCTCAACGCGTTCTTGCTTCACGTTTTCTGGAATTTCATCTGCATAGGTTGCAGAGTGAGTGCCCTCCTCCTCTGAGTATGCAAAAACTCCTAACCGCTCAAAACGTGAGGCTTTAACAAAATCGACAAGTTCGTTAAATTCTTCTTCTCCCTCGCCAGGGTGACCCACAAGCAGGGTGGTTCTGATGGCAACATCAGGAATGGTTTGCCTAATTTTTTTTACAAGTTCTAATGTTTGCTCTTTTGTTATGCCCCTCCGCATCATCTTCAAAACTTTATCGCTAATGTGCTGAAAAGGAATATCGATGTATTTACAAACCTTAGGTTCGCTTGCAATTACACTGAGTAGCTCATCAGGAAACCCAGTAGGATACGCATAATGAAGCCTAATCCATTCAATACCTTCTATACCAGACAATTTCTCCATTAGCTCAGGAAGCCTTCTTTCTCCATAAATGTCCTTTCCGTAGTATGTGGAATCCTGAGCAATAAGTATTAGCTCCTTTACTCCGTTCTGTGCCAGCCACTTTGCCTGTTCTATAAGTTCAGGCATGCTTTTTGAAACATGCTTCCCTCTAATGAGCGGAATGGCACAGAAAGAGCATCCCCACGAGCATCCCTCAGAAATTTTAAGGTAAGCATAATGCTTTGGTGTAGTAAGTAGCCTTCTGTTTAAAAATTCTTCTGAAACATTGGTGTTAAGAGCCGTTAGTATTTCTGGCATCTCGTTAACTCCAAAAAAACCATCAACCTCAGGCAGCTCCTTTTTTAAATCCTCTTTATATCTTTGAGAGAGGCATCCCATTACGAAAATCTTATCAATATCGCCCTTTTGCTTTGCTTCAACTAGCGAAACGATGGTGAATACAGATTCCTCCTTCGCATCGGCAATAAAACCACAAGTATTAACTATTACAACTTTTGCAGACAAGTCGTTAGAATCAAAAACTACCGTCCACCCTCCTGTTTCTAACTGCTTCATCAAATATTCCGAATCAACAAGGTTTTTTGAACAGCCTAGCGTTATAATATTAATCTTCTTTAGATTTTCCATTTATTAGTACTTAATTGTTATGGGCAAGATTGTTTTGAAAAAGATTTGCAAATGTAAAAAGGAAAAAACACTTATTGCCACTTTATTACATTATATTTGCAACGCTAGTAACTAACGGCTTTTTTTAACTAAAAATCATACTCAAAGCATGTTTTCTCAGAAAGATATTGAGCAACTTGAAGCTCGGGGCATTACACCTGAAATGGCCGAAAACCAGCTGGAAAACTTCAGGAAAGGTTTCCCTTTCCTCAACATTACCAAACCAGCAACAGTGAATGATGGAATTATTCGGCTTGAAATTAGTGAGGTGGATAACCTGGCCTTTGTTTACAAAATATTTGAGGGAACCAGAGAGAAATTTGTACCAGCATCGGGAGCTGCTACCAGAATGTTTAAGCATTTATACGAACTACTTAATTCAGACTCGGAAGTAGAGAGCGAGCTCCTCAATGATGAGAGTTTTAACTCGGTTAGTTACTTTTTTGATAACATTAAGAGATTCGCTTTTTTTGAGAATCTACGTACAGAGCTTTTAAAAAGCAGGAACGATATAGATGAGTTACTAAGCAAGAAAGATTATAAAACCATTCTAAATGCCCTACTTGAACCTCAAGGACTTAACTATGGCAAACTCCCAAAAGGGCTAATAAAGTTTCACAAGTACAGCGATGGGTCGCGTACTGCATTTGAAGAGCATCTGGTAGAGGGAGCACGTTACGCACGAACTTTAAACGATAAGGTAAAACTGCACTTAACGGTATCGCCTGAACATAAAAAAGGGTTCCAGGATTTGCTTAATGAGTCACTTACAAAATACACACATATTCACGAAGTAGAGTTTAACGTTGAATTCTCAGAACAGAAACATTCAACTGACATACTTGCCGTTGATATGGATAATAACCCATTACGCGATTCTGACAACAAATTAGTTTTTAGACCAGGTGGCCATGGAGCGCTTATTGAAAACCTAAACGAGATTGAAGCCAACCTTGTTTTCATAAAGAATATTGATAATGTGGTGCCTGATAATCTGAAAAACGAAACGGTACTTTACAAAAAAGCCTTAGCTGGCTTGCTTATTAGCTACCAGAGCCTAATTTTCGACTATATAAATCTTTTACAATCATCTGAAAATATAACTGATGAGTTTTTTGAGGAAATACTGGATTTTTCAATTAACGAGCTATGCATTGTGCCTCCAAAAGACCTTGACACAAAAAACAGCAGCAAGCTTCGCTCCTACCTTATAACGAAACTGAACCGCCCCATACGCGTATGCGGAATGGTGAAAAACCAAGGGGAGCCCGGTGGCGGACCGTTTTGGGCAAAGAATGCTGATGGTTCAATCTCCCTCCAAATAGTTGAATCATCGCAGATTGATTTAAATAATCGCACCAAGAAACAGCTATTCGATTCCTCTACTCATTTTAATCCAGTCGATTTGGTTTGTGGCATTACCGATGTTGATGGAAAAAGGTTTAACCTTCCTGATTATCGTGACCAACAAACGGGCTTTATCTCAACTAAAAGTATTAAGGGAAAATCTATTAAAGCACAGGAACTACCCGGCTTATGGAATGGAGCCATGTCGGACTGGATAACAATTTTTGTGGAAGTACCATTAATAACATTTAATCCTGTGAAAAGCGTTAACGATTTGCTACGCGACGAGCACCAAAAGTAAGGCGGTAATCAGGTATATCTGTTTTGCCCCGAAGGCACAACAAGCACACATTAAACTACTTACCCTTTCTCCATCGTTTAAATGGATTCAGCTTGTGTATTGGCGATTTTGTAGGAAAAATACCAGCGCTAACCTTTCTAACATCCTCAACAGAGTAAAAAGCCTTTGGATTGAACCCCTGAATTATTTTGGTTACCTCGGGCATATCATCGCGCTTAACAATTGAGTAAACAAGCTGTACTCTTCCCATACTGCCCTCGCCCTCTACCCGAGTGGCACCATAACCTTTCTCCTTGAACGCTTTAACCAGGTTTTCACCATTCATTGGGGAGATAATTCTAACAACCAAGCTACCCATAGCCAAATACTCTTCGAGCAGCATACCTATATAGCTACCCATGGCAAATCCTCCAGCGTAGGCTATGTAGTTAATGTAGTTGTTTAGGTTGTTCATAATCTGCCCAATAGCTACAACCCAGATTAGTATCTCGAAAAATCCTAGAATGGGTGCTAGTGTCTTGTTGCCCCTTGAAACCAGGATAATGCGTAAAGTTCCTATGGTTACATCAACAACACGGGCTAAAAAAATAAGCAATGGTAGTACAAAGTACATGTACAAATTGCTGTCAATAAATGTAGAATCCATGGTGGTTATTTTTTTGCAAATGTATTTAGATTAATGGAAATAAATTAATGTTTTAAAACAAAATAACAATGGTTATGCACTCGAAAAACAAATGCCACAAACAACTGTTATACAGAGTATTAAATATTTAAATTAATTGTATAAATGAGCTTGTGAGAGGATGATTGCTTTTGTAATAAAATTGAAAACAGTCGGTTTTGGGAGCCAGATACTAAGCAATAAAAAAGTTTACTTAGTTTTAGAAATAACCAGCGTTTTAGTTGTGCTATTGTCTATGCAATATCGATTATCTATTCTATAACCTATAACCCATACAATATCCCCATTCGACTCAAGTACAAAAACTTGCTTTTTATGATGTAAGGGAATTTTCTGGTCAATGATAAAATCGCTGATTTTTTTTCGTCCATCCATACCAAACGGAATAAACCAGTCGCCCTCATGCCATGGGCGTATAGTTAATGGGAAGGATAGTTTGTTGTAATCTAATGCTGCTGTCGAATGATTTTTGGGAACTTGGAAATTGCCATCAATCGCACGTAGTTTGAATACAAGTTTTAATGGTTCGTTTATACTAGTGGTACCCTCAGGCACCTTAACTGCTGGTGTTTTTGATAATTCCAACTGGCTAACTATAAGCTCTTCCCTATTGCGAACCAGCTGATAATTATTAGCATAGAAAACCTTGCCTGATTGTGAATTAAGAGCCCTCTCAACATCAAGCACAATTGAAGCCGGAAAGCCATATACAGTCAGTTCTTCTAAAAGGAAAATCTGCCTGAAAGGATACTCACGCAATTTTTGTATTGAAAAATGCACCTCTTTGCCAACAACTTTCCGGGCTTGCTTTCTAAACTTGCTATTCATGCTTTCTACACCTTGCCATACAGTGCTTAGATGCTGAGATGTGCTACAGAGGCTATCAATTACACCCTCGTTTATCTTTTCAAATTCGGGAATAATCTTATGCCTTATCCTGTTTCTTGCGTATTTTAGGTCGCTGTTAGAAATATCCTCTCTATAAACAATATTTTTAATTTGAGCATACTGTTTTATCTGCTTACGAAAAGCGAAAAGCAAGGGTCTTACAACCCCATTCGCCTTTGATTTTATACCAGTAAGTCCTTTTAATCCACTTGCCCTTGATAGGTTGATTAGAATTGTCTCGGCAATATCGTTCCTATTATGTGCCACGGCAACTGATTGGAAACCGTGCTCATTACAGAGTTCCGAAAAGTATTTATACCTCAAGTTACGTGCAGCCACTTGAATGGATATATTTTGCTGGCTGGCATGCTTAACGGTATTAAACCTCTTAACAAAAATCTCCTTTCCCATTATTTTACAGGTGCTTCTAACCAACTCTTCATCAGCATCGGACTCACCATCCCTTAGAGAAAAATTACAATGAACAACTGAAAATGGATAACCACACTCGTAAAAAAGGTTAAGCATAACCATTGAATCAACCCCTCCGCTAACAGCTAACAGAATTGGAGTGTTGGGCTTTATTAAATCATGCTCCCTTATGAAGTTGATAAAATCTTTCTTCATTTGCTGTTATTTTTTAGCACCTGGTTAATTGCCTTTGCCTTTAGCAGGCATTCATTATACTCATTTTCAGGAACTGAGCCGCTGGTTATAGCACCACCAACGGTGTATGAGAGATATTGTTTAGTTGCATTATACAGAATGCTTCTAATTACCACATTAAAATCAAAATCACCCTGAGGATTAATATACCCTACAGCTCCTGAATACAGCCCCCTCTTGCTTCGTTCGTACTTCTCAATAAGTTTCATTGCGCTAACCTTAGGAGCACCCGTCATTGAACCCATTGGAAATGTAGCTTTTAGTATATCAACAATATCATAATTCTGTTTAGCGATACAAGAAACGGTAGAGATTAGTTGATTAACTTGTTTGAAAGGATATGCACCACAAAGTTCATCAACCTTCACAGTATTTTTCTGAGCTATACGTGACAAATCATTACGAACCAAGTCAACTATCATAATATTCTCGGCACGTTCCTTGGGGTCATTCTTTAATTTTTCCCGAAATAGCTCATCCTCCTCAATGTTCTGCCCCCTAGGACCTGTACCTTTTATTGGTTGGGACACAACCTTGTTACCTCTTTTTTGCAAAAAGCGCTCGGGACTTGCGCATAACAAAAATTTATCGTTAAATTTTCCGAATGCAGAGAAAGGAGTTGGAGAGACTGCATTCAAGTTAATGTAACTTTTATAGGGATTGATAGTGCATGCTGAAGTATAAAATTCCTGACAAAGGTTCATTTCGTAAATATCACCGCGTTGAATATGTCCCAACACTTCGTTAACTGTTTCTAGATATTCCGCTTTTGAGTAACGCTCATTAAGATGAATATCGTACTTTTCTTCACCATTTGCAGATGGGGTATTCATAATAGACTCGAATAACTCCCTTGCTGAATGACTGTTAAATCTGTTTTTGGAATAATGAATCTTAAGTAGATTGTCTTCAACTGCAAACACAAGAGAAGGTCTAAAGAATAACATATTCGAGAACCCTAAACCATCAATATTCTCAGATGTCAGGCTCTCAGTCTCGTTTTTTAAATCGTAGCCTAAAAAGCCAAAAAGCCAATCGCTACATTTAATTGCTTCTCTTAGTTCATGAAAATGATTATTACTAGGGCAAATAATTTCTTCAACACCAAATGCGGCTAAGAGTTGATAACGACTGGCGTGTTTAAGCAACTCATTATCATTCCGATAGCCATTGCTTTGAAGCACAATGGAATAGGACTCGTTTTCACTCCAGTAGCAAAGCTGATTTGCTAATTTATCTACATCTTTTATCTCTATGTTAATGGTTCCTCTCATACTTTGCAAAGATAGAGATTATAACAGAACCTTTTTATGGAGGAACAACACAAATGTAATCTTGCTTTCTGATATACTGAAAAATGTTATTGACGCAATGCATGACACTAAAAAAGGCGGGTCAAACCCGCCTTTAATTGCTTTTTCCTAGCACTTTATTATGATATTGAGATTTGTCGTGCTGGCTTCTCCTTAGCTTCCTCTTTTTTAGGAATACTAACTTTTAGAATACCATCCTTGTATGATGCTTTAATCTTTTCGCTATCAGCTCCATCGGGCAAGCTAAAGCTACGCTTAAAGGCTGTGTAGCTAAACTCACGGCGCATAATCTTTTCGTCTTCTTTCTCGTCCTCCTGCTCCTTATGGCATGATATTGACAGCACGTTGTTATCAATATCAACCTCAAAATCTTTTTTCTCTAAACCTGGAGCAGCCACCTCAATGCCAAATTCATCCTTGTTTTCAGTAATATTAACCGAAGGAACTGTTCCGGCATTAGTGTTCTCAAAAAAGTTACCTAAAAGGTCATCGCCAAAAAAAGCATCAACGATGCTAGGAATGTTGCCACTTCTATTTCTTAACATTGGTATCATAGCAAAACCCTCCATATTTTTAGTTAAACATTCAGTTATTTTAAATTTTCCGACCATTACGGTCATTTAACTAAGTACAAAGTGGATGCCATTGGAAGTTTTATGCCATAATGGCTTACCTACAGCATCTATAATGCCATTTTGACGCCCAAGAGAAGTATGAATGGATTCTATTGCTGTTATTCTGGGATATTCATAATTGAAATTATGGCTCGCCCTTTGTCCTAGGGTGATACCTAAAAATGGTATCTTTCAGGAATTGCCTATCCAGATGGGTGTAAATTTCTGTGGTTAAGATAGATTCATGCCCAAGCATCTCTTGCACCACCCGAATATCAGCTCCTCCTTCAACCAGATGCGTAGCAAAAGAGTGGCGAAGCGTATGTGGGCTAATGGTCTTCTTAATGCCTGCATTTTTTGCAGCAGTTTTAACTATAGTGAAAATCATTTCACGCGTTAGCTTCTTCCCTCTCCTATTGAGGAAAAGAATGTTTTCTGATGCTTTATCTATGCTTGGTAAACTATGCCTGTCGGGT
>JAWLEY010000275.1:0-3516 GCA_041685855.1 Perlabentimonas sp. | reverse complement strand
ATTCATATACATGCAATCTTATAACACCCACAATGACATGGGAAACAGGTTTAGCATGGAGCATTTTATTGATGGTGAACTAAAATCAAAACTAATATCTGACATGGTTAAATGGGACTCTACTTCCAACAAATGGGTAGCTCATAATTACCATATTAGAACCTACACCGACAAAGGGGAAGAAATTGAGTATGGTGAGAAGATTGACACTACAATATTCCTTGAACCTTCCGATTTTTCGCGCCGCCTTAACGTTGTTGAAACAATGAACATGTTTGAACTTAACGAGTTTATTGAAGAGCAAAGACTACAGGGAGCTGATAATGTTGACTTCTACTTAATTGAGAAGTACAGCCGGGTGGCGTTCCCATTCTCTACCTTTATTCTCACTCTCATTGGGGTCTCCTTATCATCAAGAAAAGTAAGAGGAGGCATTGGGCTGCACATTGGCCTGGGGCTAGCACTCAGCTTTAGCTATATACTTTTCATGCGTTTTGCAACCATGTTTTCAGTTGGAGGCGCAATTCCGCCTATTGTAGCCGTTTGGATTCCAAATTTTATTTATGCTATTATTGCGCTGGCTCTCTACAAAATTGCTCCTAAATAATAAACTACCCTTGCAACTCCTGACGAAACAATGGGGTATATATTGGCCCTTGAGGTGTTAACTCGCTTTTGAAAAGAGTAACACTGCTAACAAAACTCTTTTGAAAGAAACTAGACCTGTTCTCCTCTACTATAGAGTAAAGCAATTCTGGCTTATTCATTGATTTTACTCTACCAACAGTAATATGTGGATTAAAACCTCTTTTATCCGGTGTAAATCCTAACGGGGCAATTGTTTTAGTAATTATACCATGCAAATGGTTAAGAGGCTCTGATTGCTTTATACCAACCCAAATTACCTTTGGGTTTCTCCTATCGCCAAAAACTCCAATTCCTTCAAGTGCAATTTCAAAACTATGCACCCCTGATAGAGCCTCAGCAAGTCCACTCTTGATACTTGTAACCTCCTCCACTGCTGTATCACCTAAGAAGAACAATGTTTGATGCAATACAGGCAAGTTCACCCATTTAATCCTATCATTAGCTAGCTTTGCTTTTAAATTGGCAATAAACGTTATAAGTTTACTCTCTGCCTCTATCTCAATTGCTATAAATGTCCTCATTACAATTTAGATTTTTTAACACGCTAAACCAGAAAAACATTTCATGGAATACATAAAAATTGTTATTTTACCAAAAATAACTAAAAATAATTGACCTATGAGTAAAGAAAAGAAATTTGCAGTGGTACTTTCAGGTTGCGGAGTTTTTGATGGTGCAGAGATACACGAAACCACCATGACTCTTTACGCTATTGCCTCAGAAGGACACTCCTATCAGATTTTTGCTCCCGACATAGAGCAGCACCATGTAATTAATCATATTACAGGTGATGAGATGAATGAAAAGCGCAACGTGCTGGTAGAGTCCGCAAGGATTGCCAGAGGGGAAATTAAACCATTGAGTGATTACAAACCAGATAATTTTGATGCGCTGGTCTTCCCTGGCGGTTTTGGTGTGGCAAAAAATCTATGTTCATTTGCTTTCGAAGGTTCGGACTGCAAGGTGAACCCCGAAATTGAAAAAGTTATTAAAGTGACGCATAGCAGTAAAAAGCCTATTGGCGCACTATGCATTTCCCCAGTTCTAATTGCTAAAGTGCTGAATAACACAACCCTAACAATTGGGCAGGACGATGGTACCGCCAAAGCCATAGAGAGCATGGGGGCTAAGCATGAGAACACAAACCATGGAGAGGTTGTTTCAGATAATAAGAATCTGATATTTACAACACCATGTTATATGCTTGATGCAACCATAGTTGACATTGCCAACGGAACCAGAACAATAATTAAGGAGATTTTAAAAAATATTTAGCATTAATCCAGTTTGAGAGACACCCCAGCTTAACATCATAAAAAAGTTGGGGTGTTTTATAATAATCCATGCTCATGTAAAATTATTAGCTCGTTCAAAAGCATATCATCGCCATAAGCATCAAACTCAGCTTTTAAATTTGACCCAAAAACTCTTGCCACTGCTTGCCAAAATACTGCCGAGAAGCCTCCCCTTAAATCACGAATAACAGCGTAACTTGTACGGCCAATCTCCCTGTCAATTAACTTTATCAACAACCGCCCTTGAGAAAAGGTAAGTTTAACAAGCTGGCCTTCAAATTCGTCGCGCAACTCCTTCTCAACCTGTTTTATATAAGCTTTTTTGGCAGCATCAGATTCAAGCGTTCTGTAATGTACATCCATTTCAGATATTTTGTATTTTGCAATCTGAACATAAGGATAAACTACTTTTAAATTTCTTATCAACCTCCGGTATCGCCTATAATCCCTTTTGTTAGAAAACGTTCTCTTTGGAAATACCACAACTTGTCGCAGGTTTATATTTGGAAGTGTATCGCCATTAACCACCCTAACAGGCAACATCTGATTACCATCAATAGTCTTGGGATTTTGCCCATAGAGATTGAATCCAACTCTACCTATAAGCAAAATGACAGCTACAATAAATATGTTTCTAATCACTCTCATAACTACACCAAACCTCTCAAGTACTTTAAACGGAATATATTAATAATTGTTTTTATGTTAATATTAAATTATTGAGCATAAAAAATGCCAAAAAAATTTCGAAATGTCAATTTTTTTAAGGAATTTTCACAATTATTTAAAAAAACACATCATGGAAATTATAGAAAACTCCGAACAGACAAAAATTGAATATGCAGGATTCTGGCTAAGACTTGCTGCATATATTATTGACCGCATCATCCTTAATATTTTTGGCCTATTCCTACTTATTCCTACAATATCTTATATTGTGTTTTTAGCTTTAAAAATTGAGAATACAGGAGATATTGATTCTTTTGAATCATTTATAGCAGATGGGAACCTTCTTAAGGTTGGAATGATTGTAGGTCTTTTATTATTAATTGGGTTACTAAATCTTGCAGCAGGATGGCTGTACTATGCGCTTATGGAGTCGTCCAAATACGGTGCAACTCTTGGTAAACTTGCCATTGGAATTAAAGTTACATCACTTGATGGTGAAAGAGTAACATTTGCCAGAGCAACAGGAAGATATTTTTCCAGAATAATCACAAATCTCACCTTCCTTATAGGATACATAATGGCAGGGTTCACTGAAAAGAGGCAAGCTCTTCATGATATGATTGCCAGCTGCTTAGTTATTAAAAAGGAAGATTCAATCGCCAACTAAACAAAACCCATAGATTATCCGTTTCATTATTGAGGCAAACTAAAGTAAAAAATCATATAACCTAATGGAAAAAAACAACAGGAGCTATTCCAATGAGGATATAACCGTATTTTGGAGACCGGGGGAGTGCATCCATGCCACAACATGCTACACCAAATTACTTTCCGTTTTCAACCCCAGAAATCGTCCATGGGTTAACATGCAGGGTGCTCCTACTGAAGAAATTATTGATATTGT
>JAWLEY010000274.1:0-3517 GCA_041685855.1 Perlabentimonas sp. | reverse complement strand
GGCGACTGGGTCATCTGGTAAAGAGGTACATTCAGCTCGTTTGCCATAACCGAGGGTATAACATCATCATCGGGCCTGGGGCGGTTGTAAACCCAATCAACAAAAGCCAGCTCGTTGGTTCCGTTAAGGTAGATACTTTGTGGCCCGTAGTCGCGTACCCAAACCGAGTTGTAATCATCCTCAATAAAAACAATATTCTCAGTATCAACTCCATCTTCAGCCAGATAGTTCGCAACATTAGACCCGCTGGTACAAACAATGTAAACGGTTACATGATTTTTTGCATGCCTTACTATCTCGCGAAGATTACTGCTGTATGATGCCCAGGTTACAAGCACACCCTGCATTTCTTCCCATTCGGCTGGAGTTCTTGGGGTTTCTGCTGGTGGAGCAGTTCCTCTGTTGGCGGGGTAGTTTTTTAGGTAGTCGTTCCAAATGAGTTTTTCTGCTTCGGTCATGCCCTTTGGTAAGGGCTCTTGGCTATAAAGATTTGCTGAAAGACAGAGCAGTAGCGAAAAAATAAAAAAACGTGACATTAATTTAGTATGGTTTGTTAGTATTAGTTTTTGATTTGATTTTTGCTGAATAGTTTAGCTCAGATTAGAGTAGTTTTTAAAATCCAAAGAGCCATTTAGCTGCAACAGGAAATTCTTCTCCCCAGAACCATTCGCTATGTCGACCACTGGGAACAATCCTTACTTTAAGCTCTCGCTTATCAAATTCAGCTTCTTTCAGTAGTTTTTTGGCTTTGTTTACGTTCGATATTGTTTTTCTATCCTCCTTTTCTCCCACCGATATGTATATCTTCTGAAATCTACGTTTTCTAAATTTCTTAATCTGCTCAAATGATTCGTCGCTCCACTCCAAATCTGGCGAAAAAATGGCCGCTTTACCAAAAACCTTTGGGTACTCAAGGGCCGTGTATAGGGCCATGAGTCCTCCCAGGGAGCTGCCCATAATCATGGTATTGTCCTTACCGGGGAGCGTTCGGTAGTTATCGTCTATGTATGATTTTAAATCCTTTGCAAGGAAACGTGCAAAACGGTCACCATCTCCGCCTTCTTTGTTATCGTTCGTCCACGGTGTATATTCGTTTAACCTGTGTTTCTCACCATGATAAACAGCAACTACAATGCATGAGAAACCTCTGGAGAAATGCAGACTGTCTAATGTCTCGTCAATATTCCATTCGCCTGAGAATGATGTTGAAGCATCGAACGCATTCTGACCATCAAGCATGTAAATAACCGGGAAGCCTTGGCGAGATGAGTAATCGGGAGGGAAATAAACCCTTACGGTGCGGCGCCTGTTAAGTCTTGGTATTTCAATGCTGGTTGGGGTGAAAAATACATCAGAGTTAGCTGTTGAAACCAGGTCGCGGGGTTTAAGCATATCGCGCCATTGCTCTATATCAAGCTTTATTGTATTCCCAAGTGAATCAACGTAAAGTCTTGTGGGTAAATCTTTCCCAGCGGAATCAACCTCAACCGATGGCCAAGTGCCTCGGCAAATTTTGTAATCGAATGTGTCGGGCACCGATTTAATGGTTAGGGACAATCGCCCTAAATCATCGAGCGTAAATTTATAGTCGGGATGGTCAGGAGCCCATTTATTAAGTGAGCCTGCAAGGTATAGTTCTGAGCCTTCAGGGGTGTTGTCGGGCAGTGAGTTTAATATAAAAGTAACCTGAGTTGAAGCTGTAAGTGTGCTAATAAGCAGTATTGCTGCAAGTGTCAATGTTCTTAACATAACAATAGTTTTTTGCAAAGGTATAGAATTTTTACTCTTTTAGAATTAAAGTTTCTAATTTACTTACTATTAGGGTTGCTGATGCTTGGTGAAATTTATTGGGTAATAATCTTTAACAAAAATTGAAATGTTTAAGTAAAACCATATAACTTTGTATGGATTACATAATAAAAGGTTATGCATCACATAGTTTCAACATTATATGATAACAACGGCAAGGGACTTTACTCTTGCTGGATATGTTGACTTTTCCCTCTCGCATTTTTTAGTCCTTTACCCTAAGGACTTAATAATTATGTAAATATGTTTTTTAAAATCTTTTTTGATATGCGAGGGATAATATTTGATATCCGAAGTTTTTCCGTTCACGATGGCCCGGGAATTCGCCAAGCGATTTTCTTTAAAGGCTGCCCCTTAAAATGCTTATGGTGTCATAATCCGGAGAGCCAGGCCTTTGGAGTTGAGACAATGCAAAACAATCAGAAAGTGGGCGATAAAACATTTACCCAAATCCAATCGGTAGGTTATGAAACCACAGTTAAGGATGTTATGCAGAGCATTAAGACCGATATCCCATTCTTTGATGAATCGGGCGGAGGCGTAACCCTAACCGGCGGCGAACCGTTAGCACAGCCAGAGTTTGCCATTGAACTGCTCAGGGTTTGCACCGCCGAGGGCATTCACACTACGGTTGATACCTGCGGATATACCCCAATTGAGGTGATGGAGCGAACTATCCAGTACACCAACGTTTACCTATTCGACCTAAAATTGGCTGATTCGCTAAAACACAAAAAGTACACAGGTGTTGGGAATGAGTTAATACTTAAAAACCTTGAACTGCTGTCTTCCGCTGGCAAAAATATAATAATTCGAGTTCCCTTAGTGGATGGTATAACTGATACAAAGGAGAATATTAACGACCTAAAAGATATTGTTGCAAATACAAATGGGGTGAGCCGTATCGACCTATTGCCCTATCATTCTCTGGCAAAGCATAAATTTAGCAAGCAGGGAAAGGAGTATGAACTAAATGAAATGGGAAACTACCCAAAGCGCAAAGCACAGGAAATTGCAAGCTCATTTGCTGGTTTAGCCCCTGTGATAAGCGTGGGAGGGTGAGGGAATAAGGAATGAGTAATGAATAATGAGTAATGAAGTTTAGTTAAGGGTGTTTTTATGGTAGACTTTGTAGAATCACCCTTCGACTCAGCTCAGGGTATCGGTTGTCATGCTGAGCGGAGTCGAAGCATGTTTCCTTAACAACACTCTGCGCCTCCGTGCCTCCGTGTTTTAAAAAGAACTAACAACGAATGATAAGGAATGGATGTTGAAAAAAAAATAAAAGATTTGCGTCATAGCGCCATAGCGTTAACTCATTCAACCAACAACAATTTTTTAATAATCTCTGTGCCTCCGCGCCTCCGTGTTTTAAAAAGAACTAACAACGAATGATAAGGAATGGATGTTGAAAAAAATAAAAGATTTTGCGTCATAGCGCCATAGCGTTAACTCATTCAATCAACAATAATTTTTTAATAATCTCTGTGCCTCCGCGCCTCCGTGTTTAAAAAAAACGACAAACAAAAATGAATAACAGAATACAACAACTCCGCAATCAAAGCCTAAATGCCGTAAACAAGCTATCGGCAGAGAGAGCCATGCTAGTGACTGATTTCTACATGAACAAAAGTGCCGAAAGGTACTCCAACCCAGTGCAACGAGCCATGTGCTTTAGGCACATAATGGCCAATAAGAGCATCTGTAT
>JAWLEY010000273.1:0-3518 GCA_041685855.1 Perlabentimonas sp. | reverse complement strand
TGATTCGTACCCTTTTTGAACAAGCTCCTGTGTTCTTTCAAAGTCAAGTAAACTTACGTCATCACTATCGTTATCAATGAGCACTCCCAGGGAATCGGGAAGGTCAAAGTCTGTCATCCCTACAATCATGTGTTCAAGTTGTAAAAAAAGGCTCATATCATCGGGGGGTGGTGCATTTTTTGATACTTTGCTACCAATTATAATATCGGGATTAAAGTCTTCAATCATTATGTCCCAGGGAAAGTTATTATAAATTCCCCCATCGAACAGCGGAATACTATCAATTGAAATTGGACGGAAATAGAATGGAAATGTCATTGATGCTCTTACTGCAGTTCCCAAGTCGCCTGATTTAAAAATGTATGGTTTCTTATTGTATATATCAGCGGCTACTGCTCTGAATGGAACAAAAAGAGAATCAAAATTATAGTTTGCTTTTGCTGCTCCGGGAGCGTAAATTTCCATAAAAGCAATATCCATCTGATGCGTTGGAATTAGGTAAGATGGAACAATTGGCTTAGGCAGGGCGTTCTCAATAGTAGCAGCAACGTTAAACATGCTGGCATTCGGGTCTCTTTTCTTATAATAGTATATATACTCTTCAGGGATAATCCCATTACTCCATCTATAAAACTCCTCAGATTCAAATTTTTTAATCATCTGGTCGGGAGTATATCCAACAGCGTAAAGCCCTCCAACAATAGCACCAATACTGGTACCAGTAATATAATCTATAGGTATTTCATTCTCTTCTAAAGCTTTTATTACACCTATATGGGCCAATCCCTTTGCACCTCCACCACTCAAGACTAATCCAACCTTTTGCGAAAAGGATAGTAATGATAAAAAAGTGAAAAGTATTGTGTATAATAACTTCATGTTAAGGTATTTTAAGCAAAATTATATAATAATTAGCTGATTTAGCACATTGTTTTACTATTTTTGTTCCAAATTAAAATAATTATCATGCTTAAGAAAATACTGCTCATTACATTAGGTGCATTCCTTGTTATTGTAACATCATGCAAATCATCAAAAGATGATACTAAGGACACCATTATAAAAATTGAAACAGACCTTGGAAACATTGAACTGCGTTTGTATAATGAAACGCCTATTCACAAAGAAAATTTTATAAAAAATGTTAATGATGGGCTATACAACGGAGCAATTTTTCATAGAGTTATTAATGAATTTATGATTCAAGGAGGCGACCCTGCCACTTCGGAAAATGATGAACAAAAATCATTTGATAGCGAAAAAACTATACCTGGTGAGTTTAATCCAGAATATTATCATAAAAAAGGTGCTCTGGCAGCAGCTCGTATGCCCGATGCTGTTAATCCCGATAAAGAATCGTCTGCATATCAATTTTACATTGTTCAGGGACAGGTATTCTCTGAAAAAGAACTTACCCGAATGGCAAAAAGTATGAATGATAATAAGCGCAAATCCATAGCCGATAAAATTATTATGGAACAGGCCGATTCTCTTCTTGCACAGGGCATTGAACCTGATTTTAGCGAAATCTATTTAAACTTAAAGGATTCAATAGATAATGAAATTAAAAAAATGGAAAAATTTGAGTTTTCCGAAGAACAAATTGAAACATATACCACAATAGGTGGAACTCCGCATTTAGATGGAAATTACACCGTATTTGGAGAGGTTCAGGAAGGACTGGATATTGTAGAAAAAATAGCAGCAGTAAAAACTGATAATGCTGATAAACCTCTCGAAGATATTAGAATGAAAGTTAAAATACTTAATAATTAATATTTCATGCAAAGCAAAATTCAGGATATTAAACAACAGATAGAAAACTTTACATCATCATCTGTAAAGGAGATAGACGAATTTAGAGTAAATATGGTTGGCAAAAAAGGAGCAATTACGCAACTTTTTGCTGAGTTCAGAAATATACCCAACTCTGAAAAAAAGGAGATGGGCAAACTTATTAACGATTTAAAGAATTTTGCACAGGAAAAAATTTCGTTGCTAAAAGAAAAAGCCGAAACCTCAGGTAAAAAAGATATGAATATCGACCTTACATTACCAGGTCATCCCATGAGTTTTGGTTCTCGTCATCCCATTTCTTTAGTTAAGGAAGAACTTTACGATATTTTCAGAACACTGGGCTTTAAAATAGCGGAGGGTCCTGAAATTGAGGACGATTGGCATGTGTTTAGTTCATTAAACTTTCCCGATGAGCACCCTGCCCGCGATATGCAGGATACATTCTTTATAAACAAAAATCCGGATGTACTTCTACGTACACACACCTCGTCGGTTCAGGTTAGGGTAATGGAAACGGAAAAACCTCCTATTAGAGTAATTTGTCCTGGCAGGGTATTCCGTAACGAGGCAATATCTGCACGTGCACACTGCATCTTTCATCAGGTTGAAGGATTATATATTGATAAGAATGTTTCATTTGCTGATTTAAAGCAAACTCTGCTTTTCTTTGCTCGTGAACTTTTTGGAGCCGATGTTAAAATTCGTCTTCGTCCTTCGTTCTTCCCATTTACCGAACCTTCTGCAGAAATGGATGTAAGCTGCAACCTATGCGGCGGAAAAGGTTGTGGTGTATGTAAATACACTGGTTGGCTCGAAATTCTTGGTTGTGGCATGGTCGACCCTAATGTACTAGAAAACAACAATATTGATTCTGAAGAATATACAGGGTATGCTTTTGGAATGGGAATAGAGCGAATAGCCATGCTTAAGTATCAGGTTAAAGACCTTCGCTTATACTTTGAGAACGATGCTCGTTTCCTAAATCAATTTAGTTCAGTGCTATAAAATTTTGGTTTTTAAACCTTTTGCCCCAAATATTGTTCTTACAAATACTAAAATTATAGTATGGAATCTGATAATACCTGCAAATTGTGTTCAGTGAACAATTCTGTTTTCCAAGCTCTAAATGCTCAGGAGCAAGAGTATTTGGAATCGGAAAAAATTTGCAGGGTTTATAAAAGGGGGCAAATTATATATAACGAGGGCAACAGGATTAACGGAGTTTTTTGCCTGAATAGCGGTGCACTCAAAATATACAAAACAGGTTCCGATGGCAAGGAACAAATAGTAGCATTTGCACGCGAAGGCGATATTACTGGCTACAGGTCTATTCTTAGCAACGAACCGGCATGCACCACTGCCAGTGTTATTCAGGAAGCAAATATTTGCTTTATTCCTTCACAGGTAATTATTGATTTAGTTAAATCAAACGGGGACTTTTCCTTATCACTCATGCAGCTAATTTGCAAGGAGCTTAACCAGGCAAATAGCTATATTAAGGATATTGCCCAAAAAACGGTTCGTGAAAGGTTAGCTGAAGCATTGCTTATGCTCGAGAATACTTTTGGAACTAACAATGACGATTTTCTTAACATAATTCTTACCCGCGAGGAGCTTGCTAATATTGTTGGTACCGCAACCGAATCGGTTATTCGTTTACTATCAGAATTTAAATCCGATGGTATTATCTCAATGGAAGGGAAACGCATTAAACTCTCAAA
>JAWLEY010000272.1:0-3524 GCA_041685855.1 Perlabentimonas sp. | reverse complement strand
TAAAACGAAGGCTATTAGGGTATAAAAACGCTACTTAAACTCAAAGCCCAGCATCGAAATGTCGTCAAATATTTTTATCTCACCTGTTTCCTCCTGTTTAAGCCTATGGCTTACAATCTCCTCCAAATTATGGCTAATGGTGTTCTCCTTGCAGATACACTCTTCAATAATGCTATGATCCATTAGCACCTTATCATCTTTAGAGAACTCAACCAGCCCGTCGGTGTAGCATATAAGCTTTGATGGTGAGGTTACCCGAAGCGTACCTAGGTTCATTACAGGGATTTCATCAACCATACCAAGGCCAACACAGCCATTAGTAAGGAGCGATGTTTTTGCAGTTTTAGAATCGTAAAAAACGGGTGGATTATGCCCAGCATTTATGTATTCAAGGTTTTTTCGTGTTGGGTTGTATCTTCCAATAAATATTGTGATAAACCGTTCGCCTTTGGCGGCGTCCATCACCCTGTTATTAAGTTTTTCTACCAGTCCGGTTAAGGTGATATCGTGAGTGAACAGGGCTCTTAGGTTTGCCTGAAAGTTAGACATTAGTATGGCGGCTGCCATCCCTTTTCCCGACACGTCGGCTATACAGAAACCTATCTCGCCTTTATCAAGTGCAATAACATCGTAAAAGTCGCCTCCTACCTCTGAGTGAGGATGGTAGTATGAGTGAATGCCTACTTCTGGTGTTTGGGGCAAATTTTCGGGATTGGGAATGAGAAGGTTCTGCATTTTTGATGCCAACTCCAGCTCCTTCTTCATTGCTTCCTGCTCAATGGTTTTATGGAAGAGCCTTAGGTTCTCAATGGCAACAAAAATGATTATGGATAGGGTTTGTACAAAGTTAAGGTGCTTAATTGTAGCACTTACCCCTTTGGCATCGTCCTTAGTGTCAGCAATTAGTACGTAGGCCAACGGAACGTTTCCCTGAATAACCGGAATAATTATATCAAACTCCTGAAGTATTCTGTTTTCTGATGTACTTACAAAAGATATATCGGTAAAGGAAATTAAATCGCGCTCAACATCTATCTGGTTGCTAATTTCTTCGGAACAATTTGAGGATAGAAGAAGCCTCCAGTTGTCCTCAAATTTGAAAAATAGCACGCGATCAATCTCCAAATCCTCGTTAAGAATTTGCTTAAAGCGCCCAATTAGATCCTCCGTTTGCATGTCGCTGCTAATGGCTTGCGCCATGCTTAACAGGGCGTTTAGCTTAAAGGTACTAAGTTTTAGTCTCTTTGATGAGGAGAAAGACATGCTGCTAGATAATTTGCATTAAAAGGCTAAACGATACTATTGAGGCATAAGTTACACAAAAAAATTACACATACATTGGGTTACATGTAAATATTTTCATTCTGTGTAAATATCCTGATTTTACTTTACCCGTTCTGAGTATTCGCGAGTACGTGTATCAATCTTTATCTTTTCGCCAATACTAATAAAAAGAGGTACATTAATGCTTACGCCTGTTTCAAGAGTAGCAGGTTTTAATGCTGATGATGAGGCAGTGTCGCCTTTAAGTCCGGGCTCCGTGTAGGTTACCTCTAGCTCAACAAAAGGAGGAAGTTCGCACGAAAGAACCGATTCGTTCTCTGCATGTACTACAATTTCTACGTTTTGACCCTCTTTCATTAAATCAGAACCTTCCACAAGTTCCTCTGGTAGCATTATCTGCTCAAATGTTTCCTGATGCATAAAATGATAACCGGTATCATCTTTGTAAAGGAACTGGTGGGGCCTACGCTCTATCCTTACTGTATTAATTTTGACACCCGCATTGAAAGTGTTTTCAATAACCTTACCGTTATCCAGGTTCTTAAGTTTTGTTCTAACAAAAGCAGCGCCTTTGCCGGGCTTAACATGCTGGAACTGTACAATTGTATATAGTTTCCCGTTATACTCAATGCATAAACCATTTCTAAAATCCGAAGTTGTAGCCATTTTATATAATATTTAATTTAGCTCACAAAAATAACAATTACCTGTATTTAAGAGAATAATAAGCCAACTTTTTCCATAAACCTTTTTGTTTTTAGGACTAATTGCTTAATGCAAATTATGGTTATTTACCTAACACCTTGTTTTTGGGTATTGTTGCAACAAAGTTTTTAAGATAGAATGGTTCAAAGTAGGCAGTATCCTCAAAATTATTCTTTTGAAACTTGGTGTTGGCTATTGGTATCATATACCTTGACGATGTGTTAAACTCCTCAAGAAAGGAGGCATTAGTATGCTGAATTACACTCTTGGCTTTGGTTGAGCCATTACCAAGAAAAAGTACTTTTTTCTTCTCAAGTAGGTCTGCGTACGAGTTCTCATCAAGTATTTTTGCTTCAACCTCAGTTATGCTTTTTCCATTGGTTGTAAATAGCTGCGTGTAAACTTCCATTCTTCGGGCATCTATCATGGGGCAAATTATATCAGGTGTTTCAATGTTTTGGTTGTTGCCTAACCAATCAATAGCACCTTGGGCAATTGAGTTTAAGCTGCCAACAGCAATTAGCGGAATGTTTGCCCCGTAGCAAATCCCTTTAGCTACAGAAACGCCAATTCTTAAGCCTGTATATGAACCGGGCCCTTTGCTTACTGCAACTGCAGAAAGTTTGGACGCTTGAGTATTTTGTCTTTCAAGTAGCACATCAATAAAGTGCGAAAGATTTTTTGCGTGGTTATTATTGATGTCGTGCGTTTCAATAATATCAAGCACCTCATTACCGTTACTAAGCGCAACGGAACAGGTTGTAGTTCCGGTTTCTATACAAAGTATGTGGGTCATTTATTTACTACTTTGATGTTTGAAACAGCTGTTTTTCTTCAACTCTTTTAATTAAACTGCCGTTACTAAGCCTTCTTGATATGGCGCTAAAGGGCGCAATAATAACCTCATCGTCAGGTTCAAGCCCGCTAATAATTTCAATGTAACGGTTATCCTGAATACCCGTTTGTACCTCAACCCTTGAGGCTGTATCGCTCTTGGCAACAAATACAATCTCGCTTATTTTTTTGTCTATTGCATCTTCATCAGACGATTTCTTGTTCTCTTCCTTTTCGCTGTTTTCAGTGTTAGAGGCTTCTCTTGTGGTTACAGCCTGAATGGGTATAGTAAGAACATTATTTTTGGTCATTGTTTGAATATCCACATTGGTTGACATACCCGGTCTGAATGGATTAGGTAGTTTTTTGCTTATCAGGTGGTTGTAAGAGGATTTGAGTAGTAGTATTTTCACCTCGAATGTGGTAACCTGGTCGGTTGTGGAGCCGGTAACGCTGGCTGAGTTAGCTATTTGTGTTACAACGCCTTTAAATGTGTGTTCTGGGTAAGCATCAACATAAATGAGTGAGGTGTCGTTAAGTTTCACTCTAACTATGTCGTTCTCGTTAACGCTAACTCTGGTTTCCATACGTGATAGGTCGGCAATTCGAAGAATTTCTGTACCAGCCATCTGGGCTGTTCCCACCACTCGCTCACCCAGCTCAACATTTAGCCTAGAGATGGTTCCGCTCATGGGTGCGTA
>JAWLEY010000040.1:0-15464 GCA_041685855.1 Perlabentimonas sp. | reverse complement strand
CTTTCAGGTCGGTTTTGTTATAATCGCTAAGCTTTTCGCTAAAAGCTCTGCTATAGTCCCATTGGCGTTCGTATTCTTGCGTAGCCTCATTATATACAGGCTCCCAGGGTGTGGTACGTTTGCCTCCGGCAAGCATTGTTTTAATGTCAATTGAAAGGGACTGCTTAACTTTGGGGTTATTCTTGCCTAGTTCAAACTCTTTACCTACAAGTCCATTTACTACGTAATTGTTATTAAATGCACTGTTATAGGTATTGCCATCGCTCCCAGTATATTTCGATTCAAATAGCGATGTGGTCATAAGAAAGTAGAAGCCTTTATTTAGGAAGCGCTCAAGGGTTAATTCAACCCCATAATTCTCTCCCGTTCCCTTGTTGGCAAGATAGTATGAAGGCATGCCAAATTCAAAGCTGGCACCATTGTTAAGAATTGAGAATGAATTGCTTCCCTGGGCATCTACAGGTGCATCAAAAATGTGCTGATAGTATGTTTCAATTTTTATGCGTGTAAACTGATTTATCTTAAAATCGTAACCAAGAACAACGTGGTGACTTTTTGTTAAGCCCAAATCCGTATTTGTTAGTTGGTATGTGTCGTTATCCTGAGGTTCTTGCAGGAAGTAAACAAAAAGGGGCGAAATTTGGCTGTGTAAACCATAACCAAGGCTAAATGCATGGCGAGGTGCAAACCCATACTTAATCCCAAAACGGGGTTCAATGGAGTGGCTGTTATTAAAAGCAAAGTAGTTATGATGAAGCCCAGAAGTTATTGTAACACTATTTGTTGGGCGGAACTGCCACTGAATATAAGGCTGTACAAGCCAAGTATTACCATCGAAATCAATTTGACTTCTGTAATCATCGAACTCCTTACGCCATGTGTCGTCGTAGAAATCGCTTAAAAGTAACTTGGCTCTAAGTCCACCTTTTAGCGTATGTTGGGAGTTAAACCTGTGGTTTACAACAGCCGATGCAGATAGTCGGTTGTCAATCATGTTGGAGTTGTACACCATGAATTTTTCCAGATTTTCGCTTAAGGTGTCAACCCTGTTTATTGCTTTTTGCCCCATGGCGGCAAAAGTTGTTTTAAGGTACGTATTAGGGTTAAAAGTGTAATGAGATGAAATACCTACAACTCCCATATCGGTTCCTGAGGTAATATCAAACCCATCTCCGCCATAGTAATTAAGTTGCTCTTCTGTTGTATCGGTTCTACTGTCCCAAATCTCAATGTTGCTCAAGCCTCCCAAACCAAACATGGATATGTGACCAAGCTTTGTATTTGGAAAGTTTAGCTTAAATGATAAATCCTGATATTCAGGTACACCTACGGTGCCGAAATCCATCCCAAGTTTCTCAAAAACACCCATGGTAGAGTACCGGTAGTTAATTAAGAATGATGACCCTTTTGAACGGTTAATGGGCCCTTCGGCACCCAGTTCAAATCCGTTGAAACCAATTTGTCCAAGGAACTCAAACTGCTCATTGTTACCATCTCTCATACGTAAATCGAAAACACCAGATAGCGCATTGCCGTATTCGGCAGGGAAAGCTCCGGTAAGAAAATCGGAATTTTCGAGCAGCGTATTATTAAGCATGCTCACAGGGCCACCCGTTGTGCCTGACATGCCCCAGTGGTTAGGACTTGGAATATCAACACCGTCCAGGCGCCATAGCAATCCCATTGGCGAGTTACCACGAATTATAATATCATTCCTTGAGTCGTCAATCCCAACAACACCCGCAAAGTTAGCTGCCATTCGGGCAGGGTCGTTGCGGCTGCCAGCGTATCGTTCAGTTTCCTCAACTGTAAACCCACGTGCGCTTACGGTTGCCATTTGGTTAAGCGACTCAGTTTTATCCACCTCATGAGTTATTACTACTTCTTCAACAGCCAGAGCCATCTCTTCCATATAAATATTAAGAACAAGCTCTTTACCTGCCTGAAGGTTTACGTTGTTCAACTCAACCTCGTGGTAACCCATGTATGTAACTTTTAGGCTAATACGGCCAACCTCCACATCTTCAAAACGAAAATTACCATTCTCATCGGTAGTTGTACCATTTTGTGGGTCAGTATGGGTGAGAATTACATTAGCACCGGGTAGGGTTACCCTGGTTTCGCTATCCTTAACCGTTCCTCTAACGGTTTGTGTTACAGATTCTGCTTGTACATAAACAGAAGTTAATAGAAAAATCGCCAAAAGAGTTAATCTCATTTTTTTAGGTTTTTTAAACAATAAAAATTTTTTTGATTATTTGGAAAGCAAAAGTTATGCCATAGTTATGTTGGGAAATGTTGTTAATTAAAATGTCAGGAGGGGGTGAAATTTATTCGTCAATAAGGTTTCTTTCTAAGAAATCGCGTAGTTTTTGTATGTTAATATCTTCCTGAATTTCTCCTTCCTTAACAAAAGATATTTTACCACTCTCTTCGGATACTACAATTACAAGAGCATCGGTAATTTCGCTAATTCCAAGAGCAGCCCTGTGTCTTAACCCGTAGAAGGCTGGTATGTCAGTTTTTTCAGTTAAAGGTAAAATACATCTAACAGCGTAAATAAGATTATTTTTAATAATCATGGCGCCATCGTGGAGAGGGCTATTCCTAAAGAATATATTTTCTATTAAACGGCTTGAAGTTTCAGCATTAATAATATCTCCAGTTTCAGCATATAATTGAAGATTAGATTTTTGAGTAATTACAATTAGCGCACCTACTTTATTTTCAGCCATATTTCGGCAGGCTCTGATAATGCCCTCAATGTTAACAGGACTATCAACCTTTTTTCTTTTTAAAAAAAGTAAGCGTTCCAGGGTAAACTGATTCTTGGAGAAATATCGGGTTCCAATAAGTAGGAGGAACCTTCTTATCTCTTGCTGGAAAACTATGATGAGAGCAATTACCCCAACACCAATAATTTGTCCAAGAATACTGCCGAGCAGCTCCATGTTTAGCGCTTTTACTATTAGCCAAAATAGGTAAAGAATGAAGATTCCTAGAAAAATATTAATGGCTACAGTACCTCTTATCAACATATATATTTGATAAAAGAGTAGCGCAACCAAAATGATATCAATAATATCGAGTATTCTGATGGAGATAAAACATGTAATAAATGATAGATCCATTAGTTGTTTGACCAGTATTATTAGTTAGTTTTATTTTGGCTAAGTACAATTTCCGTTAGCTTAATTGCCTCAATGGCTTCATCCACATCATGCACCCTTAAAACTTTTGCGCCTTTAGTAAGCGCAATGGTATTAAGGACGGTAGTGCCGTTTAAAGCATTCTTTGGGTCAGTATTTAGCGGTTTGTAAATCATTGACTTTCTTGATAAGCCTGCTACCACAGGTAGGTTAAAAATGCTAAAAGAGTCAAGATTATTAAGAATGGCATAGTTATGATTTAAAGTTTTGCCAAAACCAAATCCCGGATCAATAAGAACATCTTTAACTCCCATTCTGGTTAGCTGCTCAATTTTATTAGAGAAAAAAGTAAACAGGTCTTTTATAACATCTTTGTATTGAGGATTATTCTGCATGTTTTCAGGCGTACCCTGCATATGCATTGCAATGTATGGTACGTTAAGGTCGGCTATGGTTTCAAACATATTCTTGTCCATATTACCTGCCGATATATCATTTATAATATTGGCATCAAAATCCTCAACCATGCGTTTTGCTACAGATGCTCTAAAGGTATCTATGGAGATAATTTCATTGGGAAAGTGTTTGCGTATTACTGATAGAGCCTTTTCAAGGCGCTTTAACTCCTCATTCTCTGAAATTGGCATGGAGCCAGGGCGGGTTGAACAAGCACCCACATCAATTATTTTGCCTCCTTGCGTAAGTATTTGCTTGGCTCGTTTTAAAATCCTTCGTTTCATCATAAACTGGCTTTTGCCATAGAACGAATCGGATGTTACGTTAATAATCCCCATGACTATTGGGGTTTTTAAATCAATTAATTTGCCCTTACACGTGAGGGTGTTCTTAATATTGAAGAATGATTGGTCTTTACCCATTACCACTTATTTTTCTTTTCTTTCCGAAGCTAAATTACAAAACATTTGCAAACATTAATGATTGCCTCAAAAAGAAATCAGTAGCATGCAATAAAAATCAGTGGTCAGGGCTTGGAGTTAGACACCTGACAGGTTTTGAAAACCTGTCAGGTGTTATTATCAGCTGACGGATAATTAGAATTTGTCTATAACTTCGTCATCCTATGTTTTCGTTGCAAACATAGGATGACGGGAAATATTTGATAAATATAGACTCTAATTAGGACTATAATGGAAGTTTAGCCACACGCACCGAAATCTTATGGAAATATTTAAGAGAATTCTTTTTAAAAGTTTAATTTTGTCTTCTTTATCATTAACCAGTTTAATCAATGAGTTTTATTGTAATAGAAGGGCTTGATGGTGCAGGTAAATCAACCCAGCTAAAATTGCTTAGTAACTATTTTAATGATAGGGGTGTTGAAGTTGAAACTCTCCATTTTCCAAGAACTGACTCACCCTTTTTTGGCGAGTTGGTTGCCCGATTTCTCCGGGGAGAACTAGGTGCCCTTAACGAAGTTGACCCTTATGTAGTTGCTTTACTGTATGCTGGCGACAGGAAAGACGCTTCTGAGCAATTAAACGGCTGGCTTGGCAATAATAAAACAGTGCTGCTTGACAGGTACGTTTATTCAAATATTGCATTCCAATGCGCCAAACTAACTAATCAAGAAGAGCAGGTTAAGCTACGTGACTGGATTTACGATTTAGAATATAACTATTTTGGTATTCCAAAGCCCGACCTGAATATTTTCCTTGACGTACCATTCGATTTCACGGTATCGCGGTTAACTAAACAACGCGATGGCAAAGACAGAGAGTACCTAAATGGAAGTAGCGATATTCACGAGGATGATTTATCGTTTCAGGAGAAAGTGCGTAGGGTGTATTTGAAACAGGTTGATTATGACCCCAATTTTGTTGTAGTGCCTTGTAATAATAATACTGGGGGTATGGGCAACCAGAATGATATTTTTAATAAGATTATACCAATTATTAACCATCGAATAAATATTTAAAAGTTTAATTATGATTAAGATACTCATTTGGTTATCAAGATATTTATTAGGAATTACTTTCGTTTTTTCTGGTCTTGTTAAAGGGATTGACCCCTTAGGTTCAGCCTATAAATTTGGCGATTATTTTATGGCCTTTGGGTTAGATTTTTTAATGCCATATACTGTAGCGCTATCATTTATTCTTTGTGCAGCTGAGCTATTTGTAGGCTTGCTTTTAATACTGAATGTTCGTCAGCAAGTAGGAGTATGGGGCGCAATGCTTTTTATGGCAGTTTTTGCTCCATTAACGCTTGTAATTGCAATACTTGACCCCGTATCGGATTGTGGATGCTTTGGCGATGCCATAATAATGAGTAACTGGGAAACCTTCTTTAAAAATATCCCATTGCTTGCTGCATCAATATTCCTGTTTTATAAACGAAAAAGCATTGAACCAAAATTTCCTGTAATTCCCGATACCATTATAGCAGCTATTTTGCTTTTTGTATCCTTTAGCCCCTCAATTTATGGTTATCGTAATTTACCAATTATTGATTTTCGTCCATACAGTATAGGAACAAATATTGCTCAGGCTATGGAAATTCCTCCTGATGCTCCTATGGATGAGTACGAAACAATTTTATACTATGAGAAGGACGGCGAGGTTAAGGAATTCACTCAGGATAATTTCCCGTGGCAAGATACAACATGGACTTTTGTTGATAGCGAATCAATATTAGTTAAAGAGGGGTATAAGCCACCCATTAAAGATTTTATACTAACAGATATTAATGGTGTAGAACAAACTGATGAAATTATACATTACCCTGGTTATTACATTCTTGCTGTTGCACGTAGGCTAGATAAAACGAATAAAGAGTCGGTTGAAAAGTTGAATGAAATTTATTTTAAAGCGCAGGATAACGATATTGGGTTTGCATGCTTAACTGCATCGTCACCCGAGGAGATAGACAGTTTTATTAGCAGTACTGGGGTGGCATTCCCTTTTCTTATGGCCGATGAAATAATGCTTAAAACAACAGTAAGGGCAAACCCCGGTTTAATACTGCTCGATGAAGGAACAATTATTGGTAAGTGGCATTACAGAAACATACCTGAAACATCATTCTTTGAGGGCAACCTAACAGCTAAATCGATTAAAACAATTCAAGGTAATAACGTTTCCCTCTGGATTTGCTTGCTAGTAATTTGTTTTATAGTACTAAAACTAGGTGTAATACTGCTTAAGGACAAAGAAAATTGGTTTAAATATAAATAGTTCTAAGATTTATTTTGTTGATGTAGTTTCTGCAGATAGTTATTGATGGAGTTAGTTTAACTGAAAGTTATTCTCCAGTTCACTTTCCTGTTTACGAATTTGCTCAACAAAATTTAGTTGTTTTAAAATGTAGTTCTCCCTAGCTTCCTTACTTTTTAGGGTTACAAACCTGTACTTTTCGTCGGTTCTTAGCATTATTGATTTTGCTATGTCAAGCATGTTTATGCTATCTGTAATAACCAACGTGCCTAAGCTGCTATTAATATTTAATTTAAGTGATTTTACTCTAACAGCAATCTCAGGATTTGTTGTGGTAAAGTCAGTATCTATTAATTCGGCAAGTACACCACCGTAAAGTTTATTGGGGAGGGTTTGTATAAAGTCAATGGCTTTAAAAAGCGACTTACCTTTGATTGTAATAACCATATCGTCGTTAGAATTTCTGCCAACAAGCTTTACAATTTCTACCTCACTTCCAACACCCATAGGCTCTCCATTAATTTCGTAAGGAATACCAAAGGGAAGTTCCTCTTGTAAACACTCTTCTATTAGCTGTTTATACCTTGGCTCAAATATGCGCAATGGCACTTCTTCGCCTGGTAAAACCAGGAGGTTTAATGGGAATGAGGCTATTTTATATATTTGGGTGTTCATGAAATTGTAATTGATATTTAATATTTTGTTAAAATGATATTTATTTAAACGTGTTTGTATTAACTTTTACATCATATTTAGCTAATAGTTTCAGCTCTTACCTATTTGTTTTTATTTGGTTTAAACTTTAGTGATGCGGAGTTAATACAATATCTAATGCCAGTGGGTTCAGGACCATCGTTAAAAATATGACCTAAATGAGCGTTGCACGATTTGCAAAGCACCTCCGTTCTAATCATCCCATGGCTATGGTCGGCTTCCTCTTTAATATTTTCCATAAAATTTGAGTCAAAGAAACTAGGCCAACCGCAGCTGGAATTATACTTGGTTTCCGACTCAAACAGTTTAGTATCGCAAACAATGCAGTGGTAGGTTCCCTTTTCAAAAGTATCCCAGTATTGCCCAGTAAAGGGTCTTTCAGTTCCTTTTTCCTGAGTAACACTAAACTGAATGGGAGTAAGGATGCTTTTCAACTCCGTTTTGTCTTTAGTATCTTTATTATTGTTTTGCATAAAGCCCTGTGTATGTATTCCAAATATTAGAAATACTATAATATATAGTTTATACTTCATTGTAAATTGTTTTTACACAGTGTAAACGTTTAAGTATGATGAATGTTTAATATCTAACTAAAATTATTAGTTTGCCCAGGAGTTAAAAAAAACATAATTAAAAACATTGCTTTGAGTACAACATTAGGGTTTTGTAGTTACATTTGCTAAAGTAGTTGAAAAAGATATTCAAGTTCAATAATTTGAAAAACAATAGTTTGCAAATGAAAAAGAAGTTGAAATTAAAAATTCTAGCAGGTTTTATGCTGCTTGTTGCGCTATTAATGGTTGCAGGAACCGTATCAATATTTGAATTTCTAAAACTTAGTAATTCTGTAACTGCATTAATTGAAGATAATTATAAAACTATAGAAGCGTCTAAATCAATGCTTGAGGCGCTAGAGAGAAAGGATAGCGGAATTCTTTTATTCCTATTGGGGGATGAGGACAAGGGAAGAGAGGTTGTTCTTTCTGGCGATAAGGCATTTTCAAAAGCCTTTGAAACAGCAATAAATAATGTAACAGAAACAAATGAGAGCGATTACATTGAGAGCATTGAAAGGTCGTATAAGCAATTTAGCAGTAACGCAGAGATGCTAGTTGCCAACATGCAGCAACCTGAAGATTTAAATTTGTACTATGGAGAAATTCATCAATCATTTATAGAGGTTAAAGATGCTGTAAATGAACTAATGGGACTAAATCAAACTAGCATGTATGAGGAAGCCTATGAATTAAAAGAGAAATCGCACCGTGCAATTATGCCGGGTATAATTGCCATAATAGGAGCACTAGTATTCTCACTTCTACTTAGCTTTTTTATTTCAAAATACTTTGTTTCTCCACTAAGTAGTTTGGCTGAAGCCATAAAGAATTTTCAACCAAAGGATAAGGAACTTAAAATAAAGATTAAATCTAATGATGAGATTAAAAAGATTGAATCGGAGGTGAATAATCTTATTTACAGATTAAAAAAGCAATAAAAGAAACAGTGAATTTCAAGGTGTTATGCGAATAGAGGTTGTAATAAAGTTTGTTGCCTACGTGCTGCTGTTTAATGCAGTATTTCTAATATTTTCAGCAATAATTTCATTGTGTAACGGCGAAACATCAACTACCCCCCTTCTTTTTAGTGGCTTAATTTGCATCATATTTGGTCTTTTCCCTTTCATATTTGTTGAGAATCATGATAGCATTAATTTCTCAGAAGGTTTACTTATGGTTGTGGGAGGGTGGCTTATTACCTGTTTAATAGGTATGCTTCCTTACTTAATGTGGGGCGGTGAGTTTAATTTAATAAATGCATGGTTCGAGAGTGTTTCAGGCTTTACAACAACAGGCTCATCAATACTTAATGATATTGAAGCATTGCCTAAGGGGTTGCTGTTTTGGAGGTCATCAACACACTGGATAGGTGGGGTTGGTGTTATTATGTTTGTTTTGCTTATTCTGCCTCAGTCAACCAGCTCAAGGGTAACGCTTCTAAATGCTGAGATGAGTGAGTTGTCTAAATTAAATTTTAAGTATAAAGCAAGAAAGATTGTTCGTGTTCTGGCAATTGTATATGTTGGGTTAACTGCTGCTCAAACTATACTTCTTACAATATCGGGCATGAGCCTTTTTGATGCAGTTAACCATTCTTTTGCTACCATAGCAACGGGTGGCTTCTCAACAAAGAATACGAGCGTTGGATACTTTGATAGTGGAGTAATTGATAGTATAATTATGCTTTTCATGATACTCTCTGGTATTCACTTTGGACTATTGTATGGAACCTTTACCCTCAAATCTCAGAATATTTTCAAATCAAAACCTGTTCGTGCATTCATTGCAGTTCTTTTTATTGGTGTTATTTTCGTATCATCAAAGCTTTATTTTGCTGGGGTTTACGATTTTTGGAAATCTTTACAATACGGAGCATTTCAGGTAATATCATTGGGAACTACTACTGGTTTTGCAACCGTTGATAGCGGTATTTGGCCCTCCTTTACCCACATAATTCTTATATATTTTACCATACAATGTGCCATGGTTGGCTCTACTTCTGGTGGACTTAAATTCGACAGAATTTATCTTTATTTCAAGTCGTTAAAAAAGCAGCTTGTTTTACTAAGGCACCCAAGGGCTGTGGTTAGCGTTAGAGTAAATAATAAGCCCATGAGCGAACATCTTGAGATATTAACTTTGGTATTTATTGTACTGTATATCATGACTTTTTTCGTAACTACCCTAATCCTATCATTTCTTGATGTTGACTTATATACTGCTTTCACTGCCTCTATTGCAACTATAGGGAATGTAGGACCAGGTTTTGGCGATGTTAGTTCGCTCTCAAATTATGCGGGTATTCCTGATGCTGGAAAATTTGTGTTAACAATAAATATGATATTGGGAAGGTTGGAAATATTTAATATTCTTGCTTTGCTAATGATAAGGCGAGGAAATTTTTAAATCATCTTACTATCTCAGTATTTTTCTTACAAATGCAACTGTAAAGTACGACATAAGGAATACGCCCAAAAAACCTAGAATACCACTTAATACCCTTGAGTAACCCAAAGGTATAAACTCTCCATAGCCAATGGTAAAGAATGTAATAACACAAATATATATTGATTTAAAAAACAATGGAGGCTCCGTTTCTAAATTGCTAACAACATCACCAATGCCGGTTAGCGTAAACCCTGTATATAAAACAGAAAAAATTAGTTGAACAATTATTATACTTGTAATTACTCGTGAAGGTGATGTGGCATAAAGCCCCATTTTATCGAAAATGAGCGTTTTGAATAGATATTTTGGATATGCTATCGTTTTTGAAAGGAAGGAGCGTTCAATATCTTTTTCTAAACAATCTTTTTGTACGCACCTCATGTACTCTACATAGGCTTTATCCTCATCCTCATACCTGCCTAAACCATTAAAATTTTCCTTAAGTATTCTAAACTGTGCAGCTTTCTCACCAATTGTTGAATTGGTCTGCTTGTAAATTTTTTCTTTTAAACTGTTGGCACTCCATTGTACGTATAGCCTACCAAGTAGACGTAACCCGTTAATATTTAGAACTTCAACCTTTGGGCTCTCTCCATGGGAATAGTAGTCGATAATGTCACGAGCTATGCATCCATAAAGGTCAATCTCTGAGGCTGATTCAACGTGCAGGTTAACAGTACCGTTAAATTGGCATAAATTAAAGCTTAGCTTTTTAAATATTCCATTGCTAAAATTAACATTGCCAGGGAAAATTACTTTTTCAAAAGTCATGTCGGCATCAAACCCCTGAAATAGTTCAAAAGAGACAAGTTTTGCTCCAAAGGTTGAGCGTAAAAAGGTTATTTTCCCATTCTTCACTTCTGCTCCCTCAAAGGTTACCTCACCCTCGCTAAAAACACACCGGTTAAAGCTTGTTCTGCCTTTGCCAAACTCAACATTACGGAAGTCTATTCTCCCAGGGCCAAAGTCTGTTTGGTCGAACGATATTTTTCCGGAACCAAATTTTGCAAACCTAAAATCCTCTTTTCCTTCTCCAAACCTTGCTACTTTAAAACTTACGTTGCTATTGTTAAACTGCGTGTTTATAAATGAAACGTTTCCATTCCCAAACTGCGTGTTAATAAAGATAACTTCCCCTTCGCCAAAGTTTGTATCCTGAAAATCTTTCTCGCCCTCTTCAAATATTGAATTTTTGAAGTTGAGATTTGTGCTAAAGAATTTGCTTTGTGACATGTCGTACTTTTCAACAAAAACAAACTGATCGTTGAAAAGAACTGTCTGATTATTGAAAATTGAATGGGAAAAGTTAAGGTTTGCCCCAACGAATGTACTTCCTGTAAAATTTAATTCATCCCCGTTGAATTCTGTGTATGAGAAGTCAATATCATACTGCGAGAAGAAAAAGGCATTTTTAGCAGTGAAGCTATTTATTTCTAGTACCTCTGTTTTTGGCTTTAGTAAGTATCTTCTGCATGCTGTTAAGGAGAAACCTTCAATAAAACAATCATCTACGTTAACTGCGTTACCCTCACCAATTGCATCGTAAATATCAATTAAATTGGGATACCCCAAGAACATTTCATCTATTTCCTTGCCATCCTTATTGAAAAGAGATACGTGCACTGTTTTTGAAGTGCTGAAGCCATCCTTTCTGAAGAATTGTTTATCTAAAATTTTGAAGCGAAAATTATCGAAACTTCTAGCCATTAAAGAGGGATTTTATTTTCAAAAATAACAAAAAGAACATAACAAAACAATTATGTATTCACTTACTGTTCTCTTCCGCAGATATTTATAAACGGACAGGTTTTACATTTATCAGTATCAGTTGTTTGTGAGAACGGAATATTGGAATTAAAAATATCAGTTAGCAGGTTTGATAAGCCAGCCAGAAACTCATCATTGTACTCACGAAAATCATTAACCGGGTAGGATTTTGTTTTTACCTTTCTGTTTATATTGAAGTCGTTCACACTTTTTGCAACCTTTACAAACCAGATGGCTGGCTTAATGGCCTTTTGCGGGTGCAGCTCTTTTAAGGCCAGGCTGTAGCAGAATGTTTGAAAAACCTCTTTCCCTGCATCTATCTTTGTTGGGTCAAAAAGTTCATCTACTTCCTGAAACTTGCCTTTTCTTTTATCGTGCTTCCCTGTTTTATAGTCAATGGCCCAAATGCTGTTGTTATTCTCTTCAATTCTGTCAACAGACCCACCTAAGCGTACAGATTTAATATTCGGGTTATTAATGCTTATCTGTGTGTAAACCTCCTGCTCGTGGCTTATTAAGGTGAATGGTGCTCTGTTAGCATCAAACCGTAGCATTTTTTTAATTGTGTAAATCATGGCATTGCGTGCCAGCAGGTTGCGACCAGATAGTTCGTCCTTTTTAGCAGAGTTATCTTTCAGAAATATTTCATTAAAAATATTATCTAAGGTATCTTCAATAAGTTTCTCTTTTGCTAGTATTGATTTTATATCATTAGCAGTAACTAGCTTGCCAGTAAGGTTGCTGTATAGCTCCTCCATGGTTTTATGAATTATTCGTCCAAATTCAAGGGCACCTGCCTCCTCGGATACCTCTTCCTCTTCATCAATCTTTGCAACGTATCTAAAATAGAAACGAAGCGGACAGGTAATATAGGTTGTTAGTCCACTTGGCGATAGGGTTATTCCCCCGCTTCTTCTGCTCAAATTTTCCGTTAACTTATCAATAACCTCCTGCGATTTTTCAATGGTAACAGGGGAGGTTGGTGTGAGCATTAGGTCGTATCCTACAGGGATGGTTTCAATCTGACCTTTCATCTGCTCCATTTCAAGCTGGAGCCCAAAGCGGCTTTTCTCTCCGCTACTTAGTCCTTCTGCCCGGCTATTGTAAACAAGGTAAATATTTTTTGCTCTGTTGAGCAATCGGTAAAAGTAGTAGGCGTAAACCGCATCGTGATGCTTATAATCGGGCAGACCAAAAGCGAACCGCAACGATGGGGTGATGAACGATACCGGATGATTACGTCCAGGCAGCACATCGTCGTTAAACGATAGTATTACAATGCTCTCAAAGTCTAATGCACGGGTTTCTAAAAAACCCATTAGTTGAAGCCCTGCCAACGGTTCGCCGCTAAACGATACGCGCTCCTGTGCAAATGCTTTACGAAGTAATTGTAGAAATACTTTGTGGGTGATTTCAAATTCTTGATTTGATAAAACCCCTTGTAAACGGGTTATGCTTTTATGGAGTGCGTATAAAAACTCAAGGTCAATACGTAAATGCTGGTTAGTATCACTACTCGCTTTTTCATACACTACCTGGGCAATTCTATTGCAGATTGCGAGGAGGTATTTGGTAAGATTTTTACTGCTCTCCTCAATTGTAAATATTTGGTCAAAAAAGGGCGATAGAGCCAACTCTTCACGTCTGGGGTAAATTCTGTTATTTCGTTTTAGGGAATTTGCCAAATCTAAGGAGATTTCTGGCTCGCAAAGGCGGCAGTATGGATGGTTTAGAACAGCCAGCACATCTTTATGGTAAAATCTTAGCACCCCTTCGCTGTTAACCTTAGCATTCATCTGTAACTTAACCAGAAACTCAGCAATACTGTAGGCTGGGGTCTCTTTTATGGGGTAGCCCATTGTTATGTTAAGTTCCTCTGCCTCGGGAGGAATAGCCTGTAATGTAGGGATAAGCAAATTTTCCTTTGGAAGAACTACGGCAGTGGATTCATTAAGTTGTGCTCCCTCAAGCATCATTTCCTTTAAAATTTTTGGGACAAGCTTGGTTTGGGCTACGTTTGATGGGGCAGCAACCATTTTAACAGACTTTGGTTTTTTAGCGCTATCTTCAATAAGCTGGCGGGGTAATGCATTGGGAAAATGCAAAAGGTTGTTTCTAATAAACATGCCTGCTTCGTGCTTCTTGTTGTCAACAAAAACCGGATCGTAATCCCAATAAAACAGGGTGTTAACATCTCCTTTACATCTTTTAAATAAGGCCTTCTCGCAATTATTTAGCGCGTTAAAACCTACAAATGCTATTGGGTTGGGTAGGGGCGGAGAAGTACTACGGTCAGAAAGAATCTCGGCTGCTTTGCGGTATGCCATACCCTCAAAGGCAAGCTTTTCCTTTTCCAGCTCATCCTTAAATTGCTTGTATATGTTAAACAGAATACCCCAGATGTTTAAATGCTTTTCGCGTAGTTCAGATATCTGGTTATTTGCCATTACCCCCAGATAATCCTTGAGCGCCTCAGTTTGTTCCGGGGTTAATCCACCAAATTTCTCCTCAATCTCTTTTATATCCTTTATATTGCTGAAAAGTTGTTTAGCATCAACCATATATTTATCAACCTGATCAAAATCGGCCAGCATCACCTCGCCCCAAAAGTAGAAGTTTTCAAAAGGCTCGTTAATCCCTCTAATTTTATTATAGGTTGTGTAAAGTTTAGTAACAAGGTTTATTGAGTCGTCAACGTTTAGCTCAGCAATCTGTTGCATTAGCTCGTTTATAGTAATAACTTTTGGCGACCATATTGGTTTCGATATAAGCTCGGCCAGATACTTGTTAAAAAACAATCCAGCTCTACGGCTTGGAAAAACGAGGGTTACTTCGGGTAAACTATCACCAAAACGATGATGCAGGTCCTTGGCTACAAGTTGAAGAAAATTTGACATGCTTAATATTGGGGGTTATTAGGGTTTCCAAAAACGCAATCACTATTAAAATTATAGTAAAGATAGGAAGAAATAAAGAGTTTGGTAAATTAGCCTAACAAAAAAATTTGAATGCTCTTACTTAACCCGCTAAATATTATCGGGGTTCCATTTTTTTCCTTGCCAGGTACCTTTTTCGGCCAGAAGCTTCTCAAATTTTTGTAAAAGCTGATCTGTACGTAGTTTTCCCCAGAATGGCGCTATTAGGGTTTGAGGAGAAGCTTCGCCAACAAAGCGCTCAACCACAATGTTCGGATTTAGCCTTTCTACAATATCTACCAAAAGACTGAAGTATTGGTCAATACTATAAAACTTGAAATTATCAGGATTCTGCTCATAATCAATGGCCATGGTTGTATTCTGCACTATTTGCAGCTGATGAAATTTAATGGTATTAAGCTTGAGCGTATTAATAATGGAGGTTTGGTTAACCAAGTCGTTATAGCTCTCTCCGGGCAAACCTAAAATAAAATGGGCACCTACGTTCAGCCCTCTTTTGGCAGTTTCCTCAATAGCCCATGACGATTTTTCAAAGGAATGACCACGGTTAATCGCCTTAAGCGTTCTATTACTGCACGATTCAACCCCATACTCAACAGAAACATGGTAATCCTTAGCAACTGAAGCCAGATAGTCAAGCTTTTCTTCATCAACGCAATCGGGGCGAGTGCCAATTACTAAACCTGCTACGTTTGGAACTGACAGGGCTTCTTGGTAAAG
>JAWLEY010000271.1:0-3536 GCA_041685855.1 Perlabentimonas sp. | reverse complement strand
GGAGTTTTTCATGCCCAGCTTACTCCTGACAAAAGCCGCAGAAGGCAAGGTTATACCAGTCAATCCGATTTAGACGGAAAGTTTGTGGTGAGCCTTGAAAGCAGCACACAAAGCCATATTGAGGCCGATTATGTTTGGGTATATTTTACCTTAAACTCACCAATGCAACTTGACCAGGGAAAGAACGCCTATATATATGGTGAATTAACAGGATGGCAGCTAAGCCCTGATAACCGCATGGAATATAACCCAGAACGTAAAACATACGAGAAAAGGTTACTACTAAAGCAGGGAGTATATAACTATCGTTATGTTTTAGCTAATGAACAAACCGGCAATGTGGATGTATCCCATTTTGAGGGGAGCTACTTTGAGACTAAAAACACATACGTAATACTGGTTTACTACAAGCCTATTGGTGCCAGGTACGAACGAATTATTGGCTACGAACGACTAAGCACAATAAATAAAAAAAAACGGCTCTACAGACTGCTAAATCATTAAAACCCTAATTCTTCAGACATTGGCTTTAGGGCATTGAGTGATAGTTCAGCAAACTCATTGATTGGGATACCAATTTTTTCGCACTCCAGAATGGTTTCTCTATTTACGGACGCAGCAAAAGCCTTCTCTTTCATGCGTTTAACAATAGATTTTGGCTTTACGCTGGTAATCTTCTTATCAGGATAAACCAACGCTGTGGCAAATATTAATCCTGTGATAGTCTCTCCTGCAGCAAGTGCATGCTGGAAACGAGTTGAGCGGTCAAGCCCAGTTGCCATCTCGTTGTGCATACGTATGGCATCAACCGCTTCGACTGGTAGCCCCTCCGATTCGAGCAATTTAGCACCTTCAAGCGCATGGCGTTTAGGGTCACCCTCGGTTTGCTCAACATCAATATCGTGAAGAAGACCTGCTATTCCCCACACATCCTGGTCCTCGCCAAATTTTTGTGCAAGCGCACGCATTACAGCTTCCGATGCAAGACAATGAGCTATCATCTTAGGATTTTTTACGTGCTTGTGCAGTAACTCTATGTAATAATCGCGTGATTTCATATAAAAGCTATATTTTTGAGATGTAAAAATAGTAAACAAGATTTAAATATCCATGTTTGAAATACTAACAGATTCTCCATTTTTTATCGGGCTTAGTTCAGATGAACTAGAGACAATATTCAACAAAATATCGTACTCGGTAAAAACATATAGCAAGGGACAAACCATTGCCCAGCGTGACGATGAGATAAAAAGCCTTTGCATTCTACTTGAAGGGGTTGTAAAGGGTGAAATGGTAGATTTTTCAGGGAAAATTTTAAAAGTTGAGGAGATAAAAGCACCACAACCCTTAGCTCATGCAGTAATTTTTAGTAAAGACAACCGTTTCCCAGTTGATGTGGTTGCCATTACCAATTGCAAAATGCTGTACATACCCAAGGCTGAGGTTTTAAGACTTATGCAGTCGAACGTTGTTATTCTAACAAATTTTTTGAATGCTGTATCGAACAGGGCACACTTCCTAACTAAAAAACTATGGCTATTATCGTTTAAAACCATTAAGGAAAAAGTAGCGCACTATTTACTATCGCTAGCCAAAAGCGAAACAAAAACTACAATAATACTACCAAAATCACACCAAGAACTTGCTGAGTTTTTCGGCGTTACCCGTCCCTCCCTGGCAAGAGTTTTAGGTGAGATGCAGGATGAAGGAATTATTACTATAAACCGAAGAGAGATTAGCATTATTGATAAAAACAAGCTGCTACAGATGGTAAGGTAAAACTAAGGAACACAGCTACACCAAAACGCTACAACTCATTCATCATCTCCTCAATGGCCCTATCAAGCTGAGGGTCATTATCATTTAGTCTATCCTTAAAATCAGTATTGATATAAATATCGGGAGCAACACCTGTTAACTCAAGATTATCGCCATTCAGGGTATAGCAACCCCAAGCAGGCACGCGAACAAAGGAACCATCAACTAAGCCTTTACCAGAGGTAAAAATTATCCAACGGTACGTTTCGGTTCCAAGTAATTTCCCGAGTCCTAACTGACGGAAACCAGCGGCGGTCATCTCTGCATCGCTAAGTGAATGCTCATTCATTAACAGAATCATGGGTTTGCCTGCAGGGGCAAAGTTTGGCTGCCCCGCTAGGGCTCCCTCGCGATAACTCCACTGAAGGTAGGGTTCTCGTGCTAAAAAGTTCAGAACATCGTCGTGAACATTCCCTCCCCTGTTGTATCTAAGGTCTAATACGAGAGCATCAGCCTTCTCTGCGTAGGTTGTCATATCAATATAAAACTGACGATACGAGCCCACACCCATATCCTTCATATGAACATAAGCTACTCTCCCATTGGTTTTATTGTGCACGTACTCCCTGTTTTGTGCTATCCACTCATCGTAAAGCATCCCCTTTACCTGATTGGAAGAGTGCGTTGGCTTGGTAACCGTAAACTCCTTACCATCCCTTTCGAAAGTAAGGATAAGCTCTTCAGGTGCTGAGGGAAATGAGAAGTAGTGCTCCCTATTCATATTGCTATCAACCCTATCTCCATTTACGGCAACAAGAATATCGCCAGGTTTTATCTGAGGATTAGTTAAATCAGCATTTGAGTGCGTAACTATGCGCTCCACCCTATAAGGATTATCATTATTAAAAAGCACTCCAACAGAGGCTGAATAGGCTGAGTAGAAAGTTTTCTCCTCGTCGCCATCGGAGCGGAACCCCATGTGTGAAGCATTAAGCTCGCCTAGCAAATCGTTAAGCAAACGGCGTAAGTTATCACGATGCCTAACATGCGGTAGAAAAGAGGCGTAGTAATCGCGCTTTTGAGTCCAGTCAACTCCATGGAAATTATCATCGTAGAAGTTCTCCTGAAGGATAGCCCAACTTTCGAAAAACATTTGTGTAAACTCATTCCCAATTGATTTGCTGAAGGTATAATCAATCTTAATCTGCTTTAACTCAGTTCCATTTGGCTGTATGGTATATATATTGCCGTTTGCAAGTATATAGTTGCTATTTTTAACACTTGAAACCTGATAACCTGTAGTTGAAAAAGATGATATGCGTTCGGTTTTAGGTTCCTCAAAAGGTTTAAAAACTCTTCTCCACAAAGCTTGCTCACCTTTATCGTGGTTAGAGATAAAAAGTAAAACGGTCTCCTCTTTCTTTTTATAAAGGTATGGGCTATTTTGCTCGCCGCCTCTTACTGATATCTCCTCCCAACGCTCAGCAATATTTGTCAAATCAAGTTTGACTTTAGGAACAGTATCTTTAGGGGTATCATCAAATAAATTACTGAACTGTTCTTGCTTAAGCTCTGCGAGAAAACGATAAAGCGGAATTCTGTAGATTGAGCTGTTACTGGTACCCTGAGGGTAGCTTGGCTTAAATCTATCTGCAGTAAAATATAGGTATTTACCATCGGGCGACCAGTAGGGGTCATACTCCGAAACTCCTGTATTAGTAATATTTATTGTTCTTTTGGTAGGTAGATGATAGATAAAAATATCCTGCTCAAAATTC
>JAWLEY010000039.1:0-15589 GCA_041685855.1 Perlabentimonas sp. | reverse complement strand
GTGCAAAAATCTGGCTGTCGGTAACAGCAATTTTGGGTTTTATGCCTGTGTTTTTCAGGAATGCTTCAACCTCGCTCTCCTTAAGCACAATGGCCACGGCATTATTATCAAGCGCATTACGTATTGCCTGAACCTGAGGTAATATTAGCCTTCCGGCTGGGGCTTCAGAATCGATAGGGGTAATAAGCAGTACAATATCATCCTTATGCACAAGGTTGCCAAGCAGGGTTGGTGTTTGCCACGACGAATCGGGGATTGTTTTTTCAATGGCCTCAACAAGCTCATCAAAACCCGTTTTTTTGGTTGCGCTAATATCCAGAACAAAAGGTGAGTTTGGCAATTTTGCTAGCTGCGCTTTTACTTCGTTGGTAAGTGGGGCTATATCCTGCTTATTGTTAACAATAATGTAAGGGGTGTCGGTTCTCTTGTAATTCTCAACCAGCATGGTTTCAAAATCGCCCCAAAGTCCGTTGGATATTACCAGTATGGCTAAATCTATTTGGTTTATGGTTTCCAGGGTTTTGGCAATCCGTTTCTCTCCCAGGTCGCCGGTGTCGTCAATTCCTGCGGTGTCAATAAGTATAACCGGTCCAAAATTGAGTATCTCAAGCGATTTTTTTACAGGGTCGGTGGTGGTACCTGCAAAATTGGAAACAATGGCTACGCTTTGGTCTGCCAGCATGTTTATTAGCGAACTTTTGCCATTATTCCTGCGACCATAAATTCCAATGTGCGGTTTTGATTCTCTGCCTTTTGTCATGTTACACTAAATGTTTTGTGAACGAAGGATTTATTTCAGTAACAGCTGCTCAATAAAAATGTTAATCTATAAATGGATTGATTTACTTTTCAACCTCAGTTCAAAAAAACTTATATCAAAAATTGGAGCGCCTATGCCAACCTCACTTTGTTTTTCTGTAAAAAAACTCTGTGTACTTTGCGACTCTAAAGACATATAATTTGTTGCTAAGCCCATACCTATGCAGTTTACAAGAGTAGTAAGTTTTCATAAATACCTCTGTGTTTAAAAATCTTATATCGAACTCAGGTTTTTAAGTAAATCAATATTTCCAATTTGCACCAAATCGGGTTTCCAGTCCATAACCATTCTGAAATCATCCTCCTTGTAAACAGCCCAAAGCATAACTTTTAACCCTTTTTGCTGAGCCGCTTCAACAGCTTTTTTATCAAGATTCTCGTCGCTGTATCTGTAGGAAACGCCGTGGTACGATTTTGATAGGGCCTCATCAACCTTCTCGTTAAAATCTTGATAGCCTAGCAGGTAGCATTCTATGTTGGGCTCTGAACTACGGATTAAGTCTAAAAAATACTTGTAGTTGGTTTCAACCATTACGTTGTTGTATAGGTTGTATTTATTTAATAAGTAGCTAATGCCCTCGGCAAGCTGCTCAAAGTATGCATTGGGTGCACTTGCCTTTTCGAAACATCCGTTTGGGAAGTACCCTTTTACATCGAGCGAAAGGAGTGGTTTTTTATCCATTTGGTTTATTAGGATAAATATATCTTCCAGTTTTGTTATTGAGCGGGCTGTATCTTGAGCGAATAGCTCCATTATCTCTGAATCGGTTGAGGTTGGAAAGCAAAGTAAGCCCATATCGTTTTCGGGCAAGTCGGCATCGTGGTATAGCCATATTGTGCCATCCTTGCTACATTGTATATCCACCTCTGCTCCATGAAGATTTTCAAAACCATTCTTAACCGAAGTAAAGGAGTTGGCCTCAAGGTCTGAGGCGTAATTTGCACCGCTGCCACGGTGACCAAGAATTTTAGTCTCAAAACTCACGGCTTCATGATTCTGGCTTGTACAAGAAATAAGTAGAGCTGCCAGAAAGTTAAGTGTGATAACAAAATGCCTCATAGTCATAGTTTTACCTCGTTTTTATGTTTGGTGCCAATATTGTATTCTGTTTACAAACGTATTCGTTTAGTATATTAAACAATTCCAGCTTACGCTCCAAATCCTGCTTAATGCTATCGTTGTCAACCTTTGTAATTCGTAACTTTTCATCTGCCCTATAAAGCCTGCCTCGTGATATGAAGTGGTTCTGCCACAGCAGCTCATCAATATTTCGGTTTACCCGCATGAAAGGTATTAGCCTCTCTGACTGGAAATTTGAGGATGTGTCAAGTGGAGAACCAAGCCAATGAACCCAGCGCGGTGTTTCAAGGTTAAAGTTATTGCTCATCATGTTTGCTATGGTTGGGGCAATGTCGGCGCTTGATGATACAGCAGGGAAAACCTTGCTTTCCTTTAGCAATGGAGAATGAATAAGGAATGGTACGTGGTACTTATCAATTGCGCTTGACCCTCCCAGAACAACGTAATGGTCGCCAAAGATAAAGAAGATGGTATTGTTGTACTCGGGTCGCTTTTTGTACTCGTTATAGAATTCTTTTATGGAGTTATCGGTATATAAAACTGTTGCAAACCGTACCTTTCGGCGTTCGTAAAAATCCTTCTCCTGTTCATCTAAACCCAAGGGTTGAATGTGTTTATCAACCCTTTTTTCCCAGTTCGATTGGTCTGGTGGAAAAAACGGTTCGTGCATGCTTAGCGTTAAGTATATATCGAAACGGGGCTGCCAGTGTATAGTATCTAGTCGTTCATGTGCCATTTGGAAAAGTGCATGGTCTGGGTATCCCCATGAGAAACCATCCTTATTCTCTTGTATCCTATCGTACTTATCGCTAAAAGTATTAACGGTTAGGGCTAGCTTCACGCCAGCATCATTTAAAAAAACGCTCATGTAATCGAAAAACGCCCAGCCACCATAGAAGAAGTGATTTTTGTAACCAGAATTTTCAAGCAGATTAGTTATGGAATTGAACTGAGGGTAGGGCTTATCGCCCTTTGCCAACTGGGTAAACCCTCTCGCTCCATAGGGTAATGATGCAAGAGATGAGGGTAGCACGTTAAATGTTCGCTCCGATGTTGTAAGAAAATTGCTCCAGTATAGGCTATGCTCTGCAAGAGAATCAAGAAAAGGGGTAAAACTTCCCCTCTTTGCATCGGGGCCTGACACCTCACGCGACATGCTCTCAACAATTATAAATACAAAATTTGGTCTTTCCTCTTTAAATTCGAAGTAGCTTCCAATTACATCTTCATGGGTGTTTCTCCGCATAAACGGATATTTTGGGCTCAGGTACTCCTCCTCTTTAAAAAAGCCTTGATACTCTTTTGCAATAGCCTCAATATCATAATCGTTATAGCTAACTGATTGTTTAAAATGAGATTTTATCTGGCTTACAAAAAATGCAGATTTGTTAATTTGCTGATAGAAGTTCTCATTCTGCTCGAATTGAATGATATTTGGTGTAAAACTTTTAGGAATAACCAGAGGTACAATAGCAATAGCAATTGCAGCAAAACCTATGCGGGCTTTTAAACCTAACCGCCATAGGGCTATCCAGGGAATTGCAAAACTTGCTGAAGCAACTACAATCCCTTTAATTACCTGCCATATAGATATTTCGACAGACGATGTTGCAATGTGCAGCATTTCTGATAATGGGTATATTAGAATTGAATGGTCAAGCGGAACTAAGCTTACCAAATAATACTCGGATAGTAACCATGTAGAAATTCCAAGTAATCCCATAAGAATATGCAGAACTATTAAAGCCGCTTTTCTGAAAAAGTAAAAAAGGATAAAAAGGGGCGTAAGAAAAAGGGCGTTTTTACATGCAAAAAGCAAATCGTGTTTTATGCCATAAAAATAGTTTAGCAATCCTCCATCTGCATAGTTAGCATTGTAGGCAAAATACTCAAGGAATCGTACAATAATGAATACAAGTAGCAGTGAGCCAATTATTTTAGCAGGAAGTGTTAGTAGTTCGGTTTGTTTTTTTGATAGGTTAAAGGGTTTAATCATTATTCTTTTTTATTGGTGTTAGGTTCGCAAATTTAGTAATATATTTCACGATTTTAGAGGAAACACTTCGCCAGTAAAGCTCGATAACCCAAATTAAATGTTTTTTTCTACATTTGTGGCTAGTATCAAGGCAAACAGATAATTTACCCTAAAATCATCTTATGCAAAGATTTACCCAATGGCTTTCGCAAAATATTGTAAAAAAAACAATTATTGTTGTCCTGTTAATACTTGTTGCAACAAATTTTTGGCATTCGCGCTATAACAACCCCGATGGTGTTATTGAGTGGGATATTAAATCCTACTATGCTTACCTGCCCGCTGTTTTTATTTATAACGATATTGCCCTCGATTTTCGTCAGGAGAATATGGAGAAGTTTGGCGACCTTATTTGGCCCGTAAAAACACCAACAGGGAAGAGGGTTATAATTACCACCATGGGTATGTCGGTGCTTTACTCTCCCTTTTTTGCCATTGCGCATGGTGTTGCACACATTACTAATTGGGAAGCCGATGGTTATAGCCGACCGTATCGATTTGCGCTAACATTCAGCACTTTATTCTACCTGTGGCTTGGGATGATTTTTTTGGCAAAAATCCTACGGCGATTTTTTAACGATTACGTAGCGGCGTTTACCATACTTGCCATTACGCTGGGAACTAACCTATACTACTACTCTACCTATGAGGCGCCAATGACCCACGCCTACAATTTTGTGCTTATTACGCTATTTATTTGGTTTACCATAAAATTCTGGGATGCTCCCTCGCTTAAACGTATTTTAGTTTGCGGTGCGTTGGCAGGTTTTATCACCCTTATTCGTCCTACAAATATTATTGTGCTTTTGCTCTTCTTCCTCTGGGATGTTAAGAGTTGGAAAGGCTTTCAGGAGCGATTTATGTATTTTATTCGTCGTTTCCATTGGGTGCTCCTAATGGCAGCAGCATTTGTGCTAGTGTGGGTGCCTCAGTTTGCCTATTGGTACAGCGTTTCGGGCAAAATATTTTATTTCACCTACGGATATAAAGGTGCAGGTTTCTTTTTTGATAACCCTCAAATTTTTAATATACTACTAAGCTACAAGAAGGGGTGGTTGGTTTATACCCCTTTAATGATTTTTGCCCTTGCTGGCATATTTATGTTACCTAAAAGGATTCCGGGTTTGTTTGTCCCCATTCTGCTATATAAAATTTTGAGCATATACATACTTTCATCGTGGTGGAGCTGGTGGTTTGGTGGTGGCTTTGGCTTAAGGGCTTTTGTTGATTCCTACGGAATGTTGGCCATCCCCTTTGCCTGCGTGGTTGATTATGGTTTTAAACAGAAGGATTGGCGAAAGTATGCCATTACCTCGGTGCTTGTGCTTCTAATTATTTTCAACCAGTTTCAAACACGCCAATATCACCATAATGCAATACACTGGTGGTGGATGAATAAAGAGGCGTATTGGGAAACATTCCTTAAACTTAAGCCAACCCAGCGTTTCTGGGAGGTTATAACCCTACCCGATTACGAGGCGGCTCGTAAAGGGATTTACCGTGAAGTAAAAAGCAAGGAGGCACTGGAAAAGGAGAAGAAGCAGGAATCTGATTGGAAAACAAAATTTTCAGAGGAATCAATAGTGAATTGGCTTGTACCCCAAATTATTGCAGATAACTCATACCAAGATTCAATCTCAGCCACATTAAAGTCCATGGAGACTGATGATACACTTAAAGTAGCAAAACAGATTGCAAAAGATAAACTTAAAGAGCAAGGGGTTGACTTTTGGGACGAGAGAATGGCGATGGAACTTTTATTAAAGGAGATGAGAGCCAACGAGTCGTTAATGAAATCCATTGAGGAGAAGGCCATTGATAACAGCATCCCTCTCGATTCCCAGCTTTTTAAAGATGCCCAATGGTTATTTAACAAGGAGAGACGTAAATAGGCTTTTTTCTTACTTACTTTTGTACCGCAAAAATACGGCGGCCAAGAACGTTGTAAGTTCGCCTATTAAAAACCACAGTCTGCTTGCCAGAGCAATAGCCGTTGCCTGTTGAATGGGAATACCATAAATAACCATGCTGCTTACCAGCAGCCCTTCGCGAATACCCACTCCACCCGGAGCAAAAAGTGAGACTATGGCCAATGTTCCTGCCAAAGGGAAAACCATACCGTAAATTAATGGTAGCGTTATTTCCGATAACGCAAGTGTTAGAAAGTAAAAACCAAAACCCCAAAACAGCCACGTTAGAATGTATGTGGGAAGTACCACTAGTATTTGTTTTTGGGTTATTTTGGGGTAGCTACTATCTTTTTTTAATATTTTGAAAAGCAAACCAAAAGCTTTTTCAGGAAGTTGGGGTACAAAAAGGGTAACAGAAAGACCAACAAAAATTATTGCGCTTACCACTTTCCAGGCTATATCAATTTCGGCATTTATAAGTGCAATACTACCTAGCAAAAATCCAACCCACAGGCTAATTATTTGTGATAAAAGCGATGCCGTTGTAACATGAACTATAGGAACCCCCTTTTTCTCAGATATGTATGCAGCCCTACCTAAAACCACCATAACCTTACCAGGGATATACTTCATAAATATTGATAATCCTACAGAAATGCTTGAGGTTTTGAGCGATGTATTGACATTGAAAACCTTTAGGATTCTTTGCCAGTTCACATTTTGAAATAGAAAGCCTAATAGAAGCAGAACTATTGAGATTGCCGCAAACACCCAACTATGTACCTTGGGCATTGTAAGGTAATCGGCTCTGTATAGGTAGTACCCCAAAAAAATGAGAGATGCGTAAAACAAGTATGTGAAAATCTTTTTTAGCATACTTCCTTACTGGTTGTAAGATTTTATAATTTTTGCAGGTACTCCGCCAACAATGGTGTAATCGGGTACATCTTTGGTTACCACAGCCCCTGCGGCAACTATAGATGCTTCACCAATGGTAACGCCCGGCATAATTACTGCTTTTACTCCTATTTGACAGTTCTTTTTGAGTGTAACTTTCTGCTCCGTAAAGGGGTAGTCCCATAAAGACTTATGAACTGAATAATCTTTCAAATCTCTACGGTGTGCTAGTATTATAGTGCCAGATGCTATGCCCACACAATCTTGAATTTCAACCAGGTCAGGTCTGTAATCATCAATTACAATGCATCGTCCAATAAAAACTTTCTTTCCAATTTTAGCACCCCTAAGCCTATGCAGAAATACGATAAATGGAGGGATAAAACAGTTGTAAGCAATAACTGCCAAGGTTTTTGAGAATATTGCCTTGATTAGTTTAAGAGGATTACGAAATCTTCTGTGTGGATTTTCGACTGTTGTCATGCGTTGGCTATTTATTTCTCAGGAATTTTAATACTCGTTTTGCACTATTTGTCGCTGTATCCCTCATTAGTTGTATGCTCCAGCCAAAAGTACTATTATTCCATCTTTCGGGGTGTATCTGGAAGCATATTTTTTGGTGAGGAGAATTTGAAAGATAGCTAAGTAGCTCTTCACCCGATGAAAAATCGGCCTTAACGTTAGAGTAAACCTTATCTCTAACATTTGACTTCCCCGATGTCCAATTTCTACCTGTATCGTTAATGTAGGCAATATCCGTATAGTCAATATCTAAGTAAACTTCGCCTAGTAAGCCAAGTTTATTTTGTAGATATTCATGGTTCTCCTTTATTCGCCAAATATCCCTATTGTCGTATGGCTTTAGAGGTTGCCCATGCATGGCGCAGGTTTTTACTGTTGCAATTTTCCGTAGTGTGGTAAGATTCTTCTCAAAATCTTTTATTGCCAAGTTGATATCCCCATTGGTATCGGAAAGGGATTCGTAATGGTAGCCCACCTCGTGTCCCATATCAGCAATTTCTCTTATAATATCAGGAATAAATGAGCACCTTTTTATACGGAAGTAGTAGGTCGCCTTAACGCCCATACGATGTTCAAGTTTGGCCATTTTAAGAGCTAAATGCGGTTTCCTGTCAACGTCATGGCGCAGTAAGCAGAAGGATTCTGGCTTCTTCGATGCTACCATGTATTCGTCGAACCTTTGGAAGGTCCCAATATTATCTTTAATAGCTTCTAGGTACTGCTTGTATGCTGTATGTGTGAAATCCCTCATAAAAACTACATTTACTTATAAAGCCTCTCGTTGTCCTGTATATCCATCCACATGGCAAAAAGGAACGATTGCAATGCACTAACAATAAGAAACATAAACATTATTGAGTTTAGTATTGGTCTTTCGCCCAATGAATTACCCAAAAGGTAGTTAATAATTCTTATAGCAAAGGGGATACTTGCAAAGAAAAGGATAAACCCCATGTTATAAAGGATGAAAAGTGGGTGGAAATCCTTCAGGAAATATTTTACCCAAAGGCGCTTGAAGAATAGTTTGAATAGCAAAAACGATATTTTTGGAATAACTTTCCATACCTTCATTTTGGATTGCTCTCCAATTCTATAAACTGGTTTAATAGGTACCTCGCGTATTGTGCAGTAGTTTATATTTAGCTTAACCAGCATATCGTTGGGCATTCCGTACCTTTTGTAAATATCAAAGAGTTTAATCGATTTTAGCGCATCCAGCGATATGGCCGTGTAACCTGTTTGGGTGTCAGAAATACGCCAGTATCCCGAGGCAATTTTGGTTACGAGCGATAGTATGGAGTTCCCGAAGTATCTAACTTTTGGTATTAGAAGGTTTGCGCTTCCGTGAATTAGCCGATTCCCCTTAACATAATCAATACCTTCGGTAATTACTGGTAGGCAGATGCTTTCAAGTTCGTTGGGGTCCATCTGTCCATCACCTGCCATTACTGCTGTGCAGTCAATATCATGGTCTTTACACCACTTATATCCCCGGGCAATACCACCTCCAACACCGGCATTCTTTAGGTTTGTTATAAGAATAATCCTGTCGGTTTCAGGGTTATTATTTATAATTTTTGATGGTGCGAAATAGTCTAATTCTTTTGAGTTAATCTCATCAAGCAGCACGTCTGCCTGATTGTAAAAAGTGGACTCAACCCTTTTCTTCTTTTCAAGAACGGTTTGGCTTTTGTTATGCTCGGTTGTGAAAAATGCTTTTACGGTAGCCTCAGTATCATCAGTTGAGTTATCGTTAACAATAATAATTCTATCAACAAAATTTGGCATGGTTTCAATTACCATCCCAATTTGTTTGGCTTCATTATAGGCAGGTACAACAACAGCAACGGTTTTTCCTTTAAGCATGTTAATTATCTTTTGGAATACTAACTATACAAATCAAGTAATTGGTAACAAATTTAGGTATAATAAAAGCATTTTTTATCTCAAATGCGCTCTTTTCTTTTGTATGGTAATGAATATTGAAAAGTTATTGTCCAATAACCTTAAACCTTGTTTGCACAGAATTACCATAATTATCAACCAGCGTAAGTGTGTGGTTACCTTCGGCCGGCCTGAGTGCCAACTTATGAAACGATTGGGTTAATCCCATGTATTGGTCGTTTAAGTGCCAGTAAATGGTTGCATTATCATCTCTGTGGGCTACTTCAAATATTGCCTCGGTCAAATTGCCATCTAATTCGCGGGGAATAAATATTTCGGTTTGCTCAATCCTTGGATAAAGCAGCTCCATGGGGTTAGCTCCAGATTCGGGTTCGCATCCTTCCTTGTAGGGTGGTAGTTGTCGGTAAAATGGATTTTTAGTCTTGTAGTACCATTCCATAGCAGGTGGAAGTACAAACCACGATTTTTGGACCATTTCATCAATGCTAGCACATTTGTCGGTTACCCTGTGAGTTCTCTCCTTGTTAAGATGTAATGTAATATGGTATGGGCATGGAGCAGTTTCAAGCCCTTTTATAGGAATCCACATGGTATCAACAGGAGAACAATCAATCAGCGCTCTGTGGCCGCTGTGGCGGCAAATGGGGACTCTTGCCATGTCATCAATAGGTTTTTCGAACCAGCTAGAGGTTGGGAGTAGGCTAAACACATCGAATAGGACAGGCGCTGCGGCTGAAATTCCTGTTAGGTTTGGTCTACCCTCGCCGCTTGCATTGCCAACCCAAACGGCAACTACATATTTGGGATTAAGCCCAATGGCCCATGCATCTCTATGACCGTAGCTTGTGCCTGTTTTCCATGCCACAGAACGCGATGACGAGAAGTACTGCCACCCTGCCAGCTCATCGGGGCGCGCAACCTCTTTCATTGCTTCAAAAGCAAAGTAAATTGCCGATGCATCTAGCGTGGAGTGCTCCTTCAGCACTGGCTCTTCTTCAATTTCTCTGGGAGTATAGCTTGGAGCCGAGTAGTTCCGTGAATCGTATCTGCTTTGGTGCAATCGGTAGTTGTTAAGTGTTCGTGCCATGGAGGCATACACTCCGGCTAAATCCCACAGGGTAGCTTCAGCTCCGCCTAGAATTAGTGAAAGCCCATATTTATCGGGGTTTCTTGTAATGGTTGTTAAACCAAGTTTGTTAAGTATGAAATGAAATTTTTCAACCCCATACTGCTGAAGCATTCTTACAGCGGGTACGTTAAGGGAGCGTGCAATGGCTCTTGAGGCGGGTACTGCACCATCATACTCCGGATGAAAATTTTTGGGTGAGTAACCTCCAATCTGCGTGGGGATATCAGCAACTAGGGTTCGTGGCAGAATTTGCCCGTCATGCAGCATGGCTGCATACAGGAAGGGTTTTAGGATGCTGCCTGTGCTTCGTGGCGATGTTATTACATCAACCTGATTGCCATTGTTTGTCCCTGATGTGTTGCCTGCGTAGGCCAATGCACTGTTACTTTCAATATCTAAAATAAGTATGGCTCCATTATTTATTTGATTGCCAGATAATCGAGAATAATGACGCTCCAGCACTCCATTAACCTGTTGCTGTAAATGGGGGTCTATGGTGGTTGAAATAAGCTGTCCAGCTTTCCCCTCAGTAATTGCTCGTGTTAAAAGGTGTGGTGTTAATGAAGGAAGGGGTTTTGGCTCATGAGGTAAAGGTTCAAGCAACGCAAGCTTGTAGGTTATGCTGTCGATTGTACCGTTTTTGTGTAGCCTTTCAAGTAGGTTGTTCCGTTTTTTTTGGAGCACCTCAGGGTTCCTGCCCGGGTGTACCATTGCAGGAGAATTTGGCAGCACAGCCAAAGAAGCCGATTCAGCCCAGCTTAGCTCGTGGGGCGAACGACCATAGTAACGCCATGCTGCTGCATTAAGTCCAACCACATTGCCCCCAAAAGGGGCGTTGGAAGTGTACATCGATAAAATTTTATTCTTGCTTGATGTAGCTTCAAGACGAAGTGCCAGTATGGCTTCAATAACTTTCTCGAAAATGGTGCGATCTTTCCCCTTTCTGTAAAGTCTTATAACCTGCATGGTTATTGTGCTACCACCCTGTACAATTTTTTTTGCCTTAATGTTATTCCATGCAGCTCTGGCAATTGAGAAGGGGTTTATGCCCGGATGATTGAAGAAGTGCCGGTCTTCAAATTCAATTATACAACTGGTGAACTTTTGAGGAATATCCTGCGAAGGTGGAAACCTGTATTGCTCATCGGAAGCAATGGTAGCAGCCAACAATGTGTTGTCTTTTGATACCAGAACGGTACAGGTTGGGTCGGTAAAAGCGGGTTCCTTTATTGCGAAAAAGGAAATAGCAAGCACTAGTAGGATTGCAATAAGGGTTGCTAGTCTCTTTCTCTTCCTATTGTTAAGTATGGCTTTTACAGTATTTATTATATCTGAATACAAGGCTTTATTTTGATTCAATTAAGGGCTATAAATATATCAAAAACAATTCAACTATATTCCAAACGTAATGTTATATCAGTAATTATTACCTTTGCGAAAACATTTTAAGGATATGAGTATTCTCCCGCTTTCCCAATGGTTTAAATGGGATGCTGACAAGCCACTGATAATTGCTGGACCCTGTAGCGCAGAGAGCCATAACCAGGTTATGGAAACCGCCCGTGAGTTAGCCAAATTGGGAACGGTAAATGTTTTAAGAGCAGGAGTTTGGAAGCCCCGTTCTCGCCCTGGGTCTTTTCAGGGAATGGGCGAACCCGCCCTGGGTTGGCTTGCTGAGGCAAAGAAGGAAACTGGCCTTCGTCTTGCGGTTGAGGTTGCTACGGCACAGCATGTTGAAGCGGCTTTAAAATATGATATCGATGTGTTATGGGTTGGTGCTCGCACCTCAGCAAATCCATTTTCAACGGATCAACTTGCATCGGCACTTCAAGGGGTTGATATCCCTGTACTTGTTAAAAATCCTATTCACCCCGATCTTGAGTTATGGCTTGGCTCCATTGAGCGTTTCTCAAAAGCAGGTATTAAAAAATTAGGGGCAATTCATAGAGGTTTCTCACCCTTTCAAAAATCGCAGTATAGGAATTTACCGAAATGGGAAATCCCCATAGATCTAAAATCATTGCTCCCTGAACTACCCGTTATATGCGACCCAAGCCATATTGCTGGCAATCCTGATTTAATAATGGAAATATCGCAGAAGGCTTTGGATTTGTCAATGGATGGACTGATGATTGAATCCCATATAAATCCTAAAGCCGCTTTGAGTGATGCTTTCCAGCAAATAACTCCCTCCGAATTGAGTGAATTAATCAGTGAGCTAACATTCAGAAAAGTGTCGCCAACCACCACGGAGTTTATCGATATTTTAGAAACGTTACGTGAGAAGATTGACTCGCTAGACCAGCAGTTGCTGGAACTACTCTCCCAAAGGATGGATATTGTTAAGGAGATTGGGGAGTATAAAAGGGATAACAACGTAGCCGTTATGCAGCTTAGAAGATGGGAGGCGATGATTAAATCGAGGATTGATTTTGGTAAACAACAAGGCCTGGAAGAGCACTATGTAAAAAACCTGCTTAGGTTGGTTCATAAAGAATCAGTCCGCAAGCAGGCCGAAATATTATCGTTGAGCAAAAAATCTACCAAAGGCAGGTAGGGCTACTCAATCTCCGTAAGTTTATACTCGTAACCTTCCATTATAGGGTTTGACAGTACTTTTGAACATACCTCATTCACCTTCTCCATAGCAGATTCTTTCGTTTCTGCTTCAATTTCAAGGTTAACATGCTTACCAATTCTAACATTCGATATTTCCGAATAGCCGGTATTCTGCATTACCATTCCCACTGCTTTACCCTGAGGATCGAGAAGGGCTTTCAGAGGCATCACGTTAATTTCTGCAATGAATTTCATGTTTTGAGCTTATTAAAGTTTGCTGTGGCAAAACTATAAAAAAATGGATTAAGGGCAACACTCTATTTGTACATAATTTTAAAAATCACAGATGGCTTGTTTGGTGCAAATGCGTAATTTTTTTTGGTTTCATATTTTCCTTTCAGCACTGAGCTGAAAAATATTGTTTTTCAAAGTGGTTTTCAATTCAAGTACGGATGAATAGAAGAAGGTGATATTTATTAATGTTATTTAGCCTTACAAAGTAAAAACAATTTGTAAATTTGAGAGAAAGAGTCAATCTCGTTTAGTTAAGGGTGTTTCTTTGGTAGCTTTTTTAGAAGTACACTTCGACCCCGATAGCCATCAGGGCTCTGGGTGACGGTTGCCATGTTGAGTGGAGCACTGTGCTGAACTTGCCGAAGTGTCGATGCATGTTCCCTTAACTAAACGTCAGTGGGGTAAGAGTACTTAAAATATTAAACAGAAATGACAAATCACGAAAGATTACAACTTGAACTAAGAAAATTTGTGGCCCCTGAGTTTGTTTTTGGTACCGATGCCAGGCTCTTGGTTAGCAATTACTGTAATCAGTTTGGTGTACAAAAGGTTCTGCTTGTAACCGACAAGCCCATAGAGAAACTTCCATGGTACAATAACATAAGAGATAAACTAAATGAGAGCTCAATTCCTTTCGAAGTGTTTTCGTCCATATCGCCAAACCCAAGGGATTATGAGGTGATGCAAGGTGCCGAACGGTACAAAGCAGCCCGCTGTAATATGATTGTTGCCGTTGGCGGCGGTAGCGTTATGGATTGCGCCAAGGGTATAGGCATTGTTGCAACAAATGGCAAGCATATATCAGAATTTGAGGGAGTTGACAAGATTCGTAGACCAATGCCACCTTTAGTTTGCATCCCCACTACGGCTGGAACAGCGGCAGATGTTTCGCAGTTTGCTATTATTAACAACTTTAGCAAGAAGTATAAAATGGCAATTATAAGCAAGGCAACTGTCCCCGATATTGCATTAATTGACCCAACTGTATTAACTACTATGAGTCCATTTTTATCGGCCTGTACTGGACTGGATGCTTTTTCACATGCTTTTGAGGCTTATGTTTCAAATGCAAGTTCAGATATTACAGACTTACATGCTCTCGAGGCAATCAGGCTTATTTATCATAACCTATTACCGTCAATACAAAATCCAGACAAAATCCAGCTTCGGGGGAAAATAATGCTGGCTAGCTTGTATGCCGGACTTGCCTTCTCCAATGCCAGCCTTGGCAGTGTTCATGCATTAGCCCATAGCCTAGGAGGCTACCTCGATTTACCCCACGGTGAGTGTAACGCCATGTTGTTACCCTTTGTTGTTGCTTTTAACTTTGATGCCTCAGCCGAGAAGTATAAAACTATTGCAACTGAATTAGGTGTAACTATTGATAAAATGAACAATGATGAAGTAAAAACCCAGCTGGTAGAGAAACTGGTGGCATTTAAAAATAGCGTAGGTATAACCTCAACATTAAAAACTAAAGGCGTTGGTAATCAGGAATTGCAAATTTTGGCAAAGAAGGCTATTAACGACCCTTGCAACGCTACTAACCCAAGGTTACCGAGCGAGAGTGATTTAAAAGCAATATACAAACTAGCACTTTAGGTTATGGCAACAGATTGGGAAGAGTACAGAAAGCGGATTATTGGTCTTGGCGACACATCCACAAGAAAAAGTTACTATCCTGATTTACAGGAAAAAATCAAGGCTCTTGAAGAGTCTCAGGAAAATATTGTGTCAATTTATAATGCAGTTAGCGATGGAATAGTGGTTCATGCTGTTAATGGAGAGGTAGTGTCGCTTAACAATAGGGCTAAAAGTATTTTCAATCTTTGCGATACGGAAGAAAATTTGATTACATCAAAGTTCAATCTGCTTTCAGTTGCTGATAATCCTAACAAACTAACAATAGGTTTTAGTAAAGCAGCTAAAGGAGGAACCAGCATTGTAGAGCTAAATATCACTGCCGATAGGAAGGCGAATGAAATTCCAGTTCAGTTTTCTACAAATAGAATTAGCTGGAATGAACAGGAGATGCTAATCTCAATTATTCGTGATTTCTCAAGCAGAAAAAAGTATGAGAAAAAGCTCATTGAAGCAAGAGAAAATGCCGAAAGTAATGAGGAAAGATTTCGAATGCTGTTCAACAATATGAACTCTGCTTTCGCCTATCATAAAATAATTACAAACAAGAAGGGAGAACCAGTAAACTATGAGTACATAGAGGTAAACTCTCAGTTTGAAAAAATTACAGGGTTAAAAGCAGAGGATGTTGTTGGGAATAAAGTGCTTGATTTACTGCCAGATTTGGAGCCAATATGGATTGAAATGTTTGGACAGGTAGCTCTCAGCGGGAAAGCTATTGAATATACTGATTACGTTAATAGTTTTGGTAAGTACTTAAGGTTTAAAGCATACTGCCCCAATAAGGGCTTCTTTGC
>JAWLEY010000270.1:0-3563 GCA_041685855.1 Perlabentimonas sp. | reverse complement strand
AAGTGGTGGTCGCAAATAATAAAATCAATCCCTTTGCTCTTTGCGTACTCAATCTTTTCAACCGCTTTAATTCCACAATCAAGCGCAATAACCAACTTATAACCATTCTCTGCGGCAAAGTCAATACCAGTATAGGATATGCCATACCCCTCAGAGTACCTGTCGGGGATATAGTTACCAATGTTTGGGTACCGCTTTTGAAGGAATGAGTAAACCAGCGCTACGGCGGTTGTTCCATCAACATCGTAGTCGCCGTAAACAAGTATCTTCTCTTCTGCTGTTATTGCTTTGTCAATTCGTGCTACCGCCTCTCCCATGTCCTTCATAAGAAAGGGGTCGTAGAGATCCTCGAGTCTTGGCCTGAAAAATTTTTTGGCCTCCTCGTATGTCTGAATTCCTCGTTGCACCAACAGTGTAGCAAGCACCCTGTCAATACCCAAAGAATTCATTAAATGTTCTATTGTGCTGGGGTTACCAGCTTCTTTATAATTCCATCGCTTTTTCATCAAAACTATATGCAACCACAACGTATATGGCTACATAACATGCACGGGGCTATAAATAAGAAATGCCAAACACCTTGGCAAACTCTCTATTCATAAGTTCCTGAACCCTTTCAAAATCAACTTTCTCTCCCAGCTCCCTCTCCATAGAAGTTACTCCCTTATCAACAAATCCACAAGGGTTAATATAGCTAAAATAATCAAGGTTGGTATTTACGTTAAACGCTAGTCCATGCATGGTTACAAACCTACTGGCACGCACACCAATAGCACAAATTTTTCTTTCCTTGCCAGCTACCCCCACATCGAGCCACACACCTGTTGCGGCCTGCAATCTATCTGCCACTATATCAAAATGCTTTAGGGTTCTTATAATAACCTCCTCAAGCTTATGGATATATTCTTTCAGGTTGATTTTAAGGGCTTCCAAATCGAGAATTGGGTACGCAACCACCTGCCCTGGTCCGTGATAGGTTATATCTCCTCCCCGATTAATGTTATAGCAAGTAGCCTCAATCTGCTTCAGCATTTGATCGCTAATGAGCAAGTTGTTGCTATTTCCGCTTTTACCTATTGTATAAACGTGTGGATGCTCACAAAAAAGCAGGAAGCCAGCATGGCTCCTTTCCTTTTCGTTTCTTGCAGCTAGCACTTTACTGAAAAGGTCCTCTTGATAATCCCAAGCCTTCTTATAGTCAACTAAGCCAAGGTTTTGGAAATTTATGGTTTGCATTTATATGTTGTTGTTTTTTTATCATTTTATTAATTTGTTGATTTTTGATTAGATGCACCATGCTTAAAAGATTCCTCAGCATGATATGATGATCTAACCAACGGTCCGCTCTCTACAAACTTAAACCCTTTCTGCATGGCTAAAACCTTATACTTCTCAAACACCTCAGGTGTAACATATTCAGATACGGGAACATTCTCGCTACGTGGTTGTAAATACTGTCCAATTGTTATTGCCTTGCAACCTACCTCAATCAAATCGTCCATAACCTGAACCACCTCCTGAAAACTTTCACCTAAACCAACCATGATACCTGATTTAGAAAGGTAACCATTTTTTGCCACATAACCAATTACTTTGAGGCTATTTTCATAGGTTGCTCGTGAGCGCACTGCTGGAGTGAGCCTTTTAACAGTTTCAAGATTATGAGCAACAATATCGGGATTTGATTTAAGGACAGTATCAATCTGTTCAGTATTGCCGTTAAAATCGGGAATCAACACCTCAACCTTGGTGTTGGGATTCTGCTTTCTAACCTCTTTAACGGTATCGTGCCAGTGCTGTGCACCGCCATCGGGCAAATCGTCGCGGGTAACAGATGTTATCACGCAGTGGTTTAATCCCATTATTTTAACTGATTCGGCAATTCTGTTTGGCTCATTCGGGTTAAGTTCGGTGGGGACACCAGTGGTTGTGGCGCAAAACCGACATGCACGGGTGCATATCTCACCCAAAATCATAAAAGTAGCTGTTCCGTTGCCCCAGCATTCGGCAATATTTGGACACATTCCGCTAGAGCAGATGGTGTGAAGCCCATGCTTCTTAACCATCCTGTTAACGTTGGCATACCCCTCGCCGCTTGGCAATTTTATTTTTAACCACGATGGTTTACGCTCGGTCCTATTATCTTCTTTAAAACTCATTACACTTATTTATAATCTACAAAAATAACAAAATGAATTGGTATTTAGTTATTAGCATATCACTTAAATATAAAAAGCATTATAAATTGCTATAGAGACTCGCATTAGAAGTAGCACCAATGCAAGGTTTAACTAATCAGCGGTTTTGTCTAAACAGATATCGTTTCGGCCACCTGCTCCATTAGCCAGCGAGGTGTTGATGTAGCACCACAAATACCAACTGATTCAGCATTATTAAGCCAATCATTTTTTAATTCACTAGCAGAGCTAATAAAGTAGGTATTGGGGTTTATTGATTTACAAAAATTAAACAGTACCTTTCCGTTAGAGCTGTTTTTTCCGCTCACAAAAATCACCACATCGTGCTTTGATGCGAATTTTGAGAGTTCAGCTTTCCTGTTGGCAACCTGCCCACAGATAGAATTGTGCACCTTTAAACTTGGTGCAACTCCCTCCCCACCATTAGCTTCAATTTTATCCTGAATAGCCAGAGCAATCTGTTTATACTCATCGGCGTTTTTGGTGGTTTGCGCAAAAAGTTCAATTGGTTTGGTAAAATCTAAACGGTCAACATCATTAATACCCTCAATAACAATAGCCTGATTATTGGTTTGACCCAAAAGACCAACCACCTCTGCATGGCCTCTTTTCCCAAATATAACGACCTGTCCACCTTGCTGCTTCATCTTTTCCCAACCCTCTCTGACTCTAACCTGCAGTTTAAGAACTACCGGACAAGAAGCATCTATCAGTTCAATTCCGTTATCTAAAATACTTTTGTAGGTTTCAGGTGGTTCACCATGGGCCCTCAGCATCACCTTTTCGCCCTTGAGACTGCTTAGGTCGTCTTTAGATATTGTGATTAATCCTTTTGATTTTAGCCTGTTTACCTCCTCACTATTATGAACAATTTGTCCTAAACAGTATAACGGCTCACCTTTTGAAAGTTCGTCTTCGGCGTGGGTTATAGCGTTCACAACACCAAAGCAGAAGCCTGAGTTTTCGTCAATTTCAACCTTATATTTGTTGCTAGTACCCATTTGCTGTTTCTGTTTACAAGGAGAACATTTTCACAATGCTTTAGTTTAGCCTTCAGTTATTTTTCTGTAAATTTGAGTAAACCAATCCATCTGCTCCTCAACAGTCATGTTTGAATTATCAAGCACAATGGCATCATCTGCTTGAATTAGTGGGGCTACAGAGCGATTCCTGTCAATATGGTCACGCTCCTCTATATTTTTCAGAATCTCTTCAAAACTTACATCCTGTCCCTTTTGTCTCAACTCATTTAGCCTTCGCTGCGCTCGAATTTGGGGGTCGGCGGTCATGAAAATTTTCAATTCGGCATTTGGAAAAACAACGGTACCAATATCACGACCATCCATTACGATTCCCTTCTGCTCT
>JAWLEY010000038.1:0-15761 GCA_041685855.1 Perlabentimonas sp. | reverse complement strand
TGCAAATATAAAAGATAAAATTTTTTAATGCATGTTTTAGAATTTATTGAAAAATTAAAAAACAGTTTTATGCAAACCCACTTGTTTCAAATGAAGCTGATGTTTTTTTGCTGTGAAGTAAAAGGTTGTTTAATGTCAAAATAATTGCCTTTATAAAAAGGGGGATATATATCATCAAAAATAAATTGAGCTGACTTTATTATTTTAATATATTGCTTGAAATTTTCATGTAATTAATAGAGAACTAGAATGTAAAGATATGTCAGCCTTTACTATTAGAATAGATGATTTACCAAATGCTGCAATGATTATTACCTCCTCAGGCAATATTATTGAAGTAAATTCAACTTTTGCTGATATTTTATCCTTTGAAAAAGACAAATTAGTAGGTTCTTCTTTTTTTAGTTTTCTGCAAAGTGAAGAGGATAAGGCAAATTTTAGGAAAACTATATCCGAAATTAAAAACAAAAAGGCAGGAAAAACTGAGTTAGTTTTCTTATCGAAAGATAAGCATAGCTACACACTTGAAATATACCCTTCGCTCCTTAGCACACACACATCTGAAAATAGCGTTATTCTAATTCATGCGGTTAATGTAACACACTATAAAAGAGTTAACGATGAGTTGAAGGAGCAGCGTAGGCTCCATAGAACCCTGGTTAATAATATGCCAGCTTTGGTTTACCGTTGTAATAACGATCCCGAGTGGACAATGAACTATGTGTCACCTTTTTGTGAGGAGTTAACTGGCTATAAGCCCGAGGATCTTTTAAATAATAAGAAGATTAGCTTTAATGAGATTATCCATCCTGATTACCGTGAAGAATTATGGAATCAATGGCAGGATACAATAAGGGACAGGCGAGTCTTTACGGGTGAATATATTATTATTACTGCATCGGGACAGCAAAAGTGGGTGTGGGAGCAAGGGGTAGGAGTTTTTGATAATAATAATGAGTTGATTGGCCTTGAGGGGATAGTATTTGATGTAACAAAGCGCAAGGAAACGGAGGATGCGCTTAGAGCCAGCGAAAAACGCTTTAGGCTTATTTTAGAGAATATGCCAATTCTGTTAAATGCTTTCGATGAGAATGGTAACATAATTGTTTGGAATAAGGCCTGCGAAGAAGCTACAGGTTACTCTGCAGATGAAATTATTGGTAACCCTGATGCCTTTAAAATGCTGTATCCCAATAAAGATTATAGGGAGCATGTTTGGAATGCTTCTCTGGACCCTGGCAATAAGGTTAATGTTTATGATTTGGTTACAAAAAACGGAGATGTGAGAACCATCTCTTGGTTTGATACTTATCATCATGTATCCATTCCTGGTTGGTCAACTTGGGGTATAGGTCTTGATGTAACAGAGCAGATGAAAGCACTCGAAGCTCTTAGCGATAGCGAGGCAAAATTCAGAATGCTCGTGGACAATGCCTTTGATGGAATCTATTTAATGCGTAACAGACGATACGAGTATGTGAATCAACGCTTCGTTGAAATTACCGGCTATACTTTTGAGGAGCTCACCAGTGATGATTTTGACTTTAACATGTTACTTACTGATAAAAGTCGGGACATGGTTGAGCAGCGCTATAGTGATAGGGAAAAGGGAAGGCATATACCACATCAGTACGAGCTGCAAATTAAGTCTAAACAAGGAATAGTTCGTGAGGTTGAGGTGAGTACCGCTTCCGTGTCAAAAAATCAGGATGTTCTCGTGTTGGGAATTATGCGTGATATTACAGAACGAAAAAGAACCCAGAAGCTGATAAAAGAAAACGAAGCGAAACTTAAAAAACAAAATGAGGAGTACTTAGAGTTAAATCAGGAGTTAACAGAAACAAATAATCGTATTAAGCAGATAAACAGGGAACTACGTGAGGCAAATCAGCGTGCCGAGGAGCACGATAAGCTTAAATCGGCCTTTCTGGCTAACATGAGCCACGAGGTTCGCACACCAATGAATGGTATTCTGGGCTTCTCTCAGCTACTCCTTGATGGAGCCATAGATGATGCTGAACGAGAGGAGTTTGTTGGAGTCATTCAAAATTGCGGCAATCAGCTACTGGCAATAATCAACGACTTAATTGATATCTCAAAGATTGAGGCAAATCAAATAACCCTTAATCCATCTCCCGTTAATTTAAACGAGCTTCTCAATGAGCAGTTACTCCTGTTTAAACCAAAGGCTGAGGATAACAACCTTCAGTTTGAAATAGAAAGCAACCTTGACCCAACTACTTCGGCAATAATGGTTGATGGAGCCCGATTAAGGCAGGTTATCTCAAACCTTATTGGTAATGCAATAAAATTTACGCGTGAAGGGGAAGTTCGCTTTGGATGTTATAGAAACCAGAATGTTGTTGAGTTTTATGTCAAGGACACAGGCGTTGGAATCCCCGCTGATAAGCAGAAGTATATTTTTGAAAGGTTTCGTCAGGTTGAGACCGAACTGGCTCGTCAAACAAGTGGCACAGGGTTAGGTTTGGCCATATCAAAAGCGTTGGTAAGTAAAATGGGGGGAGAAATATGGGTTGAATCGCAATCTGGGGAAGGTTCTACTTTTCACTTTACAATTCCAGATAACAACGCAGTAAACAAAACCATAGAACAACCCATTGCCGAAAAGCGTTACCAAACTGTAAGTAAAACGCCTCAAATACTAATTGCCGATGATAATGAAATCAACTATTTGTATTTAAAGGAGCTTCTAAAAGGAGTTGATGCCGATTTATTATGGGTAACTAATGGGCAGGAGGTTGTAAGTTACGTTAAAAGTAATCCAAATATAGATTTAATCCTTATGGATATAAAAATGCCCATAATGGATGGGTATCAGGCCACCAGGGAGGTGAAAAAGATTAGGCACGACCTGCCAATAATTGCACAAACCGCTTACGCAATGACCAGCGATAGGGAGAAGGCCGCTGAATCGGGGTGCGACGATTATATCGCCAAGCCAATAAATAAGGCGAAGTTCATATCAATAATTAATCGTTTCCTTCATGGCAAATAGTTTCATGCAGGTTGCTCATTTTTAATTTTTTAATTTAACTACAATATTTATTTTTGCATTAGCTTAAAAAAGCATATATTGGCGGCTGTTTTAAAATTTAAATAATCCCATATATTTTATGCAAAAACTTGTAGAAAAGTACTGCGAAATGCCTGCTGGCATTAGACGGCCCATGTGGCGTGTTTGGCACAACTTAATCCTTAAAATTGACAAAAATAAGGATGCTGTGTTTATGAACTACGGCTACGAAAGCCTAAACGGAGACGCAAAGATAAGCCTTCAACCAGAGGATGAGATAAATAGATATTGTGCTCAGCTGTACGACTTTGTTGTTAGTAAGGTTGAAGTTGAAAACAAGGATGTTCTTGAAGTTGGCTCAGGTAGAGGTGGTGGTGCTTCTTACATTACAAGGTACCGAAAGCCTAAGTCCTATGTTGCAATGGATATATCAGAAAACGTAATTAAGTTTTGCAATAATTATCATAATGTTGAGGGACTTAGCTTTGTTACTGGTGTTGCCGAGGAACCTCCATTCCCTAACGAATCTTTCGATATTGTTGTAAATGTTGAGTCTGCAAGATGCTATAAGAGCATAAAGAAGTTTTTTGAGGAAGTACATAGGATGCTTAGGCCAGAAGGTCACTTTTGCTTTGCAGATATGATTAAGAAAGGTGAATATGATGAGGTTAAGGCTGACTTGTTGGCAAGCGGCTTTGAAATTGTTAATGAAACCAACATATCACAGAACGTAGTTAAGGCGCTTGATGCTGACCATGCCCGAAGAGATGGTGTAATTGAGAAGAAGGCACCCAAATTTCTGAGAAAAGCATTCAGGCAGTTTGCTGGTACTAAAGGTACCGAACGGTATGAGTCTTTTGCAAATGGAAAGATGGAATATTGGAGTTTCGTGCTTAAAAAGAAGTAGGAAGCAGCGTATTTAAACATACATTCTTTTCAAGAAGAGCTGTCCAAAAAGTTAATGGTTCTCAATTAAAGCGAAGAGCAAAAAGGTGTTATTTTAGGTAATTCCGTACGGCTCACATTTCTGCTGTTCAAACGTTAGGTTCGCTATAATGAGCATCCTGCTTTTTGGACAGTTTTTTTATGCTCATTTCCCAATAAAATTTCTACCTTTATATGCAATGTTGATATTGTTTTACCAACCGCAATAGAGTTTTTTTATGAGAAAACAAGGGAATAGGTTCGGTGCCTTTAAAGGTGTTTTTACGCCCTCAATTTTAACCATTCTTGGTGTAATTATGTATCTCCGCCTACCATGGATAATTGGGCAGGCAGGTTTATGGGCTACCTTAGGTATTATTTTGGTTGCCCACGTAATTTCTGCAACAACAGGGTTAAGCGTGGCAAGCATAGCTACCGATAAGAAGGTTGAAACGGGTGGAACGTACTATATGATTTCTCGAAGCCTCGGTTTGCCCATAGGTGGGACACTTGGGCTGGCGTTGTTTGTTGGTCTGTCGTTTAGCGTTAGCTTATACATAATAGGTTTTTCTGAAACCCTATTAAATGCATTTGATTTTGAAGTTACGCTTAACAAGATTCGTTTAACAGGTGTAATAACTCTCGTATCCATAACTATAATAACCTTTATTAGCACAAACTTAGCGTTAAAAACACAGTTTGTAATTCTTGCCGTTTTAATCCTGTCGCTGGTTTCAATCTTCATGGGGCAACACGATTTTACTCCAAAAACGCCACTTAGCGGCTCTGCTGTTAATTCATTGCCTTGGATAGCGCTTTTTGCAATATTTTTTCCAGCTGTTACAGGTTTTGAGGCTGGCGTTTCTATGTCTGGTGATTTAGATAACCCCAAAAAGGCAATACCCAGAGGAACAATCATGGCCATTATTGTGGGTCTTGTGGTTTACATTGGTTTGGTCTTTTTCTTTTCGTACACTGTTGAACGGGATGCTTTACTAAACGATTCAGCCGTACTTTTCAATATATCCTTTTACTCTCCACTTGTAATTGCAGGTATATGGGGCGCCACTCTTTCCTCTGCTTTTGGTAGTATTCTGGGAGCTCCACGCATCCTTCAGGCAACCGCTATGGATAGAATCACTCCTAGAATTTTTGCCAAAGGTGTTGGGGCTGGCAATGAACCCAGAAATGCTATTTTACTAACTTTCGTTATTGCATTGGCAGGAATACTAATTGGCGAGTTGAATGCTATTGCGCGTGTTGTTTCAATTTTCTTTATCATTACCTATGGGTTCTTAAACTTAACTTGCGCTATTGAGAACTGGGCTGGTTCTGATTTCAGACCATCATTTAGAATTCCAGCATGGGTAAGTATTATTGGTGCTATAGCCTGTTTCGTGGTTATGATTCAGCTCGATTTTATTGCCATGGTTGGTGCGACTATACTATTAGGTGCTATTTTTATTTACTTAAAACGTAAAGAATTAACATTGCAGTCTGGCGACACCTGGGCTGGTTTCTGGTCATCTATCATTAAGTATGGTTTGCTGAAGTTGTCATCTCACGATACAACCAATCAGCGTAATTGGAGACCAAACATTATCCTTTTTAGTGGGAAAGCGAAGGAACGTCCACACCTTATTGAAATGGGGCGAACTTTGGTAGGAAAGCAAGGTGTTTTCACCAACTTTGAGCTGGTTGAGAATTCCGAAGGGAAGGTGCTTTTTGAAAAGACCGCTACAACAGTGGTTGAGAAAGATAGTACAGGGAAGGAAGTGAAAACCCGAAGGCACACATGTAGAGATATTTATGAGGGTATTCTTACAATATCTCAAGTGTATGGCTTTACTGGTTTTGACCCGAATACAGTACTAATGGGGTGGGGAAAACGAACTCGAAATCCCGATAAATTCTACGAAACCACCATAGCGCTTCACAAGTTAAACTATAATTTGATATTCTTCAATCAGATAAAAAAAGTTGAATCTCAAAAAACGAAACAGATTGATTTTTGGTGGTCTGGTAATAGCCGCAACTTTAATTTTGGGGTTGCATTACTTAAATACATAACTTCCGACCCTGCATGGCGAAGGGCTCATGTTAGAATAAATATTATTAACTACAATAGCGCAAAAACGGATAGTATTTATGCTATCGCTAGTCAGGTAATTGAAAACTCCAGATTGTTCGGTACAGTTAACGTTATTAATAATGCTGTTGAAAAAATATCAGAAGTTGATATTATTAAGGGAGAATCAACTAATTCTGACCTCTCCATTCTTGAACTCAACTTATCTAAGCACAAAAATATATCTGATTGGGCTGCTTATGTGAACGAAATTGTTGACATTCCCTGCTCATCTTTAATTATTGAGGCAGGAAACAGTTTTGAGCATATTAATGCCAATACTACCCCTTACGAGGTATCTGTTGAAAAAAGCATGGCTAACGAAGCGTCTCAGCCCTTGCTTGAAACTGTAAAACTTCCTGAAAAGGAACTGCTTGCCGAGGTGGTTTACAAAACCATTCAGAAAAATGAGGAGTTGCAACGTAACTTCATTACCAACTCAATTATTAGCGCAGAGACCTTACTTGTGGGGTTACAAAAAGAAGTTGAGAGTTTAACTAGAAAGGTCTTTAAATCAGTTCAGGGCTGTATAGATGACCCCGAAAGCCAAGACATGAGAACTCAAGTGAACAAGAGTTTATCCGATTTTTCTTTTCAAACAAAGAATAAGCTATCACGCTTTAACGAGGATGTAATAAGGGATATACACGAAAGCATGTCGCATGCTTTGGATGTTTACCTTAACAATGTTCACGATTTTAACAGCAAACTCCCTGATAAGCTTATTGTTAAATTCTCCAAGCCCGAATTTAAGTCTAGGAAGAACGATTCGTTTCGAATTAAACTTTTCAAGCTAAGGAGCAGGTTAAGGGGCATGCTCTTTGGATGGCCAATTAACCGTAAGGTTGAAATGTCAAAAGCTGCAGACCTGTTTTTGTATGCAAACAGGCTCGAACCCATTGGCGATTATTATGAGCAGTTTGGATTAGCTACTTTTAAGTATGTAAGTAATTTGCGACGCTGTTTGGTAGATATGGGTAAAGGCATTGAGCAGATTATTGTTGATCAGGAAAATTCTAGTTTTAAAAAGGATTTGGATGATTTAAAAGTGAGAACTACTCAGCTTTTAGCCGAGATTGTTAACAACCTGGAGTTGTCAAATAGAGAAATAACTAATACACTCAACTCAGATCTGAAACAGAGTCTTCAACGGCTTAGTTTTGTTGTTGGGAAATCAGAATCAGAATATTTGATATCACCCTACAAGAAGTTACTTCACAAAAGAGGGCATGGTAAGAAGGATGTACACTTAGCACCTGAAATCTGGTTGAAAAACATTAGGCTTTTTGCTAACAAGAGCATTCTGGAGTTTACTTTAATATCATTGAAGCAGCGCTTTAAAATTAAGCTAAAAAAGCATGTCAATGAGATTTCTTTGTGGGTAGATGGTAAAACGAATGAAACGATTGGAGAGGTAAAATCTTTGCTGCAAGAGCTAAAAACTCTATCGGAGGTGCCCGATTCATCAAATATATTCCAGAGCTTATCTGAGTTGAAAAATTCTGCAATGCAGGATCGTTTCGAAGTTTTCTTTAAGGATGTTAATGATATCTTAAGTGAACTGCCAGAGGTAGTAGAGGTTAATGATGATAGCTTTTTTAGTGAAGTAGAAGAAGGGAAATTCCCTGAAAGTGAGGTAAGGAAAATTGACTTAAGAAGTAAAGCCCAGTTTTACATAGGGACAGAACTTATTAGTAATGCACGTAAGTCTTCAGATGAGCTCTCTCATACACTAAAGGATGTTTCAACCAAGGTGGCTGATAAGTTGCGTCTTGCAATTTTTAATATCGATAACATAATCTCATCCGAAGAAACTACAGAGAGTAGCCAACAAAGAGAGAATCTGGTTGATGAACTCATGAACGATATTGCTGTTTATGAATTACAGATTAAAAAAGCTTATGAGCAATTTGAGGACAACCTTTACCAGTTTCTCAACCACTCGTTGGAACCATTGCATCAGCTGGTCTTTAGTAAGCAGCCTGATACTAAGAAATCATCAACAAAACATAGAATTGCACCTATAAGGTTTGTAGGTAAAGCATTAAGACCATTCTCCAACTTTTTTAACAAGCAACTGGTAAATATTTTATACTCTCAGAGTGAGGGGATAATGCTGGCACAAAGGATAACGAACTTTGAGAAGGAGCATAAAATTAGCAACCAAGCAATTCAAGAGATGCTAGTTAGTTTGGCGGGCAGCACTGAGGTCAAAAAGAATATTCCCTTCTACTATCAAAGCCTTTTTTCGGGTAGTACAGCACTAAGTAAGGATCTTTGGGTAACCCGCTCAGCAGAGCAGAAGGAGGCTAAACGAATAACCGACCGCTTTAAAAGCGGCTATACTGGAGCTTTGCTAATAACGGGTAATCGTAACTCAGGTAAATCAACCCTGTCAAAATATATTGCAAACACATATTTGCCTAAATTCGAACACCACAGCCTGAAGGCACCAAAAGGAGGCTCTTCCAATAAAAAGGATTTTATGGATGCGCTCCAAAAAGCCCTTAAGATACAGGTCGATCCATACTACTATTTGCAATCATCCATGCAGCAACGGGTTATTATCATTAATGATCTGGAACTCTGGTGGGAGCGTCATCCCGATGGTTTTGAGGTGATGAATGAGTTAATCAGAATGATTGATACCTTTAGTGGCAAGGTGTTCTTTATTGTTAACTGCGGTACTTTGGCTTACGGGTTAATTAGTAGGTTCTTAAACTTTGATGCCTACTTTATGGGGCAAATAGAGTGTGAGCCTTTTGATGCCAAGGAACTAAAGGATATTGTTTTGTTTAGGCACACAACTGGCGGATTAAAACTCTCATATAACGGTAAAGGGGAAAATGCATTAACTGAGTGGAACTACGCTCATCTTTTTAATAAATATTTTAATTTGAGCGATGGTAACCCAGGTTATACGCTTCAAGCGTGGTTATCTAATATTACAAAAGTTGTTGGTAAAACAATTTACATAAAAACACCTTCAATACCCAACCTCTCGCATTTAAATAATGTTAGTGAGGATCTTTGGCTTGTGTTGTTACAGTTGGCATTGCATCGCAGAATTTCTGCCCAAAGACTGTCAAAGGTACTTCACCAGTCAGAGTCGCAAATTGCTACGCTGTTAAAAGATATGCAGCGTGCAGGTTTGGTTGAGGAAAGGTTTACGGGAGTATTTGCCATAAATGGCATGCTTGAGCCACACATAGTAAAAAAGATGAAGGAGAAGGGGTTCTGCTAGTTCCTTTAGTAGTTATTTCTTAAAACAATAGTGTATGAGAGGTGTTGTTTGGAATTAAATATCAATGAAGTTTAGGTAGTGATATTGGCCTGTCAGGGTTAAACTTCAAAACCTTAATTATTTTGCTAATAGGTAGTGTAACATAGTCAAAACTCATGAACTTATGAATATTCGATATCTGATTTTTGCCATTGCGCTTTTTGCGGTTCTTAGGTTTACCATGCGCCTAATAAAATCTTTGTCTGCTCACAAAAACGTTAAGCGAATACTATTAAGAACGTTCCCTCTTGTAGAGTTTGTAATATGGTTAGGATTTGGCTTTTGGGTTTTAAGTCAGGTTTATAGCGATTATGAATACTATTATCTTTTAATGTCAGCAACCGCTGGAAGTTTGGTTCTAATTGTTGGGTGGTATTTTTTACGCGATTTTATAGCTGGCATAATTCTTAAAACTGAAATATCCTTCGAGACCAATCAGCAGATAAGAACTCCTCAGGAGGAGGGAACTTTGAAAAAGTTGGGGTATCGTTCAATTGAGATTGAAAGTAGCAATGGCGAGCTAGTAAAAATTCCATATAGCCAGCTGGCCACAAACTCAATACATCTTCAGAATATTGACGAAACCATGCAGGGTCATGAAACCATTGTTAGCATTAGTTCAAAGGTTCCAATTCAGGAAGCGAAAGATAATCTATCTCGTGAAATTCTGCTCCTTCCATGGGCTTCCATAACCCATCAGCCAGCCATAAAACTTGTTGAACAGCGTAGTGATAAGAATACCTATCAGGTGCATTTTCATTCCATATCCGATAGGCATGCAGCCTATATTAGTCAGCATATTGGGTTAATCTATTCAAATGGTAATGACTAGCTCGTTACGCAAACTATTCCTCTTTTTTTAACTTTTCACTCATTTTTGTGTTATATTAGTAATTTATGATGAGTTCTGCTATAAATTTAAATTGGTTCAATGGAGCATAGTTATTTGAAGTTTAAATTTGCTCAAACAATAAATAGTAAGAGTTTCACGCTGAGTTCTGTAATAAAAATTGTTAACAAATGAATACTGTAGATATTTTACTCCCCGCAATGGGCGAAGGAATTATTGACGCCACCATAACGCGTTGGCTAGTGAATGTGGGCGATATGGTTGAGGAGGACCAGTCAATAGCCGAAATTGCAACCGATAAGGTAGACTCTGAAATACCTTCCCCAACAGCAGGCAAGGTGAAAGAGCTGCTTTTTAAGGAGGGTGATACCCCAAAAGTAGGGCAAACTATCGCTTTAATTGAGGTTGAGGGTGATGAACAGGGTGCGCAAAATTCTACATCGGATAAAGAGGAGAACAAGAAACAAGAAAATATTGAGTTTGTGCGGCCTAGCGAGAGTAGTAAATTTAAGGAAAAACCAAGCCACGAAAAGTTGCCTCCAGTTAGTCCTTTGGTTAAAACAATTGTTAAACAGGAGGGGCTCTCGCAAAAGGAGTTTAGTCAGGTTGAGGGTACCGGCCTAAACGGACGCATTACTCGCGATGATATTCTTGCCTACATTCAAAAACGTAGTAAGTTTGTGGATAAGCCGCAGGAAACCTCCAATGAAAGTACCCCCTCAAAAGGAGATAGGGTGGAGGTTGTACACATGGACCGCATGCGCAAACTAATTGCAGAGCACATGGTTCATTCCAAGCAAACGTCGGCTCACGTTACCTCGTTCATTGAGGCCGATGTTACCAACCTGATGAATTGGCGAAATCGCGAGAAAGCAAAATTTCAGGAGCGTGAAGGGGAGAAACTTACCCTTACCCCGCTTTTTGTTGAAGCTGCAATTAAGGCAATCAAAGAATATCCTCTTATCAACAGCTCCGTTGATGGCGATAAGATATTAATCAAGAAGGATGTCAATATCGGTTTAGCTGCTGCTTTACCTAACGGTAATTTAATTGTACCTGTAATTAAGGATGCTGACAAGTTGAGCCTGTCTGGTTTATCGGCAAAAGTAAACGACTTGGCAAAACGTTCAAGGGAGAATAAACTGCAACCCAATGAAATTCAGGGCGGAACGTTTACAATAACTAATTTAGGTATGTTCGATACGCTAACTGGAACGCCAATCATTAATCAACCACAGGTAGCCATCCTTGCTATTGGAACTATAAGTAAACGCGTTGTGGTATTGGAGTCGGAGAATGGTGATAGCATAGGTATTAGGCAAATGGCCATGTTGTCTTTATCTTATGACCACAGGGTGGTTGACGGTGCCTTGGGCGGAATGTTCTTAAAAGCTGTAAGAGATAATCTGCAAGATTATTAATTGCTTTTTATTTTCCTTTCCCTTTTCTATATACGGTAACACTTTGCAAAGTTATTAACATATACCAACTGTTAAACGATGTTCTTTGCATAAAAAAACTGGTTGTTCATGCTCTTAATCCATTATCTAACGTAAAATCATAACCTTTTGTTAGTGATTTTCAGAATCATTCGCTATATTTGATTGTATTTAAGAGAAAAGTAGGAGTTCTGTGTCGTTTTTTTAAACTTTTTTTGTAAAAAGTGTTAAAATGCTTTACTTTAGCATGTTTTTACGAAAAGATAGAAAAATGATATAGGCCTTTTTGCTTTGTTTTTATGTACTATTTAGGTTAAATACAGCTAGATGATAAGGGTTTTATACACTATAGTTTTAATTAGCGTTTTATCTGTTTCGGTTCAGGCGCAGCGTGCCTCTTATTTTCGTAGGCTTTTTGTAGATGCTGAGTACTACCTTCTTTATGAAGATTACCGGGATGCCCTGCCTCTGTACATGGAGCTATTTGAGAAGTATCCCAATAACGCCAATGTTGCCTACCGAATTGGTTTATGCTACCTTAATATACCTAACCAGAAACACAAATCTTTATCATTCTTTGAGTTGGCTTTAAAAGATATTACAGACTCATACAATGAGGGGTACTTTACCGAGAAACTAGCCCCCCGTGAGGTATATCTGAACTATGGTCGTGCATTAAGAATACAGTACAATTTTGACAAAGCCCTTGAAGTCATTAATAAGTATAAATCGCTGGTTAAAGGAAATAATTCGGATGGGATTATTTTGGCAAATCACGAAATAAAAGCCATTGAGTCTGCTAAAGAGCTTATGGGTAACCCCATAAATGTTAAATTTACTACAGTTGGAAGGACAGTAAACACACGTTTCCCTGAAATTATGCCGGTAGTTTCAGAAGATGAAGAAACCCTTATTTATACCTCTGTTCAACAGTTCTATAGTGCCATAATGATGAGCACTAAACGCTCAAATATATGGTCCCACCCAATAAATCTTAATAGTCAAATGTTTGCCGATGGCCCCATACGTACCACCGGCATTTCTGCCGATGGCAAAACGTTACTGCTGGCACGTAACGACAACGATATTTTCAACCTATACACAAGCACATACGACACAACTAGTAAATCATGGAGCATTATTTCACGAATGCCCAAAGAGGTAAATTCCCGAAGTTGGGAGAATTATGCCTCTTTTAGCCCAACTGCCGATACTCTCTACTTCTCAAGCAATAGGTCTGGTGGTGCTGGTGGCTTCGATATTTACATGTCTGTTAAAGTAGATGGTGAATGGACAGAGGCGGTTAACCTTGGCGAAGTGTTAAATACTGCCTTCGATGAGATTGCTCCTGTTATATCACACGATGGGAAAAAGCTGTTCTTCTCATCAAAAGGGCACTCCACTATGGGTGGGTTTGATGTTTTTGTGTCGCAAAAAAAGAATGGGAAGTGGACTAAACCCAAAAACATGGGATACCCATTGAATACTACTGATGACAACGTATTCTTTCATCCAGTAGGCGATGGCACAAGAGGTTATATGTCTCGCTCAATGCCCGATAATGCGGGTGAATACGATATTTATCTAGTTGAGTTTAACGTAAAAGCAGATAAGGAAGAACTGCAGGAGCCTGACACTGAAAATGGTGACACAATAGAAGAGGCTGATGATTAGAGTAATGATCTTGTTGTTATTGTTAAAAAATTTTTCAATACAAGGTTTTGTGTTCAACTATGCTTGTTGAGTATGCTTCTTAATCTATTTGCCAAAAACTACAATTCATCTCATTGGCAAGCTAGAACTTTAACTCTTTTTTCATAACTTTGGTTTACATTATGGTTAAAACATTAATAATTGTATGGTGTTGAGATTTTTAATAGTTGGTTTTATCTTGTTTAGTTCTGCTAGTAGCATATTAGCTCAGGGGAGCGATGAAGTTGAGGAGCTATACAAGGATGCCAATGCTTACTTTTACTTCGAGGATTACGAAGAGGCTCTTGCACTATATCTAAATATATATCATTATTACCCAGAAAACTCGAACCTCGATTACCGCATAGGTTTTTGTTACCTGAATATTCCCGGTAGTAGAGAAAAATCAATACCCTACCTTGAACGTGCAACACAAAACCTTACCAAGCGATACAGGGAGAATTCCATTAAAGAAACAGGTGCTCCCATAGAGGCTCTTTTCTATTTGGGTAATGCGTATTATGTTAATGGTCAGCTCAGCAAGGCTGAACAGGCTTACACCTCATTTCGTAATCAGATGAGAAGTGAACGCCTGTACGATATGGAGTATTTTAATCATCAATTGGAGGGTATACAGCGGTCGAGAAACCTAAGGAGTTTCCCGGTAAACTTTATTCGTAGCAATTTGGGCTCAAGCATCAACAATAGGTACGCAAATTTCAACCCAGTTGTTTCTGGCGATGGAAGCACCTTGGCATATACAACGCAGGAGCCATTTTACCAGGCCATTTATGTAGCAAAAAAACAGGGCGATACATGGGGGAACCCAAAGAATATTACTCTCGATTTGGTTGTTGATGGTAATTGTAAAACGCTATCCCTTTCATATAATGGTGATGAGTTATACCTTTTTAAGGATGATAATCATGATGGAAATATTTACGTTACTAATTTTCAGGGAGATAAATGGACTCCCATGCGGAAATTGAACGAGAATATCAATACTGAATATTACGAGACTCATGCGTGCATCTCTCCGGATGGAAAGAAACTCTACTTCACAAGCAATCGTGAAGGAGGCTATGGTGATCTTGACATATACGTGTCAGAAAGAGATGTGAATGGGGAGTGGGGGGTACCTGAAAATCTAGGATCAACCATAAATACACCCTTTAACGAGAATACTCCTTTTATAACAACTGATGAAGAGACGCTGTTCTTTAGCTCCGAAGGGCACAGCAGTATGGGAAGGTACGATATCTTCTTTTCACAACGTAACAGTAGTGGTGGCTGGTCAAAACCCATAAACCTGGGTTATCCAATAAATACTACAGATGATGAGCTGTTCTTTCATCCGCTTGATGATGGCTCAGTTGGGCTAATGGCTGTTTTCGATTCAAAAGGGTATGGCGACAGAGACATTACTAAAATTGAGATATTTCTTCCAAAATATCAACGTAGCATTATTTCATCAACCGATTTCTTTGAGAAGAAAGACAACCTACCATCAAGTACACTGGTGGTTGATACTGTAAATGTTGCTGGCGTTGCATTGCTTGACCCAACTGTGCCTGAAAATATGAAATATCTCGATTCAGATAATGAGTATACGGTGTTTTTTGAGGGTAGCCCATTCGAAATTAGAAACTATTCTAAAATCACAGAGGTTTTGAGCGCCAAATTATCAACTCAGATTGAACCCGAATCCTTAAGCATCAGTACCCCAAATATAAAACCCTCAGATGTGCCCTCTGAAGAACACGCTGATGATCAGCTGGAAGATACTGTTTCTCAAAATATTTTGGCTCATCAAAATCAGGCTGATTCAACCAGTTCACCTGAAGAGGATGTAAGTTTGTCAGATGATAAGGATAGTATTGGGCATTTAACTGATACATCAAGTCTGTCTCCAAAGCTAGATAAACGAAAAAGGAAGATGGATGATGCGACTAGAGGTTTATTAGATAAGCTTAAACTGCTAGCCGATAATGGAGATAAAAAGGATATTGAAAAATTAATGGATTTTAGCTGGAACGTATCGTCAGGTTTACTGAAATTACAATCAAGACAACTATCGGAACAGTTTGATAATGAGAATAAACTTGATGATTTTACTGATGTTTTTACTCGTTTCCTTGATAACGTTAATTCAATATCTACAAAAAGGTCTATAAGCAAGTCGCGCCAAATCTCAAAATCATCCTCTGCTGAAGATTTCTTTTTCCGTGTGCAAAGTTTTAAGAGGAATGCTTCAGATGATTTGGCAAATCTTATTGACGACGCCATAATCTCACAACCAAGCATTACTTCTTTTAACGAACTTTGGGATTTTCTAAGAAACCAAAGGGCTAATCAGTTCCTTATGTTGCAACAGGAGTTTCTCTCACTTGTAATTGAGAATTCAGTTGAGG
>JAWLEY010000269.1:0-3594 GCA_041685855.1 Perlabentimonas sp. | reverse complement strand
CATTTAGAATTAATAAAGCGGCAAAACGTGAATAGAGGTAAAACGAAAGAAGTAAACCACTACCATTAACAATGGTATTTGATATTTAATTCATCTGGCCATTCTAAAATTTAGGTAGAATTAGTGATTTATTTATGTTGGGCTTTATGCAAAAAAATATTATCAAACTGACAAAGAGATGAAAAAAATGAAATTCAATTTTATAGTAATAGCAGTGATACTGTTTTTAGGGGCATGTGAAAAAGATGATTTGAATCCTCAGATTGACAGTATTGCAGGAGAACTACCTCTTCTAGAAGGAGATAATAGAATAGGAATAATTGAAGGATTTAACCCTTCAAATCCTTTTGCTACAACTGATTCCATTGAAGCAAGATGGAATGAGGCCATAAATATGGGAATGACTGTGGGGCGATTACAAATTGATTGGCCTGAGTTAGAACCATCTCCTAGCACTTTTGATATGGTGAGTTTAGAACAAAGACTGGCGGAAATGCAAGCTCAGGGTCTCCAAACATTTCTTTTGATATCAGCCTATGATAGCGGAGAACCAGTAGTGCCTGATGATTTGCAAAATAAAGATTTTGATGACCCTGAATTTATTCAAAGATTTAAAAATTTAATGGATTCGGTTATTCCATTATTGGTGGAATATGATGGTTTTCTTATCTCAATAAGTAATGAAGCCGAAAATTCTTTCGGAGAAGTACCCGGCCTTGATAATCAGATACATATATTTTTGCAAGAAATAAAAAAGCATGTCCATCAACTAAACGAAAACATAGCGGTTACTGTTACTTTTTCTGAAGGTAGTCTAGATGAAGACAAACCTGGAATCTATGAAATTCTTGCTGAATGCGACGTTGCTTGTTTCAATTTTTATGGTGCAAAATCTCAGTTTACACCTCCGCTTTACTATGTTGCTCAAACTGTAAGTGAAATTAAAGCAGACATCCAGAGAATGTTAGATGTTTCAGGCAAAAAACATATTGTTATTCAGGAATTGGGAATGTATTCGGGAAATACCACTTTAAATAGTTCTCAGGAGATACAACAAAAATTCTTTGAAGTATTCTTTACGGAAATGAAAAAGGAAGAACGGATAAAAGCAGCATTTATTTTTCAGCTGGTAGATTGGTCTCCGGAAGTAACCGAAATATTTAATGAAATGCTTGCAGATGAAGGTATGCCACAAGAATTTATCGTTCAGTTTGCCGAGTCGTTAGAAACGATTGGATTGATAAACTTCAATGACGGGACGAGAAAAAAAGCATGGGATGAATTTATATTCTGGTTGGCGGAATTTGATTAATAAATCACGTAAGCATAATATAGTATGGAACTAATTGTTCCACAAGTCATTAGCAGGCTTTTGCGCTAATTGATTCTTTTGTAGCCTTAAAAAGGGGGCGGTGTAAACTCGCAACTGCTCGTACTTTAATCCTTTTAAAACATTCTAAAAAGACCATATTGAATATAGTTAGCAAGAATGGATAAGTAGAAAACTGAGACTTAAGTTACTTTTGTTTCAAATTGTTTCATGAATGAGAGTTGATACAAATAACCAGTACAATAAGGCGATAAACAAATCCATTGATTACATAAATGGGAATCTTAACCAATCCATTGATTTAAAAAGTATTGCAGAAGTAGCTAATATTTCAGAATTTCACTTCCATCGTATTTTTAAGGCTTTCATTGGAGAGTCAGTAGGTTCATTTATTACACGCTTACGGCTTGAAAATGCAGCACAAAAACTACAGTTAACAAACTTTACCCTTACCGAAATTGCTGAAAGAACAGGTTACCAGTCGCAATACTCATTATCAAAAGCATTTAAGAAACATTTTGGCGTAACACCTTCCGCCTTCAAAAACATTCAAACCTATTTCTCGTCGCAGATTTCAGGGCCAGATTACGAACCGCTTGAACTCCATCCGAAAATTACTCAGATTGAGAGTAAGCAGCTTGTATATATTCGAATAATTTCAAAATACGGTTCAGAGTTCGATTATAGAACTGCATGGAGAAAACTTTGGCAATTTGCCAAACAAAGTGGTATAGCCCATGGGAATAATGAGTTTATTGGATTAAGTTTTGACGACCCAAATATTACCAAGCACAATCAGTGCCGCTTTTATGCTTGTATCTCAACAGATGAAAACGTAAAACCTGAGGGTGAGTTTGGTATTCAGATAATTGAAAAAGGGAAGTATGCTGTTTTTGTTAATAAGGGAGCTTATTCTGGATTGAATAAATTGTATCAATCTATTTATTTTCACTGGCTACCCAAAACAAATGAGAAGTTGAGACATAGCATGCCATTTGAAAAATATCTAAATAACCCCGATATAGTAAATGAAGATGATTTGCTAACCGAAGTTTACATACCAATTAAATAACTTTTTAATGTATATCTTATGGAGAAACAGAATAAAATGTGTCAAAGCTGCGGAATGCCAATGAGCAAAGACCCTCAAGGCGGGGGAACTAATGCCGATGGTTCAAAAAACTTGAAATACTGTGGTTACTGTTTTCAAAATGGAATGTTTACCTTTAATGGGTCGGTTCAGGAATTTCAAGAGTTTTGTCGTAAGAAAATGATTGAAAGTGGTCATAACAAATTTATGGCATGGCTCTTTACTAGAGGTATGAAACGATTAGAAAGATGGAAAAACAATTAAGCTATGGATATAGTACAACTCACAACTGACAGTATTGACAATGAGCATATTTGCTGTGCAATATCTGATAAGAAATGTAAAGATAGCTACCTGGCAAAAAAGGATTGGCTTAAAAGGGAATTTGAAAATGGGTACGTGTTTCGGAGGATTGATGCCAGGGCAAAAGTTTTTATTGAGTATGGTCCTGCCGAAAAAGGCTGGGCTCCAATTCATGCACCAAATTATTTTCTAATAAACTGCTTTTGGGTATCTGGCCAATACAAAGGGAAAGGTTTTGGCAAAGAATTATTGAGACTGGCCATGGAGGATGCAAAAAATCAAGGTAAAGATGGATTAGTAACCGTTGTTGGAACAAAAAAGTTCCATTTTATGAGTGATACAAAATGGTTACTTAAACAGGGGTTTGAGACCTGCATTAAATTACCATCAGGATTTAGTCTGCTTGTGAAGAAGATAAATCCGAAAGCTGAAAATCCAAAATTCAATAACTCAGTATTAGCTGAAGGTAACGTACAGAAGAATGGTTTGGTTGTTTATTATTCAAACCGTTGCCCATTTTCCGAGTATCATGTAACCACATCACTAACAGAAACAGCAGAGAAAAGAAAATTACCCTTAAAAATTATTAAGTTGGAGACAATGGAGCAAGCACAATCTGCACCAACCCCAGCAACAATCTTCAGTTTGTTTTACGATGGTAAATTTATAACAACAGATATTAGCGTATGCATGGATAGCAGATTTGATAAAATTGTTGACAAGCAGCTTAAATAGTGTCTCAATCTAGTGTCAACTGTCAGTTCACTTAAATTTATAGGTATAAAGCCTTGATGATTAACGAGAACCCTCTTTGCATTTCGCAAAATGTTCTAAACTCGCAACGAATTTAAGGAATGGCTCTAAATTGAAT
>JAWLEY010000268.1:0-3599 GCA_041685855.1 Perlabentimonas sp. | reverse complement strand
CTTGAACCAATGGAGGGTGTTCTTGTAATGCTTTACACTCATTTTGACGATTCTATACCAATAAAAGAGCGACCACGCTATGTTACAAAAAGCAACAAGGATGGAGAGTTCACCCTTAGCAACTTAATGCAGCGCGATTATAAGATATTTGCCCTTAAGGATGAGAACTCAAATTATCTCTTCGATCAGATTTCTGAGAAAATTGCATTTACTCAGGACACAATCCTTCCCTCTGACCTTACTGAGCCCTCCTCCGACACCTTGTCAAAGAAACCTCATGAAGGTATTACCCTCAGATTATTCCAGAAAGAGGATAAAAGTTTAAGGCTTGCCGATTATAACCGCGGGCAGCCCCGGGCTCTTAGCTTTGGCTTTTCACGCAAGCCCGTTGGCAATGTTGAGATAGTTCCCTTTAATGCTTCGTTTGACACCTCAAAGGTTTGGTATGAGGTAGAAAGAAATATTAAGGGCGATTCCCTTGTTTACTGGCTGCTCGATGATGAGCTAAAAAATAACGATACCTTGCAGGTAACGGCCACGTACCAAAGAACCGATTCGTTAATGAACCTTTACCAAACAACCGATACGCTTCGGATGTTTTACCAAAAGGAATCTTCTAAAAGAAGCGGAAGAGGAGACAAAAATCAGGAGGATACTGAGGAGAAGAAACCTACGCTGGCCATTAAAACATCGCCAACGGGAAGTATCCTTCCTCATCAGAGTTTAAGCCTCTCGTTTAATATGCCCATTAAGGCAATTGACACAACGCTTATTGCGTTAAAAAACACAACCGACAGCGTTTCAATATCATCATTCAGCATAGCTAAGGATACGCTAAAACCCACACAGTATCACATTAAACATAGCTGGGAAAACAACACGGGGTATGCCCTAACGGTGCTTCCAAATGCTTTTACAAATCTTGATGGTGCCACTAATGATACGTTAATCCATTCATTCAAAGGGGCCGACCCAGAGCGATATGGGAAGATTGTGCTGGATATTACCGGAACTACCCCCGATGTAATTCTTGATTTGGTGGATAGCAAGGATAATGTTATTGACAGAAAAATTACTGAGGAGGATGGGAAAATTGAGTTTAGCTATATAAAGCCTGGTACCTACAAGCTAAGATTTATTGTTGATGAGAATAGGAATGGTAAATGGGATACCGGCAACTACCTGAAGGGAGTTCAACCCGAGAGGGTGATTATTTATGAGGAAAAGGATACTCAGGAAATTCAGGTAAAAGCGAACTGGGAGTATGAAATTAGTTATAACCTAAAACAGTAGTTATATGTCAGTTCTAATGAATTTTGCCATGTTTCCTACCCGCAAAAGCGAGAGCGTTAGTCCTTTCGTTTCAAAGGTTGTAGAATCGGTACGTGCAAAAGGTTTTAATAATCAGCTAACTGCAATGGGAACCATTGTTGAAACGGATACTTTAGGTGATGCTCTTAACGTTATTGAGGATGCCTATGCAACGCTCGAGGATGAGTGCGATAGGGTTTATGTTACGGTAAATATCGATATAAGAAAAGGGAAATCTGGCAGGATTAAAAGCAAGGTGCAATCGGTTGAGGATAAGTTGAATAAATAGTTTAACTATTTCTTATTTTCCACCTGCTTATTTAAAGTTAGTAGAGTTTGCACCACATTCCGCATATAATGGGAAAATGGGAAAAAACTTGTTCGGTTGCTTTGAAAAAATGCTTTAGCAGTTACAAAACATCTAATGAGAATAACTAGGGTCATATTATTTTGCTTGCTACTCGTATCTTTTAACAGTTACGGTCAATTATACATGGGAGCAAGAGGGGGCTATAACATCTCCTCAGTTAGTTTTCTGCCCACGAAGGATGAGGTTCAGGTATTCGATTTTCATACAGATGCAGGTTTTATTGCAAAGTATTTCGATACGAAGTATTTTGGATTTCAGGGAGAGTTAAATTATACCCAAAGAGGGTACAGAGCGCCTATAGTGGATAGTGTTTTTTACAAGCGAATTAACACGTACATTGAACTACCAATGTTTATGCAGGTAAAGGCAGAGCATAATGGTTTTTTTGTTCATCTCAACGTGGGGTTTTACGCATCAGTTCTTCTTGAGTCGCAGCATGGCAATAATCAGCAGGGCGAATTCCACCTTAAACCTTATGAGTTAAGCGTACTTCGTGATAATCGTTTCGATTATGGAATACCTGGTGGCGTTGGCTTTGGATACAACTTCAAGTGGGGCACGTTGCAGGTTGATGCCAGGTATTTTTATGGTCTTGGCGATTTATACCATCACGATTACAACGGAAACCCCATGCGTTCACCCGCACGGGTGCAGAATATATCTGTCAGTTACCTTCTAAATATCTCAAAAATTTGGGAGAACAGAAGCGGAATAGACGATGTAATTCAGACAGAAGATGAAAGTATAGAGAACATTAAACAGGAATAGATTATGAGTAGAATACTGTTGTTAGCAATCGCACTACTTTCCCCAATTCTCATGCTGGGGCAAACCGGGTACGTTCAGGAGGGCAAAGCATCCTTTTATGCCGATAAGTTTGAGGGGCGCACCACAGCCTCGGGCGAACGATACAGCCATTCTCGTAATACCTGCGCCCACCTTACGCTGCCGTTCGGCACGTTGGTAAAGGTTACTAACCTGGATAACGATAAATCGTTGGTAGTTAGGGTGAACGACCGTGGTCCTTTTGTCCCAAATCGTATAATTGACCTTAGCAGGTCAGCAGCAGAAACGCTTGGTTTTATTGATAAGGGTATAGCTGATGTAAAGATTGAGGTGATAGACGAGGATGGGAGAATACTTGATTCCCCACGTCAGAAGCAGCAAAAGGCTACCCAAACCCGCCCTAAAAAACAAGAACAAGCTGCGCAGCGACAGGAGAAACAAAAAAGTTCGCCAAGGGCAGAAAAACCTGTTGAGAAAAAAGAGAAGGAAAGGCAACCTAAGGGTCAGCCCTCTTCATCTGTAACAGCAGCTGTGCCTTCGCAGGTTGCATCCGAAAATGAACTTTACGAACTGGTTGTAAAGTCCCAACCCCCCAGTGGTTATGCTGTTCAGCTGGGTAGTTACAAAGAGCTGGTAAACTTACTTCGTATTGCCAGCGATATTAGTAGCTCGCTTAACGAGAATGTAAGGGTTCAGGTTAGTAACGTTAATGGCGATAAGGTTTATAGATTACTTGTAGGTAATTTTAAATCGCATCGTGAGGCAGATAGGTTTAAGGAAAAGATATCGAATACCTATAACGGTTGTTTTGTGGTGAACTTGAAGTAGTTTTTTTAACCACAAAAGTATATACAAACCAAAACCAAACTTCATGAAAATTTAGCTTTGAGCTAGTTGTAAACCCAATTTTTGCATGCAATTATTTTTAGTAACCAATAGTTAGGTTGCCATAGTTTTAGCGTGTTTATTTACTGGTTTTACATTCAGCTTGGGCTTATGGGGAGTCCATGAGTTCGCAGAATAACCTTAGGAGTATTGCCCCTTCCTGTTTTGTGCAATGAGACACCCAATTTAAAAACAACAATGCTTTGCCTTGTTAGCAGGATTCTCTTGACCAGCATTTCCATTATAG
>JAWLEY010000267.1:0-3614 GCA_041685855.1 Perlabentimonas sp. | reverse complement strand
GGAGGCATCAAACGTTTATAAAAACATGGCAATGAAAATGGAAACGATTCCAGCGGAATCGAACGTTTTGGCAACAATCAGGAATGTTGTCGTGGTAACTGTTCGACCCCGCGGGGGTCGGGTTTCAGTTTGGACTTCTTGGTTTTACAAACATGCAATCCCTCCGGGATTGGGTTCCTCACATAAGGCTAGCTAGCGCGAATTTGTAATCGTGCAAAATTGTTGGCATCGCTCGGAAAGCATTTCCGAGTGAGCGGGGAACTAACTCTTATTAATACTATGCAGGGGATTAATCACTTGGAGCATAACCTCATTGGTCCAACCATCAACATCCTTTAGCCAATCTCTCTTTACGCCAACAACCTTAAAACCTGCATTCTCGAAAAGCTGCATACTAACCTTATTACTCTGAGCAATATTACAGTAAAGTTGATGAAGTTGGAGGGTTTCAAAAGCATAGCGAGTGAGCAATTTTAGAGCTTCGGTTGCATAGCCTTTCTGCCTGTGCTGCTTGCTTGCAATTAGTACTCCTACCCCTGCCCTAAGGTGAAAGGGATCAAAATCGAATAAATCAATAAGCCCAACGGGAACATGCATAAGAGAACTTTGCGTTTTAGCCTCAATTACGAGTCGCAATTGCTTACTTTCCCAAATATCAAGGTGTGATGTTTCAATGTATTTCTTTAAAACGTACTTTGAGAATGGTGTTATGGTATTGCTCACCTTCCATATCTCCATATTATTCTCCCATGAGTAAAGAAGATCAACATCAGCAGGTTCAGGCGCTCTTAGTTTTATTGCATTGTTCTCAAGGAAACCCGTCATCTTCCGTTAAATCGGCTTATGTTAACAATAAAGGCCTCACTGAACCCTATCTCCTTGATTCTAGCAAGTTCTTCCTTTGCTGCATTCTTTCCATAGAATTTACCATATATATAACGATACATCTCATCTTCACCTTTCACCTCTCTAGCCTCAACATCCTTTAAAACCGATCTTTCAACAGGTGCATCTTTATACGGGAAAAGCTGAATTGTAAATAATTTGTTATTTGATTTATGTGAAGATCTTGATAATGATATGGACCTTGAGATAAGCATATCCAAATCTTTCTCACCCATAATCTTTGCCAACGGGAACCCATTATCGATAATATAATTCAGGGGTTTTAGGGCTTTTGATTTATGATTGAATGATCCCAATGAAAATGCAAACTGATCGTTATGTCCAGTAAGCTTATCAACATTAAAATCGAAATGCTCGTTTAGTTCTTCCAACCTTGCATCTTCAATCTCGCTGTTAACCGGAGCTAGCAGAATAGTATAATTTTGCTCTCTGGGCTTTAGATGCTCAGGAACTGTCATAGCATGCTCAATCTTAACCTCTGTGTCGGATTGTAATACTTTTATTGAGGCTCTCCGATTAAGGCTTCGTCCTTCTGGATTATCGGTTCCATCAGAGTTAAAGTTTGATGCTACGTTCTCGTAAGCGCTTGCGCCCCTTGCAACCAGTCTATCCTTTTCAATCCCCTTACTTACCAGATAATCAATAACAGACTCGGCCCTTCTAAGCGACAGCTTATAGTTATATGTTGCTGAGCCCATATTGTCGGTATGGCCAGTTACCTCAATTGTAATATCGGGGTACTTTGCGAGCAAGCCGTACAACTTTTCGAGTTCAAACTCCGCATCGCGGTTTAACTCATCACAATCAAACTCAAAAAGAATACTTCGTATGGTGAGATATTCTCCAGATGTAACTTCGATGGGAACCAGCGAGATATCAACTGGATACTCGGCTCTAGGATAGGTGACGGGTATTACTACTGATATTGAAGCGGGTGTATAGCCATCGCCTTTAGCAAGAATTCTAAACGATCCTGCATGGGAATTTAACCTAAACTTGCCTGTTTTATCAGCTGGGTTAACTGTTTCAAGAGTATCTTTGGTTTCAGTATCAACGAGGTGAATAGTAAAGTTATCACCTTCAACATCATAATTATTTGCCAACGTTAAATCTCCTACAATATCAACTTCAACTTCATGAGGCTGAGGCAGTATCTTAACTTCATAGAGTTTTCGAACGTCAGCATTCCCCCTTTCAGCCTTAGTGAGCATCCCCAAATCTTCTGACAATGGGTAGTAGGTCATGTCGTCATCAGCAGTATTAATGGGGTAACCCATGTTGGTAGGAACAGACCACTCATTCTCTCCAATGCGCTCGGAGTAAAAAATGTCGTACCCTCCCATGCTATTGTGCCCTTGTGAGATGAAGTAAAGTCTGTTGCCATCGGGCGAGAGGTGAGGACTCTCCTCGTTATGAGGAGTATTGATAGTTGCTCCTAAATTAACAGCGCGTCCCCAATCGCCATCGGGTTGCCTTTCGCTATAGTACAAATCAAGACCACCTTCGCCACCTCTTTGGTTGGAAGAAAAGTAGAGGGTTTTCCCATCGGAAGAGACGGAAGCAAAAGTTTCCCATCGTCGGGAGTTTATACTTCTTCCCAATTTCTGAACTTGCTGCCATTTACCATCCACTTTCTTACTTGAATAGATATTGCCTACCCCTCTGTCATTTCTAAAAAGAAATAACTCTGTACCATCGTGATTAATGGCAGTTGTATAGAGTTCGCCCTCAACAGCCAAATCGAGGGTAATATTGATGGGTGGTCCCCACTCCCCATTATCCTTCTTAGTGCAAAGGTATATAGCATCGTAAAATTTTTCCTGAACGGTTAAAAGAATATGATTCTTATCGTAAGACTGACAAGCAAAGGAAATATACTTATCAGTATTGAAAAGGGGAATTCGCTTCAACTCAATTTCCAAGGCATTATCAAGCATCTCTTTTGCTCTTTCGCAAGCTTTTATTTGCTGATTAACGTAATCGAGATTGTAAACGTCCCTTGTATCAAGTAAATCTCTAAATTTTTTATAAGATGATATCGCATCGTCGAATCGCTCCTCAATTCTGTAAGCTTCACCTAAATGAAAATATGCATCAATTGGGGCACCCTCTTCTTTGTACGAACCTTCCTGGTATGAGGGATTAATTTGCTGAATTGCTTTTTCTAAATAGGGAACTGCCTTGTGTTTCAATCCGGGTATGCTAAGATAACACAGGCCTATTCTATAGTGTAAGTTTGCATTCTCAGGTTTCTCTTTAAGTGCAACTAGATATAAAGGTAGGGCCTCTTGAAAATCCTGAAACATAAAGTAATACTCAGCATCCGTAAACCTTGTTCGATAATCAGGCTCTTGAGCATTTAACGCTGGTGCTGTAACTATAGCCAAAGTAAAAAGACATATACACAGAAATAGACTTTTTTGAAAGGTGCTAGCTAAAACTGTGGTTAATTTCTTAATTCTCATAGTGTTTATTGTGTATAGGCGGTATTAAGGCTTAATAATTATATTAAAAATCATTATTATCAATTAATAAAACGAGAGAACATAAAAAACCGTTTATAACAAAAATATGATAAAAATTTGTGTTACAGGCATTTTTTTAAAACATCTTTTTATTTTTTACCAACAGCCATAACTTGTTGGTAAACGATTCGATTTGGTTGATTAAGCTTATAGCCCTAGTATGCCTGAAAAATTATTAATCAA
>JAWLEY010000266.1:0-3628 GCA_041685855.1 Perlabentimonas sp. | reverse complement strand
AAAATGTTTAAAACTTATCAACAATAAAGTGCTGTTTGTCAAACATTCATAGATTTTACATGGATAATCACTCAAAACAAGTACTTCTATCGGCTTGTTTAAACCATCACTTATGAATGAGCATATTGTAAATCCTGATAATTACGTGCTAATAATTATAAACTACTTATACTCTAAAAAGCATTCTAATAGTTTTGGAGAGTTTCAGTATTGGGAATAAAATACAGAGTCGAACACTCAGATATTAATGGTTATCTACAAAAATTGGTTCGGTTAAATCTGAACTTTTGTAGTAACCGGCTTCTTTCGCTTTAGTCATAAGAGTATTTACGGAGTTTATGCCCTCCTCTCCTAAATTAAGTGAAAAAGGGTTAACGTACAGACCAATATGCTTCTTCATAACCTCCAAATCCATAGCTTTTGCAAACTGCCTTACATACCCATAGGTATCCTCCGGAAACTGATTTGCGTGAATAACGCTATCACGAACAAGGTTATTAATACCAACCTTAATCTCATTTGGCAAGTCTCTTCTTACTGCAATGCCACCTAAGGGAATGGGCAAACCAACATTCTCCTCCCAGTGCTCACCTAAATCAATAATTTTGCTAAGCCCCTTTTGCTTGTAAGTAAATCTATTCTCGTGAATTATTACCCCTACATCCACCTCGTTTGATAACACTGCATCCTCAATATCGCTAAAAAGATAAAGCGATTTTTGTTCTGCTTTAGGGAAAACGAGCGTAAAAAGCAGATTGGCAGTGGTATGTTTCCCAGGTATTGCAATTTTAGTGTACTCAATCTCATCGGGGTAAATTTTTCTTTTAGAAATAACCAACGGTCCTACTCCCCTTCCTAAAGCCCCGCCGGAAGTAAGCAGCTGATAGTTTGCGCTAATAAACGGATAAAGCGCATAGCTAATTTTAACAACATCGGCCTCTGTATTTAAGGCAAGGTTATTTAACTCCTCAATATCAGCCAATGTCACATTAAACGAAAACGACCCGGTATTAATTTTCCTGTTAACTAATGCATCGAATATAAAAGTATCGTTGGGGCAGGTAGAGAAAGAGAGGTTAAAATTCATATAGACAGATTTTTAAGAACCAGTTTTGCCGCAGAGCAACAATTATCAGCTGCAAGCTGAATATTCCATCGCTCCTTATTTCTTGGCTCAACCATATTCGAAATCCCTCTTAAGGAAACAAAAGGGACACCATACATTAAACAAGAAAAAAATACGCCGGCACTCTCCATGGTCTCAATATCAGGATTAAACCTGGTTTTAATCTGGTTTATTCTTTCCTGAGAACCTGAAGCCATGCTAACCGTTACACCTTTAACTGCAGGAATATAATCCGTTAAGAATGTATTGCTAAAGTTGCAATTCATCCAGCCATTGGTAAAAGGATTCATATTTGGGTCGGATAAACCTAATTGGAAAAGGGTTTTAAAAACACCACTATCATCAACTCCATAATCGGCAAAAGTATCTGTCTCAACCCTTACCACATCGCCAATAGATAACTCAGGATTGAAAGTTCCTGCAACTCCCAGATTAATAACATGGCTGTATTTTTTCTTTGATAGGGCTTTTGTTAGATGGAACGTTGTTGCGGCAACACCTATTCCGGTAACAAGTATATCAGCATTCTTAAAGCCTGATAATGATTCTACTACTCCCTCACTAATCTCGCTTTTAGCAAGGGGTTTAATTTCAGTATTTGTTGCGGCTATAACTAATATCATAATGGTTTTAAAGAAGTAACAATAAACTATGCCTCGGGTTCAAGTTTTTGTTTCCTTAAGCGAAGGAACAAATCAACAGCATCGTACTTAAAAGTAAGCGCAATGCCAAAAGAACGGTTTCTATTCTTTTCTGTTACATTAACCTTTTCAACATCAACAATACCCAAATCGTACCTCAAATCTAAGCATAGCAGTCCGTATCCAATATCATAACCAGCACCTGCACCTACAGAAAGGCCCCAGTCAATAACCGTGTAATGGTGCGTTTCGTCAATAGGCTCACCAAACTCCTCATTATATACTAACTTAGCATTGGTTCTGATGTTGTTGTAGGTTCCACCTGTGGCATATACACGAGAAAGCCCCATCATGTTAAATGAGAATTTTGCAAGCAGAGGAACACTCAGGTAGTTAACTCTTATAGCAGAAAAATCATCGGCCATCCCTTTTGATGTAAAAACAAGCTCAGTTTCAAACGAAAGCATATTGGTTAACCCCAATTCTGCAACGCCTCCAAATTGGTATCCCAACCTGTTGGACACATCTAGTCCTGTTTGATCCATGTTGGAGATTTTGGAGAAATTGGTTCCAACCTTTGGTCCAAAATATACGAAACCAACATCCTGTCCTGCAATTTTAAAAAGTTGAGCATGTGCTGAGTTAAAAAGCAGCGTGCATAGCACAACAAGGTATATTCTCTTCATCTTTTTGAATTTTAGTTTATAAAACACTCATGAAAGGAGAGAACATAAAACATGAGTGCTTCATTTTGGTGAATTAAAAGGTATTGTTAACACAAAGATATTACTTCACAATTCACTTTGCAATATGGGAAACAGACTTTACATCAAAGCAAAAACTACTTTTATCAAAACTACTCTTAATTTTCCTCCTTACCCTCCATGCTTCGGAACATTCTGTTAGTATCTACAGGTTTACTTGTAAACAGACTTACAATAATAGTTACTATAAATGCTAGTATGAATGCTGGAACCAGCTCATATATTGCGTCCTTAAGAAAATCAACCTGATTCCATATAATAACAGTAGTTGCACCAACTATAATTCCTGCAATAACTCCTGCGCGGGTTGTCTTTTCCCAATAAAGGGCCAAAATTGATGTGGGTCCAAAAGCTGCTCCCAGACCAGCCCATGCAAAAAGCACCAGCCAAAACACCAGCTGCTCTGCCAAAAAACCTAATAGTAAAGCTAAAACTACAAGAATTACTAAAAACCAACGACTCATAAAAACAAGTTTTTGCTGGGTTAGCTTCTTGTGCTTGTAAATTATTTTTTCATAAATATCACGTACCAGCGCGGATGCCGCTACAAGAAGCTGAGAATCTGCAGTTGACATGATAGCTGCAAAAATTGATGCAATTACCACACCAAACATAATTGGATGCAGATGCTCTCCTGCTAAAGTGGGATAGAGGTTTTCAGGGTCTGCAGCAGGTAAAAAATTTACATCAGGGAAGTAAATTCTACCAGCCATACCTGTTACTATGGCTCCCAGAGCCATTATAATATTCGCCCCTGTCCCTACCATTGCTGTCATTTTTAGCTTTGCAACATTTTTAATTGACATATAACGTGCAATAATGTGAGGGTTTCCTACTGAGCCTAATCCAATGCCAAGAAACCCAACTAGCGCCCCAGCCGACAAAGCAAACGCACTTGTATAAGTTCCACCTTTTGTGGCTATTTGGGAGGCTTGCTCGTAAAACTCAGCAAAACCGCCCAAATGTACAATGGTAATTATTGGGAGTATTACCAATGCGAATATCATTATAAATCCTTGTATAGTATCGGTAACACTTACAGCAAGAAAACCTCCTAACACAGTGTAAAACAATACAATAATTGCTGTAAGCAGCAA
>JAWLEY010000265.1:0-3630 GCA_041685855.1 Perlabentimonas sp. | reverse complement strand
ATGTTATGAAGAGAAAGAGTCCCCTCTCTACAAGAACTCCCATTTATAGAGATACAGGTTTTCACTTGGTTGATATACCAACCATGAAGAAGGCTTTTCAGCAAGAGCAAGATTATCCTCGTAATCCTGAATTATTCATATACGGTCGTTACAGAAATCCTAATGTTGCTGCAGCTGAGGATATTCTGTTGGATATAGAGGGGTGCGATTGGGCTCTGCTAACTCAGTCTGGCCTTGCTGCTATTGACGTAGCACTATCAATATTTCAACAAAAAGATTCCAACGATAAGTTCCTATTCTTTTCAGAGATATACGGTGGTACAAACCATTTTATTGATAATGTTTTAGTAAAAAGGAGAGGGTTAAATGTTTGTCGTTTTCAACCTGATGATGGCGAGTACTCCTTATCAAACTTCGAAAGGGTGTTGGCCGAGCAAAAGCCAAAGGTAGTTTTTTTCGAGGCAATCTCTAACCCCATGCTAATTGCTCTCGATGCAGAAGCTTTTATAGATGCTGCAAAAAAACATGGTGCAAAGGTTATTGTTGATAACACCTTTGCAACCCCGTACCTATGGAAACCTTTAGAGAGTGGTGCTGATTTGGTAGTCCACAGCGTAACAAAGTATTTGGCTGGTCATGGTACAATTTCTGCAGGTGCAGTATTAGGTAATTCACCTGATTTAGAGAAACAGGCATTGGAGTATAGGAAGTTGGTAGGGCACATGCTCTCCCCCGATGATGCAGCAAGGCTTTGTGAGCAGCTGAAAAGTTTCGAAATTCGTTTTGAAAAGCATTGCAAAAATGCATTTATTCTTGCTCAATTCCTTGATAATCATAATAAGATTGAGAAAGTATTATACCCTGGACTTGAAACCCATGAAACCCATAAAAATGCTTTAAAACTTTTTAATGGAAAGGGCTATGGCTCCATAATCACCTTCGATATTACTGGAGATACATTTGAAGCCAAACAAAAGAACTGCAATCAGTTTATTGAGCATTTAAAACACCATATACCGCTGGTTCCTACTCTTGGTGATGCTGATACAATTTTAATGCCTATTGAGCCTGTTTGGGGAGACAAGTACCCTTTCCCTGGAATGATTCGGCTATCTGTTGGAATTGAGAATGTAGATTATTTGATTGGGCTAATAGATAGCGCTTTAGAGAGTATTAATTAATTATCCATTTTTAATGGAAACCACTAAGGGTTTTATCTTTGATTACAGTAAATGTGTTGGTTGCCACGCATGTGTGGTTGCGTGTGTTTTGGAGAACAAAACTCAACCTCCAATGGCTTGGAGACAGGTAAAGCATTTTAACAAGGAGAAGTTACCTCTTTTAGGCTTTGTTAATCTTTCCATTGCATGCAATCATTGTAAAGAGGCTCCTTGTCTTGAAGCTTGTCCTGCAAATGCTTTTTCATTCGATAATGAGACTAATGCTGTAATTCATGATAATCAAGCCTGCATTGGTTGCAAGTATTGCACATGGGCTTGCCCTTTTGATGCGCCAAAGTATAATGCCCAAACTGGCTTGGTTGAAAAATGTAATTTTTGCAACGATAGGTTGAAAAAGGGTATGGAACCTGCCTGCACAACCAGCTGTCCAACCGGCGCCCTTACTTTTGGTGAAATACCAGTGGTTTCTTCACCTCAAACAGCAGGGCTCACTTTTAGGCATATTTATCCGCGAATAATAGTTAAGAATGAATCAGTAATCCATAGTATTCCAACAATTGATAGCAATGCAGCAGGTGTTGAATTCACAGATATTCAAAAATATTATGCTAAAAGGTATAGTTTAAAAAGCATTTTACCCGAGTTGCCTTTGGCTGTTTTTACATTTATCGGAAGTTTTTTGGTTGGTTTGTTAACCACGTATGCATTAAAACCCATTGTAACTGTGCCATTATGGGCTTTTATGGGACTTGGTATTATTGCCATATTGTTTAGCACCTTTCATCTAGGCAAGCCCTTAAGGTCTTATAAGTCGGTTAGTAATATTAGAAGCAGTTGGCTTAGTAGAGAAATATTGCTATTCGGTATTTTTATGGGGATAGGAACCCTAGCTTTGCTTTTACAGTTAAAAGTGTTAATCATTATTGCAATTATTGCAGGATATTGTTTTCTTGGTGCTGTAGAGATGCTTTATTATACTACAAAAAAGGGGAATTCCCCTTACATTAATAGTGCGAATACAATTATTACTGCAATTTTATTTTCTGCAATGTTTTTACATTCATGGAATGTCCTCATAGCCTTACTAGCAATAAAAACAATGTTGTTTATAGCTAGAGCCTACAAGAATGGTTTCGATAAAAGAGTTTCCACCGCTACGGTTTCTTTGTTAAGATTGAGCATTGGCTTTTTAGTCCCTTTTTTACTGTTATCTCGTCAAGATTTTGAATTTGGTTGGATTTTTGTGAGTTTTTTAATACTTGGCGAATTTATTGACCGTTTAATGTTTTATATTGATTTTGTACCAGAAAAACCTTTAGACAATTTAAAGGAAGCTGTAATTGTTAAGAAAAGTTTGTAAAATTCGATTAACACATCAATTTTATTGATAAACCTTCTTGTATAAAACAAACCAAGAGTATAGATTTGTTGTATACATATTTTAATAGGTAATTGTATTAAGTCTTTTGTCTGAATAACCTTATATTAAGAATATTGATTCAATTTAACAGAAATAAACAGAGTTATGCAAAGCTAGATATCCGGAGGATTGCCTCTCGGTTATTTATCTTTCTAATCATAATACTATCCCCCTATTTAACTTTTTCTCAAGTACTTGATGTGTACGGAAGAATTAGAGTAAGCAAAGGGAATACTGATGGTTCTGAAATTGTTTTATATAAAGATGGGACAAAAGTTCAGACAACTCCATCGGGAAGAGGGGGACGCTTTGAAGTGAAGCTTGATTTTGGCGCAGATTACATACTTTCTTTTGAAAAGAATGAATATGTTACAAAAAAAATTAATATCAATACTCATGTTCCTGACGATTTCCCCAAAAATAGAAATAATATAATAGAATTTGAGGTTGACCTTGAGCCCCAAACCGAAGAAGGAGCCATTAAGGTTTACGAAAATCCTGTTGGGAAAATCAAATACTATGACAGAGTAAATGATTTTGATTACGATACTGATTACTCCGCGAAATTCCGGAAACAAGTTAGGGATGAGGAGAAACAAATAGCTCAGGATATTAGGCAAAAAGAAATTGAAGAAGAGAAGGCTAGAGTTGAAGCCGAAGCCAAGAAAAGAAGAGAAGAAGAGGAGGCTCGTCGTAAAGCCCAGGAGGAAGCTCGCAAAGCAGAGCAGGAAAAACTGAGGAAACAGGCCGAAGCACGAGCATTAGCAGAGGCCAAAGCCAAAGAGGATGAGCGTAAACGTGCTGAGGAGGCCAAGCGTAAGGCAGAAGAGGAGGCTCGAAAACGTGCTGAGGAGGAAGCTCGTAAGAAAGAGGAAGAACGCAAGCGTGAGGAGGAACTCCGACAACAGGAAGCAGAGAAGATTAGGTTGGCCGAGGAAGCCCGCCGTAAGGCAGAGGAAGAGGCTCGCAAGGCTGAGGAAGAAAGGATAAGAAAAGAGGCCGAAGCCCGCACCCTGGCAGAAGCTAAGG
>JAWLEY010000264.1:0-3646 GCA_041685855.1 Perlabentimonas sp. | reverse complement strand
GGCAATTTTAACCGTTATAATTCTTGTAGCAATACTTATACTATTGCCTGTAAAATATATTGCTAAGGAGGATATTAGTGAGTATTATAAACAGTATGAATTTTTAAGACTGGACAAGAATCATATTGTTTTTACTTCTGACCAAGAGGAAAGAGATTTAAAGGAATGTTTGAGTAGGGTTGAAAAGGGAGATGCGCCATTAAAAATTCTACATATTGGAGACTCACATATACAGGCCGATTTTTTTACGGGTGAAACCAGAAGGTTATTGTCATCTTGGCTCGATAGGAATTATTCAGCAAGAGGTTTTACATTTCCATACCACATTATCGGCTCTAATAATCCCGATGATTATAAAGTAACATGGAGTGGTATTTGGAAACGCAATAGGATAGGAGACGGCCATAACCCAAAATTGGGCGTTGCAGGAATCTCTATGCAAACTACTGAAACTGCCAGCGAGTTTGAAGTAAGCTTAAATTCACCATGGTCATTATACCAGACTTTTGATATGGTTAATATTTTTTACGATTGCACCAATAGCTCAGTAATTCCGTATTTGAAGGAAGAATCAGAACTTGTCCATCAATCCTTAAATTCGGTTACATACCAGTTTACTAGGCCTTTAAGTAATTTTTCGGTTGGTATAAACTGGGAAGATAATCAGGAAGATGTGTTTAATTTGTATGGTTTCAATTTAATCAATTCAAAATCAAGAGTGAAATACCATGCGGCAGGTGTAAATGGTGCAACGGTTACCACTTTCTTGAAATCGTCAAATTTTGAGCGGCAACTTGCCTTGCTCAACCCTCAGATTGTAATAATATCAATAGGAACCAACGATGCATACAACAATAGCTTTAGTTCATCACACTTTAGGAGCAACCTGAAAGAGCTCGTAAGTAGGGTGAAAAAATCTAAGGGAAATCCCATAATTATCCTATCAACCCCAGGGAATCATTTGGTAGATAAGCAGAAAACTAATCCTATGTTAAGAAAAGTACAGCACGACATAAAAAAGGTTGCTAAGCAGACAGAGTGTGGTGTATGGGATTTTTATGAGGTTATGGGAGGCGATGGAAGCATTGAGAAGTGGTATCAGGCAGGGCTATCAGCACCCGATAAACTCCACCTAAACCGTAAGGGCTATAAATTACAAGGCAACCTTCTTTTTGATGCGTTGCTTAAGTTTACTGGCGCAAATCCGGCCAAAATAGAAAGAGAACAAATGTTTGTAGATGAGTAGTATTTGGGAGCATATAAAAGTTTTCTTATCGTACAACGATGCCCGTCCGTTGATTTTTACCGAGGGTTCGTTCTGGCTTTTCTATGCAATCCTCTTACTGGGTTATTCGCTTGTTTACAAAAAACGCTTGGCCCGTAGTTCTTACCTGTTACTTTTCAGCTTGTTTTTCTATTTCAAATCAAGCGGGCTTTTCTTCATACTACTCATATTTTCAACAGTATGCGATTATACTTTGGGTTTACTTATATCGAAATCCGATATAAAATGGAAACGAAAAGTTTTTGTTGCTATTAGCGTTTTTATTAACCTTTCCGTTCTTTCGTTTTTTAAGTATAGCTACTTTTTTGTTGATACGGTTAATGCTGCCTTTGGAGCCGATTATCAGGTGTTCAACTTCCTGTCTCATTGGGCAAATATACTTGTTGGGGCATCGTTTGATGTAACATCAATTGTGCTACCAGTTGGGATATCCTTCTTTACCTTTCAAACAATAAGCTATACGGTTGATATTTATAGGCGAAAGGTTAAGCCCGTTACCAATATAATCGATTTTGGATTTTACGTATCTTTCTTTCCGCAGCTGGTGGCTGGGCCCATTGTAAGGGCTGCTGAGTTTATTCCACAGCTATACCGAAAGTACAGCTTAACGAAGAGGGAGTTTGGCCATGCAGTTTTTCTAATAATTAATGGGATGATAAAGAAGGTTATTATCTCCGATTATATTTCCCTAAACTTTGTTGACAGAGTTTTTCAAAGTCCTTTAAGCTACTCAGGTTTCGAAAACATGTTGGCAACCTATGGCTATTCCGTTCAAATTTACTGCGATTTTTCTGGATATACTGATATGGCCCTAGGCGTTGCATTGCTTTTGGGGTTCAGACTACCAATCAACTTTAACTCTCCCTACAAAGCAATAAATATTACCGATTTCTGGCGCCGTTGGCACATTTCGTTATCGTCGTGGCTTCGCGATTATTTGTACATACCTCTAGGTGGTAACAGGAAAGGTGAAGTTAGAACTTACGTAAACCTTATGGTTACTATGCTTCTGGGAGGTTTGTGGCATGGGGCTAATTTCAGGTTCGTTATTTGGGGCGGTATTCACGGGGTTTCATTGGCATTGCACAAATTATGGGGGAAAATCTTTCCACCAGCAAAAAAGAAATCTGCAAAATGGCGAAGGTTCCTATCGGCGTTTGTTACTTTTCATATTGTATGCTTATCGTGGATATTTTTCCGTGCCGATAGCATGGCAAAGGCAGCCGATATGATAAGGCAGATTACCACTCGTTTTGGTTGGCAGTCGTTTGCCAGTGTAATATCTTCGTACGCACCGGTAATTAGCCTTATGGTAATGGCACTTCTAATTCATTGGCTTCCCGTGCAATGGAAGGAGTACTATAGAGGTCTGTTCATTAAATCGCATCTTATTATAAAAGCACTTATAATTATTGCATTGGCTATTGTTATATTTCAGGTTAAATCGGCCGACTTGCAGCCATTTATCTACTTTAAATTTTAGGGCTTTTGGGTATGGAAACACGTAAGCTAATTATTTATCGACCTAAAGCGAAGGAAAAGTACTACGACGAGAGTAACATCCTAATATATAATGATAACGAAATGCTAGGGAAGCTGGGGCAGAACGATACTCTGGAGATTGAAGTTAATGCCAAGAAGGTTCAGCTTTACGTAAAAGCTCCGTGGGTTGGCAGTAAGCTGATAGATGTTAAAACCGATAGGAATGTTAAGGTTGAGGTTTACAAAAATCCAAAGTTTGCTAAGAGCCAAGCCATCCTAATTGCTCCAATACCACTGCTTTTCGTGCTTTTTATAAATACTGATACTCTTTGGCTCAGGTTACCCGCCTTGATAGTTCTAATTTTGATTATGGCAAAAATTGTGCACCACTACTATTTTGCTCGCAATAAAGTGATTCAAGAAAATATTTTTGAAATTGACTAAACTTTTACAATTAGTTTTTAAGGTTGAAACCTTTAATAACGTAAATTGCAAAATATTTTTAAAAATAATTAACCTAATAAACCTTGAAGTTATGAGAACCATAATCTTATCAATAGTCTTGGTTGCGGCCATGCTATTTAGCCCTTTCGTTTCTGAATCGCAAATAAGAAACTTTCTGAAAAATAAAGCGAAAGAAGTGCTAAGAGGAGACCAGCAAGAGGAAGAGATGGAGCAGGAAGAGCAGGAAGAGCAAGAGCAGAAGCAAAGAGGACCTTCTGCATTAGAAAGACGAATGATGCAGGCCATGGGCCTGAATGATGTTAAGCACGATATGAACTATAGCTTCTCATCAAGCATGCTAATGGAAATTGAGACTACCGATTCTGAGGGTGAAGTTGAGGTAATGGATTATACTACATTCTTTAGCCCCGATAG
>JAWLEY010000037.1:14745-16140 GCA_041685855.1 Perlabentimonas sp. | reverse complement strand
AAATTTTGCTTAATATCGTTAAATTTAGTTGCAATAAGCGAGAGCGCCTCTTCCCATGTTGCCTCTTCGAATTTTCCATCCCTTTTTATAAGGGGTTTGGTTAACCTATCGGGGCTATGAACAAACTCGTAGCCAAAGCGACCCTTCACGCACAATCTACCATCGTTTGGAGAAACACCCTCAACACCATTGCTTCGAACAATCTTTCCGTCCTGCACAAGGAGCTCAATCTGGCAACCAACACCGCAGTAGGGGCATGTTGTTACAACGGTTCGCTCAACTTTGTTCAAATCGATAACGCTACGGTTGGGCTTTTCAACTATTGCTCCTGTAGGGCACAGCTGTATGCACTCACCACACCCATCGCACTCGCTATTACCCCATACGCCGGCACCAGCAATAATATATGAATGTATTCCGCGCTCATCGAACGACAGTACATTTTTGCCCTGAACCTCGTCGCAAGCCTTTATGCAACGGAAACACTTTATGCACTTATTGGGGTCGTATGTTAAAACCGGGGATGATTCATCTGTTTTATACCCCAATTCTTTCCATACCGGTTTAAAAAATCTATTCTGATGCTTATCAAGGTTGTATTGAAACATTAGTTCCCTTAACTCATCGGTATAGGTTCCGTCAAACTTATCGTTGTGTTCGCTTAAAAGATAATCGATTAAAAAGCGGCGAGTTTCTTCAATCTCCTCATCAAAAGCGGTAACTTTCATGCCCTCTTTTGCTGTAAGTGTGCAAGATGCAACCAAACCTCGCACCCCCTCAACCTTAACTAAGCATAATCTACACGCACCTGTTGGAGTAAGCTTTTTATGGTAGCACAATCCGGGAATATTAATACCATTACTTCGAGCCACATCCAGCAAGTTTGCACCTTCTTGAGCTTGAATCGTTTTGTTATCAATTGAAAGGGTTACCATTAAACTACAAATTTGAATATTAATATATTTGATGAACAGTAGAGTATGAGAATTTGTGGGTTCAAGTCAACCTGTACGTAATCAATAAGCATAAAATATAATTACAATCTGATTATGCATATAATTATCGTTTCTTGTTTATGCATCCAATTTTATTTCTATACCTGTTTGTTGAATTTCAAATGCAAAAGGGTTCATAATGTTAAAATCCTTTTCATTAATTGGATGAGGCTCAATCCTTAAGTCAACTTCTCTTCTTAACCTCATTAGCTGTCTTTGGGTAGAAAAAAAATCTGACATATTGTTAAGTATTATTGCTACATCAATATCGCTTTCTTCCTTTTCTATTCCTTTTGCAAAAGAACCAAAAAGATATACTTTTTTTACCCCAAAATCATTTGGAATAAGTGTAAGATAATTCTTAACAGTTTCTATAATTCTTGGATTAGCCATTCTCTTA
>JAWLEY010000037.1:0-14645 GCA_041685855.1 Perlabentimonas sp. | reverse complement strand
CCAACATGCAAACCAACCGATGCATGCATATCCTCTTTAGATACTGAATATCCTACAGCGGGACCTATATGATATTTACCCAATTCAAGTTCATAGATAAGTTCGAAATGAGCATTGAGTGAACTTTCCCACTCATCCTGATGATTAACAAACTGTACACCAGGGGCAAGCAGAATACCAAAATTATCCCATAACATGTATTTAGCTGCTAAAGAAGTGCTAAAGTGAAGATGTTCTGCAAAGATTGCTTCGAACCCAATCCCAACATTTAACCCTTTTACCTTTTCTAAACTTTTTAGCACATGCAAATGGGTTCCAAAGGCAAACTCATCCTCAACAAACAGGAATACTCCACTTCCCACCAATGCCAATTCCCACTCACCATGTTGATGTTCATGCTCTGAATGGTCATCAGAAGGATTAACTGCGCATATATTCGTAGAGTATAATATAAATATTAACGCTATAAAAAGTTTTGAAATTGCTGCTTTAGTAATCCTAAAAACCATCTTAAAAAATTAAAATATGATTATTCGTTTAATATTTCCTGCTTAAAATGTCTGATAGCGCTTTCAATTGGCATTACAGGAGATTGTCCCAAGGGACACAAAGAACTTTTTGCTATAACTCTGGCTTGGTTAAGCATGTTGTCAATAATTGCCTCTCTATCCTTCGGATTCTTTGTGGCCAATACTACTGATTGCTGATGCAAATAATCTGTACCTACCCTACATGGCACACATTTTCCACAACTCTCGTGCTTAAAAAACTTGAGTATGTTTGTAAGTACAGGAATTAACTTTTTATCACTTCCCAGAACAATAATTGCCCCTGAGCCAAGGGTTGCTCCACGCTCTTTTAACTTATCGTACCCCATATTCACATCGGAGAAGGAGAATGGCACAAATGTACCTGCGGCACCTCCCAGCAAAGCCGCTTTCCATGGCTTTTCATCAGGCGTTCCTTGGGCTAAATCGTTAATAATATCGCCTAAGGTTACACCAAAAGGCACTTCGTAATAACCAGGCTGATTAACATCGCCGCTTATAGTAAATATTTTTGTGCCGGGCGATTTTTCGGTACCCAAGCTACGATACCACTCGGCACCCTTGCTAATGAGTACAGGAAAAGCTGCAAGGGTTTCAACATTATTGATAAGCGTTGGTTTGCCCCACAGACCTTTTTCTGCCGGGAAGGGAGGCTTAATGCGAGGGTATCCCCGTTTCCCCTCAAGGGATTCGAGTAATGTTAATTCCTCTCCACAAAGATATGAACCAGCTCCCAATTTTATTTCAAGGTCAAAATCGAAACCTGAACCCAGAATATTCTTACCTAAAAAGCCATTTTCATAGGCGCTAGCAATCGCTTTCTTAATTCTATCAATAGATACGTAGTATTCGCCGCGGATATAAACATAGCCTTTATTAGCACCAATTCCCCATGCAGCAATTATCATCCCTTCAACCAGAAGATGAGGGTCGGTTTCCATAATTACCCTATCCTTAAAGGTTCCTGGCTCTCCCTCATCGGCATTACAAACAACGTACTTCTGACACACTTCGCATGATTGAGCCGTAAACCTGTTTTTGGTTCCTGTGGGAAATCCTGCGCCACCTCGGCCCCTAAGCCCAGCCTTTTCAATTAAATCAGGAATAACCCACGGGTCTAAATTCAAGGCTTTTTTCAGTGCAGAATACCCACCAGCCTCAATATATTCCGATATACTTTCGGGATTAATTCTCCCTGAGTTTTTAAGTATTACTCTGGTTTCGGTAATCATAAACTATTAATTACGATTCTTTAATACTACTACGAAAATCTGAAAAAATCTTCTCCAGCTTCTCCCTAGTTAACTTCCCATAAAAATCCTTATTTACCATCATTGATGGCCCTTTTCCGCAGCGCCCTATGCATTCGCTCTCTTCTAAAGTAAATAATTCATCTGTAGTTGTTTCGCCCAGTTTCACACCAAGAATTTCCTGAGCCTGTTGAATAGTATCCTCAGAATTATTAATGTGACAAACCGGGGAGTTACATATCCTAACTATAAATCTGCCACGAGGTTTTCTGGAAAACATTGAATAGTATCCAACAATACCTGTAATAGATGAAAGTGGCACGTTTAAATACCTGGCAACCTGAACAAGGGTGTCATCAGGGAGGTAATTCTGAGGATGGCCATCCTGCAAACTATGCAGAATATTTAAAAGATTCTCCTTTTGGGGCTCAAACTTTCTGATTATCTCTAGTACATTCATTTCAAATTGTACTTTATTAAATTAATCCCTTCACAAAATAGCTTTTTTTTAAACAAGAAACCACAGAACTTTGTTAAAATATTCAATTTACAAGGCATAAATAAACGACACAACCCTTTTACACCACCCATTTAACTGCTATTGAATCGTTTGCACAAAAAATGATATGATGATTAATTATCTAAATTGCCATTTCGTATATTTTACTAATTTTGTATGTTCAGAGAAAAGTTGCTTTTCATAAGTATAAAACTATATATATCAACAACTAAACTTTAATTACAATGTCAAATGTAAAACGTGTTTATACCTTCGGAAACAAAGAAGCCGATGGTAATGGCAAAATGAGAGAACTGCTTGGCGGAAAAGGAGCTAACCTTGCAGAGATGAACCTAATAGGAATTCCCGTACCTCCTGGTTTTACCATAACTACGGATGTATGTAACGAATATTACGAGATTGGCGAAGAGAAAGTAGTTGAACTGCTTAAGCCAGATGTTGAGAAAGCCATGAAAAAAATCGAAAGTATCATGGGCACTCAATTCGGCAGTAAAGAGAACCCTCTCCTAATGTCAGTTCGCTCAGGTTCAAGAGCCTCTATGCCAGGCATGATGGACACCGTTCTTAACCTTGGATTAAATGACGAGGTGGTTGAAGGAATGGCCAAAAAAACTAACAACCCACGTTTTGCGTGGGACAGCTACCGTCGCTTTATTCAAATGTATGGCGATGTAGTTATGGGGCTGAAACCTGAATCCAAAGAAGATAATGACCCTTTTGAAGAGATTATTGAAAAAATAAAAGAAGAAAGGAACATTAACCTTGATACAGAATTTACCACCGATGACCTTAAAGAACTTGTAAAGCGCTTTAAGAAAGCGGTTAAGGATAAAACTGGCAAGGACTTCCCTACTTGCGCATGGGATCAACTATGGGGTTCCGTAATGGCTGTATTCAATAGTTGGAACAATCCTCGCGCAGTTGTTTACCGTAGGTTAAATAAAATTCCCGATGAGTGGGGAACGGCTGTAAATGTGCAAGCAATGGTATTTGGTAATATGGGCGAAAGTTCAGCAACAGGTGTTGCCTTTACCCGCGATGCAGCAACAGGCGAAAATATTTTTAATGGCGAGTATCTTGTTAATGCACAGGGAGAAGATGTTGTAGCCGGTATCCGTACACCTCAGGAAATCACTCTGGAAGGGTCTAAGCGTTGGGCTAAACTACAGAGCATTTCAGAGGAAGAGCGCAAAGCAAATTTCCCTTCATTAGAGGAAGTTATGCCAGATGCTTACAAGGAACTTTTCGATATTCAGCAAAAACTGGAATTGCACTACAAAGATATGCAGGACATTGAGTTTACCATTCAGGAAGGTAAACTTTGGATGCTACAAACCCGTAACGGAAAACGTACCGGCGCTTCAATGGTAACAATTGCCATGGACATGCTACGCGATGGGCTAATTGATGAGAAAACTGCTATTCTACGAGTAGAACCACAAAAACTAGACGAGCTGCTTCACCCAGTTTTCGACACTGATGATTTAGCAAAGACAACTGTTATTGCAAAAGGTCTGCCCGCTTCACCAGGTGCAGCTACCGGACAAATTGTTTTCTTCCCCGACGATGCCGAAGAATGGCATGCAAAGGGTCACCAAACAATTCTTGTACGTGTTGAAACTTCCCCTGAGGATTTGAAAGGAATGGCCGTTTCAAAAGGTATTTTAACCGCCCGTGGCGGTATGACCTCCCACGCAGCCGTTGTTGCTCGTGGCATGGGTAAATGCTGTGTGTCTGGTGTTGGTAAAGCAAAAATTGACTACCGTGCTAAAACCATGACTGTAGACGGAAAAGTATTTAAGGAAGGTGATTGGATTTCTCTAAACGGCTCAACAGGTCAAGTGCTTGAAGGTAAAATTAAAACCATGTCGCCAGAACTTAGCGGCGATTTTGCCAAGATAATGGAGCTAACCGACAAGTACACCCGCATGAAGGTTCGCACAAATGCCGATACACCAAAGGATAGCACCATGGCTCGCGAGTTTGGCGCGCAGGGTATTGGACTTTGCCGTACCGAGCACATGTTCTTTGAGGGCGACAGGATAATGGCTATGCGCGAGATGATTCTTGCTCAAGACGAAGAGGGTCGTCGTAAGGCTCTTGAGAAACTACTTCCAATTCAGAGAGAAGATTTTGAGGGCATTTTCGAAGCCATGCAGGATTTACCTGTAACAGTTCGTTTGCTTGACCCACCACTACACGAGTTTGTTCCACACGAAGAGGCAAACCAGGAAGAGATGGCCAAGGAGCTTGGTATTTCTGCCGATGAGGTAAAAAGCAGGGTTAACGACCTTCATGAGATGAACCCAATGATGGGGCACAGAGGTTGTCGCCTGGGTATTACTTACCCTGAAATTACTGAGATGCAGGCCCGCGCTATAATTGAGGCAGCCGTTAACCTTAAGAAGAAGGGTATTAAGGCATTCCCAGAAATTATGATTCCACTTATTGGAACCATTGAGGAGTTTAAGAATCAGGAGAAGGTTGTTCGTGCAACTGCAGAGAAGGTTTTTACTGAGACTGGCGAGAAGGTTGACTACCTTGTTGGTACAATGATTGAGATACCTCGTGCCTGCCTAACAGCAAATGACATTGCTAAAGAAGCCGAATTCTTCAGCTTTGGTACTAACGACCTAACCCAAATGACATTTGGTTACAGTCGCGACGATGCTGGCAAATTCTTGCCAATTTATGTTGAGCATGGAATTCTTAAGAATGACCCATTCCAGGTTCTTGACCAGAATGGAGTTGGACAACTAGTAAGCATGGGTGTTGAGAAAGGCCGTTCTGCTCGTAAAGACCTAAAAGTAGGTATTTGCGGTGAGCATGGTGGTGAGCCTAGCTCAGTTGAGTTCTGTAATTCAGTTGGAATGAACTACGTTAGCTGCTCTCCTTTCCGAGTACCAATTGCACGCCTTGCTGCAGCACAAGCTGCCATTAAGCAAGCATAATAGTTCGATATAATAGTTTATAAAAAACCGCTTCAAATATTTGGAGCGGTTTTTTTCGTATCAGGAACACCCCTTTTCCCTACGCAATTATTCCTAGGCAAGTTTTGGCTTTCCATTGTTATGATTTCGCACCCCGATGTAAGCAAGATAAGTTGAACTAACCAACTCAACAATCAAAAACCAGCAATCACCCCATTAGGATATTAATAACCACCATGCCATTGCTAGCAAGCAAAAAAAATCTATCTTTATCTTCTTGAGAAAAAACAGAATAAATGTCAAAACTAGTTGTATATAAAGCATCGGCAGGTTCAGGCAAAACATACCGCCTTACGGCCGAATACATTAAGCAGGTTGTAACGAATCCGGAAAGTTTTAAACAAATACTTGCTGTTACATTCACCAACAAGGCAACGGCTGAAATGAAAGGCCGTATTCTGAACGAACTTTTTGACATATCAGCCGGTATTAAAACCAACATGCTGATTACAATAATTGAGGAAACAAGTATTGATGCCGAAACAATTAAAAAGAATGCAGGGGAGGCGCTGTCTCTAATTCTACACGATTACTCAAGCTTCTCCATTAGCACAATCGACAGTTTTGTACAGCGAGTTATACAGTCGCTCCTTTGGGAGATTGGCGAGCAGGGTGGTGTCGATATCGAACTTGACACAACGCCCGTTCTGGAACATGCCTCCGACAACCTGCTTGATTCTGCATCACAAATAAACGAGCTTCTGCAGTGGCTAACATCAATGGGTCATTCCCTTTTAGATGAAGGAAAGAGTTGGGATGTGCGCCGTAAACTAATGGAGCTGGGGAAACAACTTTTCTCTGAAAAGTTCAGGCTAATGGACAAGGAGGAGGTTGAAAAGTTTACTGACAGAGAAAGGGTTAACCGCTTAAAAAAATCGTTAAAAGAGCTAGTTAAAGACATAGTCCAAAAAATTAAGGAGCCAGCCCAAAATGCTATTGAAGCATTGAACAGCAATGGTATTTTACCAGACCAATTCTTTTATGGGCAAAAAGGCGTGATTGGAATTTTTTACAAATGCATGGAACTGGATGAATCATCAAAGGAATTGCCTAACGCAAAGAGTCAAAAGGTTCAAGCCGCCCTAAACGACCCTACTGGTGAAGCCTGGGTGAATAAATCAACATTTAAAAATGAAAGCCAATTCGCACCCATTGAGTCTGTTATTAAAGGGAACCTATTTCAAAATCTTGAGAAAGTTGTTAGTATCATAGAAAAAAGTAACCCTTATTTTATCTCGGCAAAAATTATTCTGAAAAACCTTGAGAACCTAGCACTTATTGGCGATTTATGGAATAAAGTTCGGGAGCTTTCGCGCGAGGAGGGTTTCCTGCTACTAAGCGATAGCGGACACCTTTTAAGGGAGTTTGTTAAGGAGAGTGATGCTCCGTTTATTTACGAAAAAATTGGCACCCGCTTCAACACCTTTATGATTGATGAATTTCAGGACACCTCCGAAGTACAATGGCATAACTTTAAACCACTATTAGACAATAGCCTCTCGCAAGGCTACTTCAGCATGATAGTGGGCGACGTTAAACAATCAATATACCGCTGGCGTAACGGCGACTGGACCATACTGGCCAATGGGGTTGACAAAGATTTTGCTCATCATGGTATAGAGTCCAGAAACCTTAATACCAACTGGAGAAGTTTACCTGCCATTGTTGATTTTAACAACCATTTTTTTGATAAGGCTAAAGATGTTGCTAACATTGAAGAAGATGCTCAAGACACCATTCCTGTTGATGTTCAGGATTTTAATAATGGCATAAAAAATGCCTACAACGAGGTACACCAAGATAAAAATCCAAACCTTAAAGATGAAAGGGGATACGTAGAGGTAGAGTGCCTTGAGACAGACAATAATGGGTATGAAGAAACTTTAGCAGTTAGAATCCCCTCACTTATTAATGATAAACGGAAGAATTATCGCCTGGGAGATATTGCCATTCTTGTAAGAACCAAAAAAGATGGGCAGAAAATTGCTAACATGCTACTCAACTATAACCAGTCACAAACCAACAACGAGAACAAAATAGCTTTCGTAAGTCAGGAAGGGCTTAAACTAAAATCGTCGTTTGTGGTAAGGGTTGCTATTGCCTGTTTCACACTGGTTCAAAACAGCAAAGATGAGATTGCAAAAAGAGTGCTGGCAAAAGAATTAGCAGAACTAAATAAAGATAGTGAAGATGACTGGCATAACCGTTTTGCCTCAAACTTTCTGGCAACAGAAGTAGATTGGCTGGCACAGCTAAACACAAGACCGCTACAGGAAGTTTTCGAAGCTATTACACATAGGTACAATCTTTTTACCATTACAGGTGAATTGGCTCATTTGGCTGAGCTCCATGAGCACATCATTTCAATTAGCAGTAAAGGCGGAGGAGATGTAAGCCGCTTCCTTGAATGGTGGAGTCAAAACAGGGAAAAATTATCATTATCGGTACCCGACTCAAAAAATGCTGTTACAATTCTCACCATACACAAATCTAAAGGCCTTGAGTTTCCCGTTGTTATAATGCCATACGCCAACTGGCCCTTTAGAACACCCGGCACCTCGCCCCTACTCTGGGTTGAAACCGAGGAGAATCCATTCCACCTGCTACCTAAATACCCAATAAATGCTACTAAAGAAACGGTTCAGAGCCTCTTTGCTCCCTACATACTTGAGGAGGAGATGAAAGAAGTGGTAGATAATCTTAACCTCCTTTACGTTGCATTTACTCGTGCTCAAAAGGAACTTTTCGTATCACTCTCATTAAGTAAAAGCGACAGCAGTAGTAAGAGTGGAAAAATAAACTCAGTATCAAAATTAATATGGAACGTTCTTTCCAACGAGAATATAGCTGATATAAAATCTGATACGAATATTGAGAATGATATAAAGAAGGTTACTTTTACTCTTGGCGCACCCTTTGTCAATATCAATAAAAAAACAGACAAGCAAAAAGAGGACATCAATAGTTGGAAAATGGAAAGTTATCCCGTTGGAGAATCTTTTAGGGGCATAAACCTGCGAATGGAATCGGAAGAATTCTTCAGTTCCAAACCATCAGAAAAGAGTTCATCAATAAAGCATGGCAAGGTTATGCATAGCCTTTTTGCCAACATAATTACTACAAACGATATTGAAACCGCAGTGCAGAAACTGATATCGGAAGGGCTAGCTGAGCGAGAGGAGAAAATACCGCTCCAAAACGAGCTAAAAAGAATTCTTAGCCAAGAACCCGCTAAAAGTTGGTTCTCGGGCCACTGGAATGTAAAGAACGAAGCCAGCATTATTACGCCAGAAGGAAGAACTTATCGCCCCGACAGGTTTATGGAGAAGGATGGACACGCCCTGGTGGTTGATTTTAAGTTTGGCGCTGAACTATCTTCTCACAAAAAACAGCTTAATAATTATACAAACCTAATTTCACAAATGGGGTACTTATCAGCAAAGGGCTTTATTTGGTATGTTGATAGGGAGAACATTGTAGAGGTATAGTCCATTTTTTAAACAAATCGCTTTTTTTATTAAACACTAATGGCTCACATATTAAATTAGTTTTAAAGATATTAGCATACAAGCAAATGAATAAAAACTAACACCTATAATTCTTTTGCAGTTTTAAACAGAAAAGTAGCCGTTATAACGCCCCACCGAGATTTTAGCCTCAGTCGTAATAACAATCGTATTTTTATAAGCATCCCAATCATACCAAGTATTTTGGAGTGCTCATAGGTAGAAAAAAGAATATCCACACTCATAAAAAACATATTTTTCCTTGACTAACAGGTTTTTAATAACGATTTTTACTAGAAGAAAATTCTTCAAAAATCTCATCATGCAAATATTGTTAGCATGCATTATAGGTATATCTAAATTGTTTGCATATATTTACAATGTGTTTAACTATACCTAAACGACATGCAGAACCTAAGTAGAGAAATTTATTTAAACCGCATTAAACCTTACATAGGAAAAAACTTGATTAAAGTTATTGTTGGTCAACGACGAACAGGAAAAAGTTTTTTAATGCGTCAAATAATCGAACTGATAAAACAACAAGCCCCTGACAGGCAAATAATTTACATTAACAAAGAGGACTATGCCTTTGACTTCATTAAAACCTACTCCGAACTGGTTGAATACGTTGAAAAGGCTAAGACTCACAAAAAAGCATCACTTTTTATTGATGAGATTCAGGATATTAGCCAATTTGAAAAAGCTCTCAGACATTTTCATCTGAATGAAGAATATGATATTTACTGCACTGGTAGCAATTCCACAATTCTATCAAGCGATATTGCTACTTTACTTAGTGGCAGAACTATTGAAACTGAAGTTTTCAGCTTATGCTACTCTGAATTTTTAACTTTTCATAAACTAAGCAGTAGCCTCGAAAGTTTTGAGAGATACCTTGTTTACGGTGGTATGCCTAACCTTATAAATCTACCTCTTGAGGACGAAATCGTATTCAACTATCTAAAGAACATTTTTAACACCATAGTTGTACGCGATGTTATTGAACGTCATCAGATTAGGAATGCAGTTCTATTAAGAAATTTGTGCGAGTACATTGCCGATAATCTGGGAAGTTTGGTAAGCGGTAAAAAGGTCAGCGATTACTTAAAATCGCAAAAAATTACCATGTCACCTGCTATGATTATTGAATACCTTTCGTACTTATGTGAGGCATATTTCGTTTTTAATGTGAAACGCAGCGATTTAAAGGGGAAGAAAATTTTACAGATTAACGAGAAGTACTATTTTAATGATATTGGTTTACGTAATTCTTTGGTAGGCTTTAAAGCTGCCGACATTGGTAAGTTATTGGAGAATATTGTTTATAATCATCTTAGAATTGCAGGTTACCATATTACAATTGGAGAGGATAGGACAAAAGAGATAGACTTTGTTGCACGAAAGAACAACGAAATTATTTATGTGCAGGTGTGCTACAAACTGGAAAATGAAAACACTATAAATAGAGAGTTTGGAAACCTAATAAAAATTAGTAACAACTACCCAAAATTTGTTGTATCAATGGATATGAGTTCAAAGGTTTCGTACCATGGAATAAATCATTTGCATGTGAAAGATTTTTGTGAAGCCATTATACCAGTATCGAAGGCTAAATAGTTTTTTCCCTATGGCTATATATAATAACTCATTCTATATTACCCTTTCCCAAACAAGCGAACAAACAACAGCGCTTTTTTGCGAACTCGCCAATACAATCTGATTCTTTTTCGTTTAAGATAATAACTAAAAAATAAGTGATAAATCAATTTGAACATCGCAAATAAAATTTCTGAGTGTAACTTTACGTTTAAGAAAATACGTATTTTGCAAAAAATTAACCCAAACAAACATTAATTATTATGAAAAGAATTATTTTGCCAGGGTTACTGGCCCTTACCCTCTTTGCTTGCCAACCGAAAGAAACAACCGTAAAGCTTGATGGTAAAATTGAAAACCTAAACTCTTCGTACGCCTTACTCAGTTCAAAAGGCCTAACCGACACCATTTTTGTTGATGATAATGGCCAATTCAATAAAAGTATTGAAATAGAGAGCCCAGCGTACTTCACCTTACAAACAGATAGGGTTGCAAACACAATTTTCCTGAATCCAGGAGATGAAGTAACCATAAATTTACGAGTAGATGAAAGCGGAAAAGCTCCCGAATATGCTGGTGATAACGCCAACATAAACTCATATATTTACAGTGCAAACTCAATAAGAAATGGACTAATCTCCGATTTTAGAACTCTTTACTCCCTTCCCAGAGCAGATTTTAATGTGAAGATAGATTCCGTTAAGAACAAGCTAAATGAGTTGCTCTCCGAGAAAAATTTCAATCAGGAAACTTTCAACGATATGGAGAAGAGTCGTATTGATTATAGCTTAAAATCATTACAATACAACTACCCTAACTACTATGCAAGGCTAAATGGCAAAGAATACACATTCAATGCTGATGATTATGAATTTATTAACGAAGTTGATTTCAACAATCAAAATCATCTTGGCATTCCTGATTTCACAAATCTAATTTCAAATCATATAGAAAGACTCTATTACAACGAACTAGAAGGTGATGAGCATAAGGAGAAATCGGAGTTTGAGAAAAATTTGGTTTTGTATGAGATTGTAGATTCAATAATTTCAAACCAAACTATAAGGGACTACGTAAAGCACTCCTCAACAATTGAAACTATTCAATGGTCTAGCCTTGAAGTTGCGAAGAATATTGCCGAGCACTTTATTACCAACTCCCAAACTGATGAATACAAAGAGGTTGTTCAAAAAACGCTGGATAAACGATTACTTCTGGCACCTGGTGAGCAAGCCCCTGGGTTTACCTTAACAGATATAGATGGCAACACGCACTCATTGAGCGATTTTAAAGGACAACTTGTTTACATAGATTTTTGGGCCACCTGGTGTAGTCCATGCCTAAAAGAAATACCATACCTTAAAAAGGTAAAGGAAGCGTACGCAGATAAGCCAGTGGCTTTTATTGCAATATCGTTGGATGATAGTAAAGAAAACTGGGAGAAGATGGTTACAGACAAAAATCTTGGAGGCTACCAACTTTATGCTGAAAATGCATGGTTCTCAGATGTTTCTCAAAGTTACCAGATAAAAGGGATACCAACCTTCGTTCTAATTGATGGTGAGGGGAAATTAATTGAGTATCCTGCACCCAGACCTTCAGATCAGGAGCTAACCCTACTCCTCGATAAGCATATAAAGGAACTATAGACATAACAAAACTGTACCAAAGAGAAAAGCCCCTTTAAAATTAAGGGGCTTTTTTGTTTGTTTGGTATATTTAGGAATAAATCCTTACTTAACCTCTTCAAAATCTACATCAGTAACCTCATCGTCAGATGATTTATTTGATGATTCGCCTTCACCGGTTGGCTGCTCTTGCTGTGGCTGTCCTTGCTGCTGCTCCTGAGTAGCTTTATACATTTCCTCTGAAGCTGCCTGCCATACGGTGTTAAGCTCATTTGTTGCAGCATCAATGGCTTCAACATCCTGCTTCTGATGGGCATCTTTTAGTTTTCCTAATGCTTCTTCAATTGGCCCTTTCTTATCAGCAGGTAGCTTGTCACCAAACTCTTTCAGCTGCTTTTCGGTTTGGAAAATAAGGCTATCGGCAGCGTTTACTTTATCAACCTTCTCACGAGCCTTCTTATCCGATTCCTCGTTAGCCTTAGCTTCCTCCTTCATCTTCTTAATTTCATCCTCAGTTAATCCTGATGATGCCTCAATACGAATGCGCTGTTCTTTACCAGTACCTTTGTCTTTTGCCGATACGTTTAGAATACCATTAGCATCGATATCAAAAGTTACTTCAATTTGAGGTACACCCCTTGGTGCTGGTGGAATACCATCTAAGTGAAATTTACCAATGGTTTTGTTGGCGCTGGCCATTGGGCGCTCACCCTGCAGCACATGAATCTCAACCGATGGTTGATTATCTGATGCCGTAGTAAAAGTTTCGCTCTTACGTGATGGTATGGTTGTATTGGCCTCAATTAGCTTTGTGAAAACTCCGCCCATTGTTTCAATACCTAGTGAAAGAGGAGTTACATCAAGCAGAAGCACATCCTTAACCTCACCGGTTAGCACGCCACCCTGAATTGCGGCACCAATGGCAACCACCTCATCGGGGTTAACACCTTTGCTAGGCGCTTTTCCGAAGAATTTTTTCACAACTTCCTGAATAGCAGGAATACGGGTTGAGCCACCCACCAATATTACCTCGTCAATATCGCCGGGCTGAGCGCCTGCATCCTTAAGAGCCTTTTTGCAAGGTTCAATGGTTGCTTGTACTAAATCGTCAACCAGCTTCTCAAAATGCGAGCGGGTTAGCGTACGCACCAAGTGCTTTGGAATACCATCAACTGGCATAATGTAAGGCAGGTTAATCTCGGTTTGGGTTGAGCTTGAAAGCTCAATCTTTGCCTTCTCTGCTGCTTCCTTTAGGCGCTGCAATGCCATTGGGTCCCTTTTAAGGTCAATCCCCTCATCCTTTTTGAATTCATCGGCCAGCCAATCAATAATTTTCTGGTCAAAATCGTCACCACCAAGGTGCGTATCACCGTGGGTTGATTTTACCTCAAATACGCCATCGCCAAGCTCAAGAATTGAGATATCAAAGGTACCACCACCAAGGTCGTAAACAGCAATTCGCTGGTCGGTACTCTTCTTGTCCAGACCGTACGCTAGTGATGCAGCAGTTGGCTCGTTAATAATCCTTCTTACCTTAAGGCCTGCAATTTCACCAGCCTCTTTAGTTGCCTGACGCTGCGAGTCGCTAAAGTATGCAGGAACCGTAATAACAGCCTCGGTCACTTCGTGCCCAAGGTAATCCTCTGCTGTTTTCTTCATCTTCTGAAGAACCATTGCAGAAATTTCCTGTGGAGTATATTTACGGTCATCAATTACAACTCTGGGTGTATTGTTCTCACCTTTATCAACCTTAAAGGATACCCTTTCAATTTCCTTAGCAACCTTGTCGTAGGTTTCTCCCATAAATCTTTTAATGGAGAATATGGTTTTATTGGGGTTGGTAATTGCCTGACGCTTTGCAGGGTCACCTACTTTCCTTTCACCATTCTCAATAAATGCTACAATTGAAGGCGTTGTTCTTTTACCTTCACTATTAGGAATTACAACCGGCTCATTACCCTCCATCACGGAAACGCATGAGTTTGTAGTTCCTAAGTCAATTCCAATAATTTTACTCATTTCTCTATGTTTTTTAGTAGTTTAAGTTTCACATTAATAATTTCAGTACTTTTAATTTCAATGATTATGCCAATTAATAAAATGATGTTTTTTGATGATATATTGACACTAACAACAATTATTCATTGGCATAATGTCATTACAAAAAAATGCTACAAACATGCAATACAGAACATTACAACGTTTACAAACCAAAAAAACTTCCTGCCAGCAATAATGCATTAAAAAAGCAAAACTATGCCAAAAAGTCACAAACCATTGTCAAAAGACCATTAATAAGGAATTAGCACTTTTTTAAAATCAAAAATTAGATGCTCATTAATGCACATTTCATTCTATATATTTGTAGATTTGCGAGTAAACCAAATAAGCAAACATGTCAACCGAGGGTAAAGCTAAAATAGTAACCACCCACGTTCTTCATGAGATGAAGTTAAGGGGTGAGAAAATTGCCATGCTTACCGGCTATGATTTCTCAACAGCAAGGATACTGGATAAAGCGGGCATAGATATTATACTTGTGGGCGATTCGGCATCAAATGTTATGGCTGGGCACGAATCAACGCTGCCAATTACGTTAAACCA
>JAWLEY010000263.1:0-3677 GCA_041685855.1 Perlabentimonas sp. | reverse complement strand
GGATAGTCCTTGTACATGTGACTCGATTTTGTGATGCCATATATAAAGTTCCAAACAGCATTCAGCGCAGCATGATTGCTAAAAACATTTGAGCTAAAGTAAACCTTCCCCGGATTCATTGGAGCAATTCCAAAACCTCCACGAATTGGAATTATCATTACTGCAGCAAAGAATAAAAAAATCGGAACACTCCACCACCTAATCTTCACAAATTTATTGGCCTCAACAAACCTTCTGTACAACCAGAACCAACCACAAAAAAGTAACGCAGCAACAATAAAATAAAGTGCTATAGCCCATGCTGATAAAGAAGCCGTTGCCTCTGCAGGAGTTTGCAGGTAAAAAAGAGGAGTGCTATCTATCCTAAACCCCCAATGGCGATATAGTTCCAAGTCGCCTACCACTATAACAATAAAAGCAGCAAGGATTAATGCAGTAAAAACCCTGAAAAGTATAGATGTAGCTTTACCTGAAAAGAACAGAACAGCCATAAATACTCCTGAGAGCAGCATTATGTAACCAACTAAAGAAATATCCATCCATACTCCTCTAATAAAAATCCCCATCCATTCAACAAAAGGCACTAAAAATGACTGATCGGCATGATAAAACATAAACATCAGTCGGGAAAAAATAAAGAACAGCAGCCAAAACAAACCAAATTGTACTAGAAAAAGGAATCTGCTTTTCACAATATCAACATTTAAATTAGCAAGCAAAAATAGGTAAAAACCTAAACTTGCCGAAAAAGGGTAAGTATTAATTCAACGTTATTTTTTAAAAAAATGAATACAAGGTTGGTCGAAATTTTATACTATTGCATAAAAAATTGATTCCCATGAAAACAATAAAGATTTTTGCTTTAGCATCCATTCTAAGTTTATGCTTTACAAGTAGTTTAAAAGCATGGTCAGAACATCCTTTATTGGCATATCCTGTACTTTCAAACATAGAGGGTCTTAATGCTAAGGATCCTATAGCAGTCAAAAGCCTTAAAACCTTTTTAATTGAGAACGAAGCGGAGTTAGAAAAGTTCCTTAAGCAGCACGAACAGTGGTTAATCGAGAACATGGAGTATTACCCACCTCTGCCAGATGAGTTGGCATTTAAGGCCACAGGCAATGCCGATGATATAGTTGACAGGTTTTTACGAGCCATCCGTTTAAACCCTAATGCAAAAATGAGGCTTTACCTTCATTTACTTCCTTTTGAAGAAGTTGGAGACAGGAAACCCATTTCTCCTACAAAACTCACCACCCTTAACGATGTTTCCTCTTTAGAGAATACAAACTATGTGGAACTTTTTGAGGGAGATATGGTATCGCCACTGGCTGTTCTATACTCCGCAAATGATGAGCCCGATTATGGTTTTGACCTTGGCCTGTTTGAAGATAACAATACGCCTATGGGCGACACGTATGGCCTTGGCGAACAACCTTTTGGCGACCCTAACCTTGAGTATGGTAGTCAGGCGCCATTCCACATGGGATTTTACCACGAAGCCCGTATAGTATTCTTCTTTGGCCCATTCTTAAAGAAGACCCTGCCCGAATATCGAATTAATCAGTTTAAAGCACTTGCAAAATTTGCTCTTGAAAACGATAACCCATACTGGGGATACCGCTTTATGGGTTGGGGAATGCACTACCTGGGCGATTTATCAATGCCTTACCATTCTGTTGCCCTGCCTGGCGTGAGCGCTCTAAAAATGATTTGGACCAATATTAAGGCCATGATTGGCTTCCCACGTAGCAAAAACAATGCTGTTCAAATAGTTAGCAACAGGCACTCCGTACTGGAACAATTCCAATGGCAAATACTAAGGAATGCATACGATGGAGAGTTAAAAACTGAGCATCCATTCATTCAGGCTCTTCAAAATCCAATAAATAACATTGACTATTACGCCAACTTCCCCCGCGAGATTGCTGCAAAAGAATCGGCTGAGAGGTCAAAGGCGGTTGATAAAAGTTTGAAAAAACTTATGCCCGATTTACTGGTATCTGACCCGAAATTTGAAACTCCCAGCGCCCCTGAACTGCATAAAATTGTTGAATTAACAAAGCAGGAGAAAGGGCAAGAAGCCGTTGATGATATGATTGATGTTATTGCCAATATATTCCGTTCCTACAGCATGCACATTAAGAGTTTTTATAAGGAGATTGCTGTTGATTAGTAACACGTAAGGCCTATAACCTGTAACCCTGCTATGAAATTAAAAAAAGTAGCCATTTACCTTGGTGTAGTTTTATTATTACTCCTGCATCAAAATACGAGGGGGAACAACCCATCAGAGATTTATAGTTCTGAGGATATTCGTGTTACGAATGACACTGTAACACTACACGGAACCCTGCTTAAACCAGAAAAGGTTGAAACCCCTCCTGTTCTGCTGTTCATCTCGGGGTCGGGCCCAACAGACAGAAATGGGAATCAGTTTGGAATGGTAAACAATAGCATTAAGCTACTGGCGGAAAAACTAGCAGAAAAAGGAATTGCCTCATTACGTTACGATAAGCGTGGTGTGGGGCAAAGCGAATGTAACCAGAAAGAAGTTGATATCGTTTTTGAGAATTTTGCTGATGATGCAGCCGTCTGGCTTGAAATGCTAAATAAGAATGCTAACTTTTCCAAGGTTTATGTAGCAGGACATAGCGAGGGCTCATTAATTGGCATGCTTGCCATTAATAGAAGTGGCGCTGATGGCTTTATATCCATTGCTGGAGCAGGTAAGCGAATTGATAAAATTATTTTAGAACAGATTCGCTCCTTGCCCGATTCGTTGTTTAATGAGTCGAAAAACATACTCGACAGCCTGTTGCTTGGCAAAACGGTAAACAATGTAACCATGCAGCTTTTTGGCCTTTTCAGGCCAAGTGTTCAGCCATACATGATTAGCTGGTTAAAATACGACCCTGCAGAGGTTCTCTCAAAATTAAAAGTTCCGCAACTAATTGTTCAGGGAACAACAGACATTCAGGTACCTGTTGAAAACGCGGAACTCCTTGCCCATTCGAACAGCAATGCTAGGCTCGAAATAATTGAGGGTATGAACCATGTTTTAAAGATAGCAGAGGCGGACAGAATGAAAAATATTGCAACCTACTCAAATCCAGGCCTTCCTATTTCAGATAAATTGGTTGAAGCTATAACTGATTTTATTAGTCGTAATAAATAGATTAACGAGTGTTACCTGTACCTTGCTACCACTAAAAATAGTGAGGCAATAACCGTGCATTAGGAACTAATATTAAATATAGTTTGCTCAAATGTTTTTAACGAATATTAATGAGAAAATGAGAATAGAAAAAATAACCAAGAACAAGAAGCAATACCTTGGTTTATTGCTATTAGCAGACGAGCAAGAGGATATGATTGACAAATATTTAGAAAGTGGTGATATGTTTGCGCTTTTCAATGATGACTTGAAAACTATTTGTGTTGTTGTAGCAATAGATAATGAAACCTGCGAACTGAAAAACATAGCAACATATAAAAAATATCAAGGTAAAGGATATGCAAAGGCTATAATAAATTACATATCGGATTATTACAAAAACAGCTATAAAACAATGTTAGTTGGAACAGGTGAAACTCCGAAAATATTGTCATTTTATGAAAGTTGCGGATTTGAAAAATCTCATTGTATCAAGAATTTTTTTACCGATAATTATGAC
>JAWLEY010000262.1:0-3693 GCA_041685855.1 Perlabentimonas sp. | reverse complement strand
GTGTTTATATGTTATTTGTATGTATAACTCTGCAAAGGTACGGCATTATCCGTTATCTTTGTGAAAAAATATATCTTCGTAAATAATGAGTGATAATAATAAACGAACAGAACTGCATGAATTAGGCGAGTTTCGTCTGATTGATCATTTAACAGAGAACATTAAGTTGAATAATAAAACTACGGTACAAGGAGTAGGTGACGATGCCGCTGTGCTTGATCCACAAGGAAAACAAATGGTGGTTACCACTGATTTCCTTCTGGAAGGCATCCATTTCGATTTGGTTTATCATCCTTTGAAGCACCTTGGATACAAAGCTGTGGTTGTGAACCTGAGTGATGTTTACGCAATGAATGCTATTCCGCATCAGGTAACAATCTCAATAGGAGTATCGAAAAGGTTCTGTCTTGAAGATTTGGATGAGTTTTACGAGGGCGTTAAACTAGCATGTAAAATGTATGGAGTTGATTTGGTTGGTGGAGATACATCTGCCTCGTTAACAGGGCTAGTTATTAGCGTTACTGCAATTGGCTATGCTGACGAAGAGAAGATTTGCTACAGGAGCGGGGCAAAGGTAAATGACCTGATTTGCGTTACGGGTAATTTGGGAGGTGCCTATATGGGGCTGCAGCTGCTTGAGCGCGAGAAGGCAGTTTTTCAGAGTAACCCTGGCGTGCAACCTAAACTTGAAGGGTATGATTATATTCTTGAGAGAATACTTAAGCCTGAGGCACGTAAGCAGGCTGTTGAGATGCTTGCCGAATCGGAAATTGTTCCAACGTCCATGATTGATATTTCCGACGGTCTATCTAGCGAGCTGCTGCACATTTGTAAGAACTCGGAGGTTGGCTGTAAAATATTTTTAGAAAAGGTGCCCATTGACCAGGAAACCCACAGGATGGCAAACGAGATGAATATTGATCCCGTAGTGGCTGCTTTTAGCGGAGGGGAAGACTATGAACTCCTTTTTACTGTTCCCGTAGAATTGCATGAAAAGGTAAAGGCTATGGAGGGAGTAAGCATTGTAGGGCATATTTCTCACAAGAACGATGGACCAAAGTTAGTTACGCCCGATGGGAAAGAAATTACAATTACAGCTCAGGGTTGGAACGCCATAAGTTAACAGAGAGTTTAACAACAATTTGCATTGATGCTGAATATTAAGGAGCATTTCAGGTTAACCGCAGTTTATACTTTTTTTGCTGCATTTCCCGCTCTTCTCCAACTTATAGTTTATCCTCTAATTGAGGGTGAGGGTTTGCTTGGAGCAACCGATTTTGGTTACTTAGCCATCACCGAATCAATAATATCAGTAGCATCAATTTTCATTTTGTTTGGTACTTCCAGTGGTATTGCCAGGCTTTATTACGACTATAAGGATGACAGTGGAGATTATAACCGCCTGGTCTCCTCTGTATTAACAGGAATACTTGGCAGGGGGCTGTTGCTTTTAGGTCTGTCCATTGTTTTTGGTTCTGTTATTGGGAACCTATTTCCTCAGCAGGAACTTCAGGATTTTGGTGATTATGGCCCTCTTTTGATGATTTCTGGGTTGAATCGTGCCATTATTGTTATGTCCATTACTCTTTTCCGTCATGAAAAGAGAATACTGGCGTTTATAATAGTTAGCCTTGCATCGGGATTAATGCGTTCTGCTTTTCAGGTTATTGGCGTATTCTTTTTCGACCTATCCTTTTTGGGTTACATTCAGGGAACAGCCATTGGAGGTGGTGCAGCAGCCTTAGGTGTTGCTTCATATTTATATTTTAGCTGCGGATTTCACTATAATAAATCAATTAACAAGGGGCTTTTCTCGTTTTCGCGTCCATTATTCTTTTCCGATTTGGTTTTTTGGGGAATGCTCTACATCGATAGGTTTTTCTTAATTGATAAGCCCGATGATTTGGGCGTTTATGATGTTGCCCTGAAGTTTGCCATAGGAATACAACTTATTATTCAGGGATTATCAAGCACTATTGGACCCGAGCTTTTCAGAAACCTAAAGGAGGGTGTAAGCAAACGGGCTAAGGAGGTTAAAATGATATCGAACCTGTTTGTTGCTGAGTCAATAGGGATAATAATGGTATGTATTATTCCTGCCATGCTTTTCATTAGCGTTTTTTACGAAACGGAATTAACTCTTTCCGCAGGATTAATAGCAATAACCTTTGTCCGTTATATTTTCAGGGTTCAGTATCAGGTTTTTTCTCTTCCTGTTATGTTTAGCAAGCGCACAAATGTTATTTTTTACATAAATGTTGGTATCCTAATTTTAAACACCCTGCTATATTGGGCTCTAATACCTCGCTTCAGCTACTATGGTGCTATAATGGCGTACTTCTTTTCAAATTTTCTTCAGGTAATTATTTTTAGGATTGTGCAGGGCAGGATTATCCCCATAAAGTGGAATAGTAACAAGGTGTTTTATTTCCCCTTGGGTATTATTCTTGTCGCATCGTTGTTGGAATTTTTAAAAATTTATATGGAGATTAATCCCTACTATACTGCAGCCTTACTTATAGCGCTTACCTTTATTGGTTACTATGTAATTTATAAAAAGGAGATTGAGGGAATATGGCTGGGTATTAAGAAAAGATTTTTTAGTTAAACGAATAAACTTACTGTTGCAATCAATTAATGGACAGAAAATATAAAGATAAAAATTTACTAATTGTTAGTTTGGGCTACCCTTACGGTGATGTTCATCTGTCCAGTTTTGTTAAGGCACAGGTTGACCAGTTAAAGCCTTTCTTTAATAAGATTTACGTAATTTCTCCTACACCATACTTTCCAAAATTTCTGAGTAAATTTAAAATTTTCCGAACGCTATTTCACGATTTTTCAAGATTGCGCAATTATTGCTACGATAATGTTGACGTTTTTTACCCTAAATATTTTACGCTTCCGCTAGAGTTTTTAAGAGTGCGGAATGGCGATTTTGCTGCACAGGTTACACAGAAGTGCATTGTTAAAAACAAGCTGAACTTCAATTTAATACATGCCCATTTTATTTGGCCAAGTGGGCAGGTTGCCACAAAGTTGAAAGAGAGGTACGGTACAAAAATTATTATTACAGGTCATGGCTTTGATGTTTACTCCTTACCCTTTAAGAGCAACTTTTGGCGACAAAGTACTCTCGAAATTTTGAAAAAGGCTGATAGCCTGATTACTGTTTCCGAGAGTAATTCAAAATACATTCGTAAATTAGGGTTTGAAGGGGAGGTAGAGGTTATTCCCAACGGTGTAAATTTAGAAAATTTTTATCCTGTAGATAAAAATAAGGCTAGAGAGACACTTGGTCTGCCAAATGAAAAAATCATTATACTTGCTGTTGGTAATTTGGTGGAAGTGAAAAATCACGAAACATTAATAAAAGCAGTAGTTGAATTACATAAAAGGCAGGCCAATGTTCAGCTTTACATTATTGGCAAAGGAGATTTGGAAACGAAATTAAGGCAGCAAATTAATCAGCATAATGCAAGTGAATACATAAAGTTGCTGGGTGCTAGGCCACACAGCGAAATTCCGCTTTGGATGAATGCAGCCAACGTATTTGCTCTCCCCAGCTACAGCGAGAGCTTTGGAATAGTAACCATAGAGGCGTTAGCCTGTGGTTGCCCAGTGGTATCAACCCATAACGGAGGAAGCGAGGAGATTATTAATTCTGATGATTACGGTTTTTTGGTTGAGAAC
>JAWLEY010000036.1:0-16245 GCA_041685855.1 Perlabentimonas sp. | reverse complement strand
ATTTTTGGAGAGTTTGTTGGTAAATTATTGAAATTGGTTAGGGCCAGCTCCATGCTTGTGGGGTTTGCATTGTAAGCATCAAGAATTATAGTGTTAAACTTTGTTTCTAACTTCTGTGACCTGCTATTATTTGGCACATATGATTCAATGGCCATAATGGCATTAGCCATATCAACTCCAAAATAATTGCCTACTGATAAAGCAGCGAGTATGTTTTCCAGATTATAATCACCAACAATATTGGTGTTTACTTCGTAATGTTTTTTACTATGATTTATGGAAAACTTAAGAAAACCCTTGAGGGTTTCTTTTTTAGTAACATGAAAAGCATTCTGGTAACCCACTACCTCTTTAAAATTAAAGGTTTGAGCAATCTCTTTAAGTAGTGAATTTTCGGAGTTTATAAAAACCACCCCTTTTTCTTCCTCAAGGTAAGCATACAGCTCCGATTTTGCTTTTATTACTCCGTTTATTGAGCCAAACCCCTCCAAATGTGCTTTGCCAATATTAGTAATTAGCCCATGGGTTGGTTTTGAAATTGAACATAAATTCCCAATTTCTCCAATATGGTTTGCACCCATTTCAATTATTGCAATCTCGTATTGTTCCTTTATTGCAAGGATAGAGAGTGGTACTCCAATATGATTGTTAAGATTCCCTTTAGTTGCAAATGTTTTGTATTTAGTTGATAATACTTTGTTTATTAGTTCTTTGGTAGTTGTTTTACCATTGCTTCCGGTTAATCCTATAACTGGAATATTTAGTGTCTCTCTATGGAATATTGCGAGTTCTTGCAAGAAACTAAGTACATTATTAACATGGAGCATGTTCTTTTTATCACTTAGCTTACGGTCATCAACTATGGCTAGTGCAGCGCCATTGTCAATTGCTTGTTGAGCAAACTTGTTTCCATCAAAATTTTCGCCTTTAAGGGCAAAGAATAGTGAGCCTCGTTTAACCTCCCTACTGTCACTACATATTGTATGTCCTATAAGAATCAGCTCATGAACTTTTGTGAGATTACTCATCTTTTTCTAATTAGCAGTAAAATCATGAAATAGTAAGACCCCAATCGTTAAACGAAAGGGGCCTTATTATGTTAAGTACTTATTTTGCTATCTATTACTTTCACTTTGCGAGCCAACTGCCTCCATTGCACAACGGAAACCTATGTCGTTAGTAGAAGATTCTTCATCAAGGAATCTTCTAGTTCCTGGGCTTAACCAGTAAGCACGGTCTTTCCAAGAACCACCCTTGTAAACTCTTACCTTATCATTAATTAGTGTTGTCATTCCTTCTTGAGGTCTGTCTTCACGGGTTGTTTCACCCTGATGGTACATGCGGTCAGAGTCGCGACCTCTTTCTGCGCCCTCTTCGTAGTATTCAATACTTGAAGCAAGGTCACCATCCTTGTAGTTTTTATAGTAGGCTCTGTTGTAGTTGCGACGATCGGCCGCATCCTCAGGTTCAACATCCTTATAGCGAACACGCCCTAAGCTATCAACACTTCTTGGTGTTCCGTCTGGATTTGTGTCAAGTGTTTGGAAAACATTACCACGGAATGGTCTGAACTCATCAACATCTTGGAAAGTCATTGGCCTGTAAACATCTAAAACCCACTCGTTTACATTTCCTGCCATGCAGTATAATCCGTAATCGTTTGGCCAGTATGATCTAACTGGTCCAGGAATTGGTTCACCATCGTTCAGGTCACCTGCAGTACCCATGTAGTCACCTCTACCCCTAACAAAGTTTGCCATCATCTCACCTCTGTTTTTGGGTTCACTGTTCCTAACATTGTGTCCATCCCAAGGGTACATTCTCCTTTCAACCATTCTTTCGTCGTATGTGTTGCCAATAAGTCCTGAAGCAGCATACTCCCATTCGGCCTCTGTTGGTAAACGGTACTTTGGAAGTAGAAGACCATCTTCAAAGGTAATTTGTCTTCCTTCCTCTTCTCCTGGTTTTAAACTGGGCTTGGTTTTATTAACAGATGCTTCATACATGCCAAGCAGGTACGCATCTGTGTTGAAGTTTTCATCATCAACTTGTTGTAAGTCCATGTTGATGTACCCTTCTTCTATAAGGATCATTTCGTTAACCCTATCTGTCCTCCACAGGCAATAATCATTGGCCTGCAACCAGTTAACACCAACCACAGGATGGTCGTTGTATGCTGGATGGCGGAAGTAGTTACTAACGTATGGATCATTGAATCCTAGAGGGCTTCTCCATACCAATGTGTCAGGAAGTGCGTCTCTATGTACATTTGGATAAGTAACATAAACTCTTCTTAACCAAAAAAGGTACTCACGGTAGTCAACGTTTTTCACTTCCGTTTCATCCATGTAGAATGAAGCAACTGTAACTCTCCGAGGAATGCTGTTCCAATCGTACATTAAGTCTTGTTCCACTCTACCCATGGTAAATGTACCACCTTCCACAAAGACAAGCCCAGGGCCAGCCTTAGGGGTATAGTTTTCCAAAACTTCAAACCCACCATAATTTGGGTCATTATAATTCCATCCGGTTGTTGATGATTCACCTGATCCTCCGCCAAAAATACTGCAAGAGGAAAATGCTGCAACTCCGGCAAGCAGCAAAACGATATAACTGTGCTTTAATCTCATAGTTGATGATTTTTCCTTTGGGTTCAACTGTTTTCCAACTTCAAATATAGAAATTATTGTTTATTCTAACACTATAGTAACGAAAAAAACTAAAATTTCGGACTTTTTATTGGACGAATTTTTTTCCTCGACCTTTCCTTATACTGAAAATTCATTCCAAAGGTTACCTCATGCGACGATGTATTTAATCCTCTAAAGCCACCTTCAAGCAGACTGAAATCGTAACTGTATGAAATGGAGTATTTATCGTCGTGATATCCTGCTACAAAAATAAATGTGTGGCTTGAAAATCCTAGGTTCTCACGAAGCCATAATCCGGCAACAAAATACTGATGTGATATGTATGTACCAATATTTATTTGATGAAAGTTGCCTTGTTGTTGATAAATAACATTTGGCGAAAGTGTCAGGCTTTTTCTAAAAAGGTACCTCTTATATAAATTTATATTGCAGCCAATGTGCCCTGTATATTTTCGTAACAGGTTAATCTTGTCTCCATCTGTTTCTGAGTCTATAGGTTCTGCCAAATGATGTGCTGCAAAACCTCCGTAAACAATACCCCATTCTCCAACTATGCCCGCTGCAAAATCAGGCATAAGTTTACTATCACCTGCAAAACCAGGCGACCCAACAATCTCTCCTGTGGGGTCAATCATATCTGGAAATACTAGGTTCGATGTGTTCTGCGATTTAAAAATTCCACCTGCCTGTATGCCGCCTCTAAGCTGAGCATTATATGCAACTTGAATGGTGTATGAGTACAAAATATCGGCTGTTAACCAGTTAAGCGATCCAAAACCTTGCATATCGTTTACAATGTTAATTCCTACCCCGCTGTTCTGATTTATGTAAAATCGATCGTAACTTACACCGTACGACATGTATGGAGATTCTCTTGTAAGCCACTGGTTCCTAAATACCATTCTTGTTCTATGATGCTTAGGATGACCTACATAAGCAGGGTTGAGATAGAGCCTGTTAGCAAAAAATTGCGAAAAAGTCAGGTCCTGCCCATACACCATGTTGGCTGTCAGTATAAGTATGGCTACAATATATATTCTTTTCCACAAGGTCATTTATGTTGTACGAATTGGAGCTATTGATAATTCATATACTTAACTTTAGAATTGAACCGATGGTGTTCTTAAAAATAAAAACAGCAAGAATGCGTTTTTATTTTGCAGTTTAAAGTTAAATTATTCTTTTGTTTCTTTGCAAAAATAATTCAATTATCGAATGTACCGAATTTTATTAGCGTTGAAATGCCTTGTTCTTGCAACAAATATTCTTTACGGACAGGTTTATGAGCGCTCCATAGATTGGCCCAGTGCTGAAAGCCTGGATGCCGAGAAATCCAATTCATACCAGATTGAATCGCAGAATCCTTACTTGTGGTTTGAGAATTACGTTGCATATCCTGATCAGGAAACGATGATTCCCTTTTATGGTGAAACCATAAGCATATCAAATGGTATATCTAGCATTGATCAAATTGATGTTAGTGTTGTTAACACTAAATTTGAACCTTTAGATGAAAGGCTCCTGAAGTCAGCCCAAATGGAGGATATTGAGAATAGCACTGCATCTTTTAAGGTTTATAAAAGTAGGGGGAATAGTTTTTTGCAAGTTATCATTCCCAGCATTAGGAGCAATCCAACTACTGGTAGGTTGGAAAAGCTTGTAAGATTTGGTATTAAGGTTGATAAAAAAGAATCTCAAATGAAAACAAAACAGAATCCGAAGGTTGCCTCACAATCTGTTTTGTCGCAAGGTAGTTGGCATAGAATAGAAGTAAAGGAATCAGGTATTCATAAATTATCGTATGCTGATTTGCAATCAATGGGGTTGTCCAATCTTAGTAATGTATCTATATGGGGGCATGGTGGTAGGCAATTATCGTTTTGGAATAACGAACCCTCATTAGATGATCTTGTAGAAATCCCTGTTTGGGTCAGTAAGGGTGGCGATGGAGTTTTTAATCAGGGCGACAACATCTATTTTTATGCGCAGGGTCCTGTTGTCTGGGAGCATGATGAAAACGATGAGTTTTTTATTCATAAAACTCATGATTACAGTAAATCCATCAGTTATTTTGTTACAACAAGCAAACAGAATCCAAAGCGTGTGCAGAATGTGCAACCACCAGCTGATCCTCATAATAATCAAAGTAGTTCTTACGATGCGCTGGTTTATATTGAAAAGAATGATACTAACCTAATTAAATCCGGTCGCCAGTGGTTTGGCGATTTGTTTGATGTTTATACTACCAGAACCTATAGCACAGGATTGAATCGGCCAGTTACGGGAGGCATTGCAACTGTTAGGGTGCGAACAGCCGCCCGGTCTTCTGCTTCCAGCTCTTTTACGGTTAAGGTTAATGGTTCAACCGTTGGGAATATTTCCATGTCTGCTGTTAATACAGGTTATCAGTATGGCTCCTTTGCTGCTGCATCAGAAGAGACATTCGAATTTAATCATAGTCAAAATGATTTATCATTAGAATTGACCTACAGTAAACCTTCGCCCGCAGCAAAAGCCTGGCTCGACTTTATTACCGTTAACGCAAGGCAACAATTGTCGCTTGACAATAACCAGCTATTGTTTAGGGATGCCAAAAGTGTTGAGAGTAACAGTATAACCCTTTTTAGTATTGACAACGCGCAGAGTGATATGAAGATATGGGAAGTTACAAATTTCTTTTCCCCAAAAGAGCAGGAGATTACTATCCAGTCTGGTGTGGCCCAGTTTAAAACAGAAACCAGTCAGCTAAAAGAGTTTGTTGCGTTTGTACCTGATCAGGCGCTGGATGTTGATATAATTGATGAGGTGCCTAATCAAAATATTCATGGCGAGAGTCAGCCGGAAATGGTAATTGTTACCCATCCGCAGTTTTATTCTCAGGCAGTTGAATTGGCTCAAATACATAATGAGGATAGTGGACTAAAAACGCTGGTTGTAACAAATCAGGAAGTGTACAACGAGTTTTCTTCAGGAACTCCCGATGTGTCAGCCATTAGGAATATGATGAGGATGTTTTATAATAGGGCAAACACTGAGAGTGAGATGCCTAAGTACTTGCTGCTTTTTGGCGATGGCTCATACGATAATTTGTCCAATAATCAGATAAATTCAAATTACGTTTTAACATACCAATCGGAGAATTCACTCCATGTTACTAGTTCCTATGTAACCGATGATTATTTTGGCTTGCTTGATGAGAACGAGGGGGAATCATCGGGTTTTTTGGATATTGGTGTAGGAAGAATTCCCTCTGGTTCAGAAGAAGATGCCGCTACAGCCGTTCAGAAAATTAGAAATTACCTAAGCCAATCATCCATAGGAAGCTGGCAAAATCAGCTTAGTTTTATTGGCGACGATGGAGATAATAACATTCACATGAGGGATGCCAACAAGCTAGCTTCATTTGTAGAGGAGAACTATCCGCATTATAATGTTGAGAGGATCTTTTTCGATGCCTATCCTTTGGAAATATCATCCCAGGGTGGAAGGTACCCCGATGTTACCAATGCAATTAATAGCAGAGCCAACCAGGGTGCGTTACTAATAAACTATTTAGGACATGCCAATGCAAAGTGGCTGGCGCATGAAAAGGTGCTTATGATGAGCGACATACAGTCGTGGAGGAATTTTGACAGGTTACCCCTTTTTGTTACTGCTACTTGTGAATTTAGCCGGTTCGATGATTATTACAACATGTCAGCTGGTGAGTATGCGCTATTTTCGCCCAAAGGGGGAAGTGTAGGTTTGTTATCAACTACAAGGGTGGTTTACGCAAACCCTAATTATACATTAAATAGAAATTTCTTTCAGTATGTTTTTGAGAAGCCAGCCAGTTTAAACGGAGGAGATAGTGACCATTACAGGCTAGGGGATGTATTTAGGTTAGCAAAGGTTGCCACATCAGGAACAAACAAAAGGAATTTCATGCTTCTTGGCGATCCTGCATTAAAGCTGCACGCACCTGATACGGAGTTAAACTTAACTAGCATTAATGGTACTCCGGTTAACGAACCTCTTGACACATTAAGAGCCCTCTCTAAGGTTACCATTACAGGTGAAGTTTCTGGCGAACGATCGCTCGATGACTTTCAAGGAGAGGCCGAGATAACGCTATACGATAAGGCAAAAGATATTACTACGCTGGCAAATACAGGGGGTACCCCTTTTGAGTTTACAACTAGAGACAACGTAATATATAAAGGTAGGCTTAGTGTTACCAATGGTCAGTTTTCTGGTTCATTCATTATTCCTAAGGATATCTTTTACAACTTTGGAAGTGGCAGGTTTAGCCTTTTTGCTCAAAATGGATTTATAACCGGGTCGGGTTATTACGAGGATTTTATTGTTGGCGGAATAAGCGAAAATGCTGGGGATGATACCGAGGGCCCTCAGATTAGCATTTTTATGAATGATGAGCAATTCGTGTCGGGAGGAACAACAGATACTAGCCCTAAACTAATGGTTCTTTTATCGGATAGTTCAGGTATTAATACAACAGGAGCCGGAATTGGGCACGATTTAACAGCAACCATAAAAGGCCAAACAGAAAAGAAGGTCGTGCTAAACGATTACTATGTTACAGATATCGATAGCTACCAGAGTGGAAAGGTTGAGTATCAGCTTTCCAATTTAGATATTGGTAAGTATAGCGTTAATGTTAAGGCCTGGGATGTTTTTAACAATAGTTCAGATAATGAAATTGAGTTTATTGTTAGCCCCGATGAAGAATTAAACTTGAGTCATGTACTTAACTATCCCAATCCATTTACAGAAACTACAGGTTTCTATTTTGAGCATAATCAGCCATACGAAGATTTTGATGTTTCTATACAGATTTTTAGCCCATCGGGCAAACTGGTAAAAACTTTGGAGCACTATTACCCTGGCAGTGGTAGCTATAGGGTAGGCCCAATTCATTGGGATGGGAATGATGATTTTGGCGACAGGATTGGCCGTGGAGTATATTTTTATAGGTTAAGGGTAAGGCTCTCCAATGGCAAGTCTGCTGAAGCATATCAAAAATTAGTAATATTAAAATAGCCTGCTCATACTAAAATTGTTTTTTAATTGTTATCATTTCAACTAATTTTGCCGTCTAATTTTTTACTAAATACTATGCAGACAAAACTACTTGCGTTTTTCCTTTTGTTTATTCTTTTGGTTGGTAATCACGATGCTCGTTCTCAAGGAGAGATAGATATTGGGGAGTTAACAGGAGGCTTGAATGCTTTAAGGGTTGCCGTTCCTTTTTTAATGATTGCCCCCGATTCCAGAGCAGGTGCAATGGGCGATGTAGGAGCAGCCTCAACTCCCGACGCCAACAGTCAGCATTGGAATCCATCAAAATATGCATTTATTGAATATGACTGGGGTGTTTCTATTTCCTATACTCCCTGGCTCCGTAATCTGATAAACGATATGGATTTAACCTATCTTTCAGGTTATTACAAATTCGATGACCAGCAGGTTATTAGTGGTACTTTGCTATACTTCTCATTGGGTTCCATTACCTTTACTAACGATCAAGGTCAAACCATGCAAACGCATAATGCCAATGAGTTTGGTTTTGATGCGGCGTACTCACGAAAATTTTCTGAGAAGATAAGCGGGAGCATCGGATTCCGTTATATTCATTCAGATTTAACAGGGGGATTTGCTCAGCAAGGACAACCAACAGCAAAGGCAGGTAATTCCGTTGCAGCGCATATTTCAACATATTACCAAACACCCTTGGTGATTGATAACAAGGATGCCGAGTTAGCTATTGGGTTAAATATCTCAAATATGGGATCAAAGTTATCTTATAACGATGATGCCGTTAAAGATTTTATTCCAACCAACCTTAGGCTTGGTTCACGTTTATCACTCGATATGGACGCTTATAATACCATATCTGTTATGGTTGATGCGAATAAATTGCTTGTGCCCACTCCTCCAAGATACGATAACCCCGACGATATTAATGAGATAACTGCGGGCATGGATCCTGATGTACCAGTAATAACAGGAATGATACAGTCTTTTTACGATGCCCCAGGTGGTTTTGAGGAGGAGATGCGTGAGATTAGCTTCGCAACGGGGGTTGAATACGTGTATGCAAATCAGTTTGCTGTAAGAGCAGGATATTTTGACGAGCATTCAACTAAAGGCAATAGGAAGTATTTTACTTTAGGTGCCGGAATTAAGTACAATATCTTCCAGCTTGATTTTGCTTATCTTGTGCCAAGAGCAGGTCAGGCAAACCCGTTAGCAAATACGGTGCGTTTTACTTTGGCTTTTAATTTTGAACCAACCGGTCCAGGCAGATAACACTAACATGGGTAGTATAAGAGTTGGCATTGGGTACGATGTACATAAATTAGCCGAAAATCAGGAGCTTTGGCTAGGTGGAATAAGTATCCCTCATGCTAAAGGAACGGTTGGGCATTCCGATGGCGATGCTCTTATTCATGCCATTTGTGATGCTATGCTGGGTGCAGTGGCTATGCGAGATATTGGCTACCATTTTCCCGACAACGATGCATCTTACAAAGGGATAGACAGTAAAATCCTGCTTAAGAAAACTGCTCAAATAATTGACAATGCTGGCTATATTGTTGGTAATATTGACTCAACAATCTGCCTCCAGAAACCAAAACTTAAGGACTTAATACCTCAAATGCAGCAAACATTAGAGGCTGTTCTAGGTTTAAGTGCTGGTTCAGTTTCTGTTAAGGCAACCACAACAGAGAGCCTTGGTTTTGTAGGGCAGGAGCAGGGTGTTTCTGCCTACGCAATTGTACTTTTACAAAGGAAATAGGTTGAAATGTCAAAGAAAACTCTAGTGTTAGGGGCGAGTAGCAAGCCAGGCAGATTCTCCATGCTTGCCATAAAAAGTCTTGTTAAGCACAATGTTGAGGTTGTTGCTGTTGGCGCCAGACCAGATGAGGTTGAGGGGGTGCCCATTGCAAACTATCCAATTTTCGATAAAAATATTCATACTGTATCGCTTTACTTAAATCCAGCCAGGCAAAAGCAGTATTTAGATTATATCATACAGCTAAATCCTAAGCGTATTATTTTTAATCCTGGTACTGAGAATCCAGAGCTTCTAAAGTTAGCCCGCGATAATGGAATTGAAGTTGTATTCGACTGTACGCTTGTTATGCTTAATTCAGGGAGTTACTAGGTTCTGTTAGGTTTATAAATCAATTTATTAAGCCGTTAGTCTTCTTTTTTTTAAATACAATTATCCTGTAATTTTATTTAATTGGTTTAACTTTTTTGCTATAATATTCAACCTACTAATTTGAGTATTAATCAAAATAAGAGTTATAGTGTTTAGCACTATTTGTGCATCATTCTAATAAACACTAATTTTGAGCGAAAATATCTGCTAATAAGCGGAAAATCAAATTTATAGAATTAAAAAATTCTTTTTATGCTAAAATATTTTACTTTAACCATTACAGTTTTATTTGTCACGCTTAAATTGCAGGCTATAGATCAGACCAGCCCTACAATGGATTCTGATACTATTCCTCACTCAGCAATTCTCCTTAGCGATTATGTCCAGCACAGCTCAGTTACTGGTTCAGAAAAAGATGCAGGTATGTATTTAGCTACCATGGCTATGCTCAAGGGGCTTCACGTTGAAATATTCACAAATCATGTTGATACATTCAATTTTGCTGCCTCCCTATATCCGCTCGACATGCAGAAACCCAATATCATTCTGCTTAATCATATAGATGTTGTGCCCGCATTTAATGCTGATAAGTTTACCTATCCGCCCTTTTCAGGAACAATTGCAGATGGCATGGTCTGGGGAAGAGGAGCCATAGATAATAAAGGCATGGGAGTAATGCAGCTGCTGGCAATGGAGAAGTTTGTTGATATGGCAAAAGACCAGGATCTCCCCTTTAATGTTACCATGGTGTCTGTTTCAGGAGAGGAGGTAGGTGGTTACACAGGTGCAAAGGTTGTTACCGATAGGTTTATGGATAGATTAAATGCTGTGGTTGCTTACGGCGAAGGTGGAACTGGTATCCCCAAATTGCTTGCAAATGATCCTGAGAAAAGGGTTTTTACCGTGTCTACAACTTTTAAGCGCTCTTTATGGCTTGAACTTACCTTAAAGATGCAGACTTCGGGTCATGGCTCCATACCACCTAAGAAATATGCTGTGCAGGAGAAAATCAGGTCGTTATATAAATTAATTCGATGGAATAGAAAGGAATCTTTCTCAAAAACCACCAGGGATATGTTTAAAGAGTTAGGTAAGCTGGAAGGTGGTTTTAGAGGGTTGGTTTTAAGAAATATCAGATTGTTTAGACCTCTGGCTGTAAGAGGGATGAGACAAGATGAGGTGGTCTACTCCCTTGTTACCAACACTGTTACAATAACAGGAATAAATACACCACCGGGTCCGCCAAATCAAATACCTCAAAAAATAACTGTTACACTCGACTGTAGGTTGCTCCCAGAGGTGGACAATGAGGAGTTTATTCAAGAGATTGAAGATATTCTAGACAATAGCGATGTTGATATAAAAATTCTTGAACAGGACGAGATGGTTCCACCAACCGAGATTGAGGAAGGGTATTACAAAATAAAGAATGCACTCAGGGCTGTTCATCCAAATGCTGGTGTTATTCCAATCCTAATGCCTGCATCTAATGATAATAACTATTTCCGTAGACATGGAGTGCCCGTTTATGGCATATTACCCATATTTATGAGTATAGAGCTAATTGAGAGCATTCACAATATTGATGAACGCATTACCATTGAAGCTCTTGAAAAGGGTACACAGGTTTATATTGAACTTTTAAACGAATTCCTTACAGAGGATAATGAAGAATTTTCAAAATAGATATGTACGAAAAAATGTATTGTTATGAACATTCTTTCTCCAATTGTTCGTTTAGCGGCACAGTTTTATGCAGCCCGGTTTAGGAAATGGGAGAAGAAAAGCCTTGCATTACAGGATAACGTTTTTAGTGACTTAATTAGAAAAGGTAAGGACACCCGTTTTGGTGCTGAGCATAATTTCAGCAATATTAACAACCATAAGGATTTTATAAAAAATGTTCCCATAAGAGATTACGAGGATTTTAAACCATATATAGATAGGGTTATAAAAGGAGAACAGAATGTTTTATGGACAGGGAAACCAAAATACTTTGCTAAAACATCAGGAACTACTTCAGGTGCAAAGTTCATTCCCATTTCAAAAGAGTCAATGCCAAATCAAATCTCTTCTGCAAGGTTAGCATTGCTCATGTATGTGTACAAAACAGGAAGAACGGATTTTGTTGATGGTAAGTACATGTTTATTTCAGGAAGCCCCGAGTTAAACAACGAGAACCCAGTTCCCTCAGGTAGGCTCTCTGGAATTGTAAACCACCATGTACCAGGTTATGTAAAGCGTAATCAGCTGCCATCATACCAAACAAATTGTATTCCCGATTGGGAAGCAAAGCTCGATGCCATTACCAAGGAAACACTTAAAGAGACGATGACTCTAATTAGCGGCATTCCGCCTTGGGTTGAAATGTATTTTGAACGAATACTTAAGGCTAGCAGTAAAGGAAAGGTGAGCGATGTTTTTCCAGAGTTCTCATTGTTTGTACATGGTGGGGTAAGTTTTAGACCATACGAGCAACGTTTTCGTAAAATGATTGGCAGTGATATTGATTATCTTGAAACGTTTCCTGCTTCCGAGGGTTTTTTTGCTTTTCAAGATGAGTTCCCCTCGCAGGGACTTATTCTAATCCCCGACTCAGGTATCTTCTACGAGTTTGTTCCTGCTGATAAGTTTCATGATCCGAATCCTCCTAGGCTAACACTGGCAGATGTTGAGCTCAATAAAAACTACGCCCTGGTTATTTCAACCAATGCAGGACTTTGGGCGTATAGCATGGGCGATACGGTAAAATTTGTTTCCAAGGAGCCCTATCGGGTGGTTGTAACGGGTAGGTTAAAGCATTTCACGTCAGCCTTTGGTGAGCATGTAATAGCCGAGGAGGTTGAATCCGCTATTGAGGAGGCAAGTAACAAGTTTAATGCTGATGTTTCTGAGTTTACCGTTGCTCCACTGGTTGAGAATCCCAATGGCTTACCTTGTCACGAATGGTTCATAGAGTTCTCAAAACAACCCAACTCTTTTGATGATTTTCAAAAGGAGCTGGACCAACTAATGCAAAAGAAGAATCCATACTATAGCGATTTGATTAATGGCAAAATACTTAAACCCTTGCAGGTTCACAGTCTGCCTAGAGGAACTTTTATTAAGTACATGAAATCAATAGGTAAACTGGGAGGGCAAAACAAGGTGCCACACCTAAAGAATGATAGAAGTATTGCAGATAAGTTGATGGGCTACCTTTAACTAATCAACAAGTTTAATTCCATCCTTTTCCAAAGTTATTAACCTTGCCTTGTATAGTGAACCAATGGCCTTCTTAAAAACCTTTTTACTTATACCCAGTAAATCGTAAATATCCTCTGGGTTGCTCTTGTCTGTTAGTTTAATAAAGCCATTGTTCTTCTCGAGCTTGTCAATTAGTACTTTTGATATATCGTCAATTTTTTCGTAGCCAGGTTTCTGAAGAATCAAATCAATCTTCTCATCCTCCCTAATCTTTTTAATATACCCTGTAATACGTTTCCCTTTGCTTAGGTGGCGGAATACTTCGTTCTCATAAAGTACGCCCCAGTGGGCGTTATTTACTATGGCGCTAAATCCAAGGTCGGTTTTATTGTATATAAGTAGGTCAACCTCCTCGCCAACCTCATAGGTAGGGGGAGTGTTATCTAAAAATTTGTCAATTTTTGCTGATGCTGCCAAACGGTTGGTTTCATGGTCAATATACAAGCCTACAATGTACCATTTACCTGCTTCCATTTTTTGCTGTTGCTCTTTAAACGGAACAAATATATCCTTTGTTAAGCCCCAGTCGAGAAAAGCACCTGAACTTGTGACAGATACAGCCTTGAGGCTCCCTATCTCGCCAAGGGTAATTTTTGGTGTTTCGGTTGTGGCAATAATCCTATCCTCTGAGTCGAAGTATATAAAAACATTGAGAACATCATCCTCTTTAGTTCCTTCGGGAACATATCGGCGGGGTATTAGGATTTCTCCATGCTCGCCACCATCAAGGTAGCATCCTATGCTTACTAGTTTTACAACCCTAAGGTCATTATATTTTCCAATATCTGCCATTGCTTTATTTTATTATTATCGCAAAAGTATGGGTTTTTATGCTATAAATTGCATAAATAAATTGCTATTTCCCACTATGTTTAATTTGATTTTGTGGATTGTTAACAATTTAGTAGGTTTTAACTTTTCAATGAGTTAACGTTTTCATTAATCTGCTTTAGCAACGTTTTAATCATTTCGTCACGCTTTTTAAGACTTGTCTCTTTTAGAAGATTGCTAATCTCATTGGCTGTTTTTTCTAGAAGTTCGCGTTGAATTTTAATCTGTTGATTGGCATCGTTTAATTCCTCTCTCTTGTTCATTAACTCTTTATTTAGAATTGAGTTTTGAGTATGAGCGCAATTGAGGTCTATGTTGAGAATCTCTTTTCTCGAGAGAGTTTCTTGGTTTTGTTCATATAGTTGTCTGTACTTGTTTTGCAGACTCTTCTTCTGATATTGAAAAAATATAAAAAACAGGAGCGATAATATAATAAGAGTAATAATAATTAGGAATGGTGTAGTGAAATCAAAGGTTACCATTCTTTCGGAATCTTTAGATATTGCCAAGGGCATTTTTGAAAACGAAGAAACTGGTAGGCTAAACACGTTCTGTACCAAAAAAAGTGCAAAATATGTTAGTATCCCTGCAAGTACTGGTGTTGTAATCCATCCAAGAGCAATGCCGCCAAGAGTTCTGGTTCTAATCTCTCGGCCACCTTTTATAAGGCCAATGCCCATAACTGCTCCAACAACTACCTGTGTGCTTGATATTGGCACAAGCGGTATTGGAGGTAACCCAATTGAAACAATGAAGTTGGAGAGAGTACTCGAGGAAAAGATAAAAAGCACGAGCGCCTGCGATAAAACAACAACAAAAGCCGCTTCAGGTGTTAATGCAAGTATTCGTCTGCCCACGGTTTGCATTACATGCTTGCTGTATGTAAAAATGCCGAATGAAATTGCTAATCCCCCGATAAAAAAAAGTATCTGAACACCGTTAAGGGTAAATAAGCCAAATTTTAATGATAAATTTGGAGCAGAGGATACAAACATGCCCATTACGTTGGCAATATTGTTAGCCCCTAGGCTGTATGCGCCAAATGCTCCAACAATTATTAGTCCGTACCGCAGCATTGAATCCAGCTTAATAACGTGAATTCTTGCTTTTCTTAAAACAAACCTAACGAGAAGGAAAAGCATTATGCCAAAGAGAATTCCTAGTACTGGACCACTAATCCAAGTGCCAACAATTTTAGATAGGACCGATAAGTCTGTATCTCCACCTGTGAAAAGTGTCCATCCAATAATGCCGCCAACTACCGCTTGACTTGTAGAAACAGGTAGCGTTGCTCTTGTCATTACCAGAACCGATAGAGCAGCACAAAGTGCAACAGTAAATCCTCCTGCAAGTGAGTCAACAGCACCAAGCTCGTTAAGAGTATCGGTAGCTCCGTGCCCCTGAAAAACGGCTCCAATTACAACAAATATGCTGGCTATCCATGCAGCCTTTTTAAAGCTAACCATTCTGGAACCAACAGCAGTGCCAAATACGTTGGAAGCATCGTTGGCTCCCAACGACCATCCTAGAAACAAACCGCTTGATAGAAGAATGAAATAAAGCATTGCTGCTTGTTTAAATTGTTCGTTTTATGGCCATTATTGAAAGCATGTCGGCGCAATCTTCTGCAGCATCCGATAAGCTTTCGATGTGCAGCGTAAAGTATCGAAGGTGAAACTTCTCGCTTAACTTCTCAATCTGTAGTTCTTGAAACACTCTACGCTTTATTGTATCGGCAAGTTTATCTGCTTCTTTTTCATACAAGTAAACTCTGTTGATTTTTTCTTTCACTGCTTCCGGATTACGAAAGTATGCTCTGGCTGCAGGAATAACAGCACTTATGGCAGAGCATGACAGCTCCGTTAGTTTAATTAAATCTGCGTTAAGTTCAGCAGGAATCTTAGGTATCTCCACATCGAACTGATACAGATTCTCTTTTGCGAGGTCAATAATGTCATCCAACACCTCTAATAGACGCATAATATCGCCCCTAAGTTGGGGCATAAGCGATTGTGTGTATAGTATGTTTTCTACTTTACGACGATTCTTATCAGCATCAGTTTCTAACTTCGACAGGGTTTTTAGATTGTCGCGAAAAAGCTCCTCGTTTTGGTTCAGGTAGTTTTTAACCCCCTCTTTAAAAATTAATCCTCCCTGTTCAATGCTGTCTAAAAATGAGTCTATTAATTCTATAGACTTATTTGCATGCTTAAAAAGTACCATATTTAAAGTAGTTTTTGCTTTGTTATATGCAAATATAAAAGATAAAATTTTTTAATGCATGTTTTAGAATTTATTGAAAAATTAAAAAACAGTTTTATGCAAACCCACTTGTTTCAAATGAAGCTG
>JAWLEY010000035.1:9654-16275 GCA_041685855.1 Perlabentimonas sp. | reverse complement strand
GTCATCTCCTGGCAGCTAATACCAAAAAACAGCTTAATAATATCACGCTCCCTTTCGGTTAGCGTAGCTAACGACCTGTCAATCTCTCTGCAAAGCGATTCGTTAAGCAGCGTTTTATCAGCGTTGGGTGAGTCGTTATTAACTAAAACATCCAGCAGGCTGTTCTCCTCACCGTCAACAAACGGAGCATCTACCGATACGTGTCTGCCCGATACTCTTAGTGTATCGGCAACCTTTTCCTTTGGGAGTTCTAATAGTTTTGCCAGTTCCTCTGGGGAGGGGGTTCTCTCAAATTGCTGTTCAAATTTTGAGAACGCTTTGTTTATTTTATTTAATGAGCCAACTTGATTAAGGGGGAGCCTAACAATTCTTGATTGCTCTGCGAGCGCCTGAAGGATAGATTGACGAATCCACCAAACGGCGTATGAAATAAACTTAAAACCTCTTGTTTCATCAAATTTTTCGGCAGCTTTTATAAGGCCAAGGTTCCCTTCGTTAATTAGGTCGGGAAGGCTTAACCCTTGGTTTTGGTACTGCTTTGCTACCGACACAACGAACCTTAAGTTTGCTCTGGTTAGCTTCTCAAGCGCAACCTGATCACCTTTTTTTATGCGTTGGGCCAGTTCAACTTCCTCTTCAACAGTAATAAGTTCCTCCTTACCAATCTCCTGCAGATATTTATCAAGCGAAGCACTCTCCCTGTTGGTAATTGATTTTGTAATCTTAAGTTGTCTCATTTTAAGCTTTTAAATTTTCACGAAGTTATGGCATTTAAAGAATAATGTCAAGTGAATAACACTGATAGTATGACTTTGTTAACCGCCTGCCTAGCAAGTAATAAATATCAACATGCATATCTGATAAAAGACCGCAAAAGTAATAAATATTGCAGTATGCTACTATGCATACCGCAATATTATAAAACATATTATTCTGTGTTTTGTTCTTAAATATTACATTCCAATGGCGTAGTATGCTACAAGTCCATTAGGGTAAACACCTTCTATAAGAACTCCGCCCGAAGCATTTTGCAGAATTTGAGAAACATCCTCAACGGTTTTAACGTTATTCCGGTTAATACGTGTAATGATAAACCCTTCCTTAACTCCGCCTTCTTCTAGTTTCCCCTGGTTAAGGTCAACAATCTGAACGCCATGGGTTATTCCGAGCTTTCTCATAAGGTTGCTATCAACCTCTTTAAATTCTGCTCCAAGAGCTTCAATTATTTCACTTGAACGAACTATTTCAAAGCCGCCTTTCATGTTACGTAGAACCGCTTCATATTGTTTCTTTTTATTGTTCCTATTTATCAGGAGTTCTACTTTTTCTTTGGGCCTATATTTGCTTATTTGCTCTTGTAGTTGATTGGGTGAGTTAACGGATACTCCATTAACCTTTAGAATAACATCTCCTTTTTTTAGGCCAATCTCTTTTGCGGCACCATCCTCTGCAACGCCTTCTATAAATACTCCATCAAGTTCTTTAATGTTATATTCCTCTGCTAGTTCGGAGTTTAGCTCCCGAATACTTACTCCTAAAACAGCTCTTTGCACATCGCCAAACTCAATAATATCAAGGGCAACCTTTTGGGCTATAGAAGATGGCACTGCGAAGGAATAACCAGAATAACTTCCGGTTTTTGATGCTATTGCAGTATTTATTCCTACAAGCTCTCCTTTTAAATTTACCAGTGCGCCTCCGCTATTTCCTGGATTAACTGCAGCATCGGTTTGAATGAAGGATTCAATCCTATACTCTGTTGATAGGATATTAATATTCCGTGCTTTAGCACTTACTATTCCAGCTGTAACTGTTGAGTTAAGGTTAAAGGGATTGCCAATGGCTAAAACCCATTCACCAATTTTTAGTACCTCGGAATTTCCAAATGGAATAAAAGGTAGGTTTTCTTCTTCAATTTTTAGAACTGCAATATCCGTATTCGGATCTTTCCCAATGACTTTAGCGTCGAACGTACGCCTATCGTTTAGTACTACCTCAATTTCTTCAGCTCTGTCAACAACATGATTGTTGGTTAGTATGTAACCATCGTTAGAAATTATTACGCCGGAACCTGAACCCATTATTGGTTGTGGTTCTTGTTGGCGTGGGCCAAAGAAGAATTGATCGAAGAAGGGGTGTCCAAATGAGTATCCGGGATCGGTGTGTTCTGTTTTAGTTTTAACGTGTACCACTGCATGTATTGTTCTTTCTGCGGCATAGGTAAAATCGGTTATCTCACCTGTGCTGGTTGTGAAAGATGCAATGTCAATAGGTATAGAATCGTTTGGTGCGGGAATAGTCCTTGTTGTGGGCTTCTCAATTACATAGTTGTAAGACAGGAGGACTACCAGTCCTCCAATAATTGAGTATAAAATTGGATAAATAATTCTATTTGCTTTCATAACATTCATTTTTAAGTTAACTACTAAAAAAGTGAACGTCAAATTATATGCCTTATGATATTGTATGCGTGATTGTTAACACACGTTAACAGATATGACAAAATTTCTTAGTTGCAAACCTGTCATATGCACTTTTTTCATAATCGTAGCAATAAACATAAAAATTACTGACGTAATGGGAGGGTTGAGTGTGCTATTATCAAGAATTTATGTTTGGAAACTCAAAAAAATCAGGGTGATTTAGTATGGATTAAGTTTAAAAGGCAAGTTCACAATTTCAGAGAATGTTTCTCCAGCTTCGAACATATCATCATCGTCGGCCCTATAGTACCAATGGATAACGATTGATTTCCTTTGTTTATGAACTTCTTTTAGTATGTTAAGAATATCTACAATTTTTTTTGACGATGCTGTATTGAAATAGTCAAGCTTAAAAATTATGTTCGTCTCCCGGCTGGGTTCCTTTACATACTCATTAAACCAGTTAATAATGGGCAGGAAGAATTCTTTGGGATCCTCTGGATAGGATTTTCCGTAGAATTCAAATCTACTTCTGTCTTTATCTAGATTTACCTCAGGTGTATAGCTGGTCTCTGCAATTCTTAATGGATTCATGGCGATTCTTTAATGCTTTAGTGTAAATATAAGCTATTTTTTTGTGACTTCAAATGGAAAATTTATGCATTTTAATTTAACCCCTAATTTAGAAAACTTAATTTGTAAGTATTTCTGATTGCAAATTTTAATTTTTTCTTAATCGATATGATGTTTGTATCATAAGTGGCCATAGAAATAAACTGCTATTGACAAGTATGGGTTAAATATCTTATAAAAAAAGGGGAACATGAAGTTCCCCTTAATATATATGTTATTGTAAAAAGTCTATTTGATTGAATCAACAACCGCTTTAAATGCTTCTGGGTGATTCATTGCCATATCTGCAAGAACTTTACGGTTAAGCTCAATGCCTTTGGCATTTAATTTACCCATAAACTCAGAGTACGACATGCCGTGTATTCTGGCACCGGCATTAATACGTTGAATCCAAAGTGCTCTGAATTCGCCTTTCTTTTTCCTACGGTCGCGATACGCGTACTGTAATCCTTTTTCAAGGGTGTTTTTTGCAACGGTATAAACGTTGCTACGAGCAAGGAAGTTCCCCCTTGTTTGTTTAAGAATCTTCTTTCTTCTTGCTCTAGATGCTACAGCATTAACTGAACGTGGCATAATAATTTGTTTTGCGAATGGTTAGCGTTTCGTTCTAATCGAAAACTTTACTTGCTAAGTCATTCTGTTAATAAATAAGTAATTTAAATAGCAAGCAACCTATCTAAGGTTAAGTAACTGCTTAATGTTTTTGGTGTCAGCCTTACTAACTAACCCGCTTTGAGTTAAATTTCTCTTTTGCTTGGTTGTTTTTTTAGTAAGAATGTGACTTTTGTAAGCATGCTTGCGTTTAATCTTCCCACTACCGGTTAAAACAAAACGTTTTTTAGCTCCGGAATTTGTTTTTACTTTAGGCATTATACAATGTATATTTGGTTAAAAATTAGTTATTCTTTTTTGCTCCTTTGGGAGAGATGAACATTATCATCCGTTTCCCTTCCAGTTTAGGTAGTTGTTCCACCTTACCATACTCTTCTAAATCTTGAGCGAACCTGAGTAGCAAAATCTCACCTTTTTCTTTAAAGAGTATTGTACGCCCTTTAAAAAACACGAATGCTTTAACTTTTGCTCCGTCTGTGAGAAATTTCTCGGCGTGTTTGAGCTTAAAATTGTAATCGTGCTCATCAGTGTTTGGGCCAAAACGTATTTCTTTAACAACTACCTTTTGAGCTTTTGCTCTAATTTCTTTCTGTTTCTTTTTTTGCTGATAAAGAAATTTCTGGTAGTCAATAACTTTGCAAACAGGTGGATCTGCTTTTTCAGCAATCAGTACTAGATCCAACTCCTTGTCGTCGGCAATTTTTCTTGCTTCTTCAATGGACATTACTCCATCTTTCTCAATATTGTCGCCAACAACGCGCACTACTTTATGACGAATCTGCTCGTTCTTAAAGTGTTTGCTCTCGTTTGCTCTGTTTCCTCTTTTAAATCTTGGTGCAGCTATACCTTTGTCCTCCTAAAAATTTTAGTTAATAATTTATTTAACTACTGTTTTATTTGATTCTCCACCTCTTCATTAAGGTGCTTTGCAAAATCTTCAATTGTCATTTGTCCTTTGTCGCCAACTCCTTGAAGCCTAACTGATACCAGATTGTCATCGGCTTCTTTTTCTCCTACAATCAAAAGGTATGGGATTCGCTTTAACTCGTTATCCCTTATCTTTTTACCTACCTTCTCGTTACGGTCGTCAACCAGCGTGCGAATATCGTAATTATTTAGTAAATCAGCAACTTTTTTTGCGTATTCGTTGAATTTTTCGCTAACAGGTAGAAGCACTGCCTGATCGGGTGCTAACCAAAGTGGGAATTTACCTCCTGAATGCTCAATTAGCACAGCAACGAATCGTTCCATTGAACCAAATGGTGCTCTGTGTATCATTATTGGACGATGCTTTTTGTCGTCGGCGCCAATATATTCCAGATCGAACCTCTCGGGCAGGTTGTAATCAACCTGAATGGTTCCCAGCTGCCACTTACGACCAATGGCATCTTTTACCATAAAATCGAGCTTAGGACCGTAGAAGGCTGCTTCGCCAAGCACCGTGGTTGTTTTAAGGCCTTTCTTCTCAACTGCCTCAATAATGGCTTGCTCTGCCTTCTCCCAATTCTCGTCGCTACCTATGTACTTTCCCTTGTCCTTAGGATCGCGAAGCGAAATTTGAGCTGTAAACTCCTGGAAGTTTAGGGTTTTGAATATGTATAGTACGATATCGATAACCTTAACAAACTCTTCTTTAAGCTGATCGGGACGACAGAAAATGTGCGCATCGTCCTGAGTAAATCCTCTTACGCGGGTTAGTCCGTGTAGTTCGCCACTTTGCTCGTAGCGATACACTGTACCAAACTCGGCCATTCTAACAGGTAAATCTCTGTATGAACGGGGTTTATGCTTGTATATCTCGCAATGGTGAGGGCAGTTCATGGGTTTTAGCAGGAACTCCTCATCTTCCGATGGTGTTTTTATTGGCTGGAAGGAATCCTTCCCATACTTGGCATAGTGCCCTGATGTAACATAGAGCTCCTTTTGACCAATGTGCGGGGAGATTACCTGTTCGTAACCATACCTTTTTTGTACTCTCTTGAGGAATTGCTCAAGCCTCTCGCGAAGTTGCGCTCCTTTAGGGAGCCAAAGGGGAAGCCCCTGACCAACTTTTTGTGAGAATGTAAACAGTTCCAACTCTTTCCCAATTTTCCGGTGGTCGCGTTTTTTTGCTTCCTCAAGCATTACCAGGTACTCATCGAGCATTGATTTCTTGGGGAAAGAAATGCCGTAAATCCTTGTTAGCTGCTTGTTCTTTTCATCTCCGCGCCAGTATGCTCCAGCAATAGAGAGTAGTTTAAATGCTTTAATGTACCCTGTGTCGGGTAGGTGAGGGCCACGGCATAGATCCGTAAAATTGCCCTGTGTGTAAAAAGTTATTGTACCATCTTCAAGGTCGTTAATAAGTTCAACCTTGTATGGGTCACCTTTTTTAGTGTATGTTTCAAGGGCAACAGGCTTAGATACTTCCTTCCTCTCTATTGGCTGCTTTGCTTTTACCAGCTCTTGCATTTTGGCCTCAATTTTGGGCAGATCGGAGTCGGAGATGGAGTAGTCGTTAAAATCAATATCGTAATAAAAACCATTCTCTATGCTTGGACCAATGCCAAGCTTTACCCCAGGGTAAAGAATCTCTATAGCTTCGGCCATTAAGTGTGCCGATGAGTGCCAGTAGGCATGTTTAGCCTCCTCCTCATCCCACTTATGAAGTTTAATGCTCGCATCATTCTCAATGGGGCGCGAAAGGTCCCAAAGTTCATCGTTTACGGTTATTGAAAGCACCTCTTTTGCTAAGCGATGCGATATGTTTTTTGCGATTTCGAGTCCACTTACTCCTTTTTCGAACTCTCTAACGCTTCCATTTGGCAAAGTAATATTTATCATAGTATTCTGTTTGAAAAACGGGTGCAAAGTTAATACTTTTTAATCACACATTAAATTTTTAATCAACCATTTGTAAACAATAGAATTATGGGTATTGTTTATCAATGATTAAAATGGCTGAGATGCTTCT
>JAWLEY010000035.1:1530-9554 GCA_041685855.1 Perlabentimonas sp. | reverse complement strand
TCAAGTATGTAGGCCATTCGGCCATCAACCTCCTCTTTACCAGTTTTTTCTGCTTTATAAACTTCTGTAAGTTTTCTGTCCTCCATCATATCCTCGTAGGACAAATCGGAACCCATAACCGATTGGCGAAGCATATGACCAGAAATTTGTATGGTACGATCAGTTGAAGGGGAGTAAATCCACAGTTGATTGTCGAGTTTAAGCATTTTTGTTCCCTGTTCGCGTGGTGGAGAAAGGTATTCGGAGTATGATTTTTTATCGCCAACGGAGTACGTTCTCATGGTCATGGTTCGGCTATTTCTACGGCCGTGAATGGTCATGGATGATTCGGTTATTCTGTTCTCTGATGACATGTTATTGTCAACCCTGTTGAGTATTTGATTGGCGGTGGGTTGCGATGTGCCTGTAAAGGCAATAGATACTAGGATAATTAATATTAAGTTTCTCATTGCTTATATTTTTAATGTTTATTAAGCTTCTAACTCTTTAAAAAGTTTGGCTGTTTGACGTTTGTAAATACCTATGCCCGATAGCATTGTTCCAATTACAGTAGAGAGTAATCCTGGTAAAAACCCAATGTAGAAATCAGATGTTTCAATTCTTGCCCTAATGTGCGAAGGAAGCATCATTGATGAACCCTGCATCATTCCAGAAATGTCGATGCCGTATGTTTGAATAAGCCAGGCAAAAAATAAACCAAATGCAGTTCCGATTAATGAGCCTACTACCCCTATTAAAACTGATTCGTAAATCATTGTGAGGTACACGTGCCCCTTCTCTTCGCCCATGGCAAGCCTAATACCAACCTCGCCATAACGACGAAGGCCTCCCAGCAAACCAGCATTCCATAAAACCAACGACATGGCAAAAACAAAAACCATTGAAATGTATAATGACCAAACTTTTGTTAGACTAACGTATTGCCCCATTGCGCCTTGCTGGCTTAAGCTTTTCATAATTGGCGCAAATTCATCCTCGTCGCTTTGCTTCTCATTAAACTCTTTGGTTATTCTAACCGCATCATCATCGTCATAAAAGCCGACTTTAAAAAAGCCTAATATTTCGCTGGAAGCATCATACATGTCAAGTGCGTTTCTGGCATCCTCAATGTCAATAACAATGCCCCCTTTGTCTATTGCTTCAGCTCCAAAGTTCACTGTTCCTACAACTTTGAAGTTATACATTGACATGCTACCATGCATTGTGGAGCCGATAAGTGTTACCTTGTCGCCAGGATTAACCTGCAGCTTATTGGAAAACTCTTCGCTAATTATGGCTTCACCCTGATTTTGAATAAGTCGTCCCCTTGATAATGAACGGGAGAGGTTTAATCGCTCATCCTCCTTGCTGTGTTTCGATAGTAAATCAATGCCCATGCCAACGGCAGGACCCTGAGAGCGCGTTTCTCCATTTTCATTAGGAACATCAACAAGGCCTCCAAACTGAATGCGTGGAGCCCACTCTATTTCGGGTAAATCCTCTTGCAGCTTGTTGAGTAGGTTGCTAACATCAACCAGAGCTAAATCGTTGGGTATTTGATTGGCATTCTCTGCATAGGCGCGAGTCATAACCTTGAGGTGACCATTAGAAAACTTTGCATTTACCTCAATGGTATCGCCCATAAAACCTCTTATGTAGGCATTCATTAAAACGGTGAGCATAACCCCAACGGACACGATAATTATGGGTAATCTGCTACGACTTTTATCCCGCAGAAGCCCTTTTATTAGGAATTTTATCATATTGTTCGTGTTAATAGTTTTTTAAGCGTCAATTTTCAGGGCGCTTTTTGTTTTTACTGTATTTTTCCTCTTAAAGCCTCGGTTGGATTCATTTTTGCAATTTTTCGTGATGGCCAGTAGCTAACAATTGTAGTGGTTAGCACAACAATTAGCACTGTAGATACAACTAAGCCAAAGCTGTACACAGGGTAGAGCGTTTGGGCTATTGCCATTCCTAGTTCACTTACATCTATTGGCATGGTCCAGCCTACTTTGGCTTGCCACGCAAGTAAAGGGAGTCCATACGCTGCTCCAACAAGAGCCGCCAGAATGGAATACATGGCCCCCTCAACGGTGAAAAGACCAACAACCCCTTTACGGGTGTATCCCAGTGCTATGTAAGTCCCAATCTCCTTTTGCCTTCTGAAAATAGAAAGCACCATGGTATCAAATATTGCAAGCATTGCAAGGAGCAATAGAATGAAGTAGAATATGGTTAGACCCGCAGTTTTTGTCTTTATTAACTCGTCAACCGATGCTGTTAGCATCTTTTGAGTTTTTAGAGTCCAGCCATCAATTTGTGGTCGTTCCTTTTTGTTCTCTTTAAAGGTTAGAGTAGTTGCATGATCTTGTAACAGTGTTATTTCCTGTAATTTATTTAGGGAGATATAAATTTGCCCCGTTTCAATGGCAGGAACATTGCTTGCAAAAATATCAACAATAACAGCATCTGTGGCATCGAAAGTGCCGTTTGAGTCGCGCCAGCGCATGGTTACGCGATCACCCTTCGATATATCCATGTTTTTTGCCATCATGGTACCTATTATGGCTGGTATTCCTCCTTCTATTGTTGTATCGAGTTTTTGTGTTGGTTGACTAAAGATGGTTTGTTCAGGTCTAATTCCTTTAATTGCAACTGATTGCATTCTGCCCTGAGGGTACATGGTTCCTTGAGCTATAAGAATTGGCTCAATGTTTCCTTTCTCCACCTCTTTCTCAAGTTCTTTAGGAACAGGCGCATGGCTATCTGAAATTGTGAATGGGTCGTAGGGATCGAAGTCTTGGTGCCAATACTGACCACCGCCAATTTGCCAGTTTTTCATATCGTGCTTTGCTTGCTCTTCCCATCCTATCATTACACCATTCATCCATATAATTACTACGTAAGAGAACGAAAGCACGATTACATTGAGCCAAGTGCGAAGACCTGCCCCAATGAGATTCCGGTATGCTAGTTTTATTGCTAGAAACATCGCTTTATTAGTTTAGTTTGATTTCACCTTTTCGTCCTTATCTACCTTACCGTCCAGCAGGTGGATTTTTCGTTGTAGATAATTTATCACCTTATCGTCGTGAGTAGCAAATATAAATGTAGTTCCAAGCTCCTTATTGAGTTTCTCCATTGTTTGTAAAATGTTGTGCGAGTTTTTTGCATCAAGGTTTGCCGTTGGCTCATCGGCAAGCACCAGCGATGGTTTTTTAACCATTGCCCGGGCAATAGCAACACGCTGGCATTCACCCCCAGACAGTTGGGGCGGTTTAGATTTTACCTTGTCGGTTAGTCCAACCCACTCCAATGCATCCATTACCATTTTGTTACGTTCCGAAGCAGAGTAGTTAAGCAATAGAAGCGGAAACTCAACATTTTCATAAACCGTGTGCACTTGCAGCAGATTGTAGCTCTGGAAGATAAATCCCATGTTCTCCTTGCGGAGCTTTGCAGCTTGCTTGGCATTTAGCTTCCCAATATAATTGTCTAGAACAACTGCTTCTCCATCCGAGGGTACATCAAGTGAGCCAATGATGTTGAGCAGCGTTGTTTTGCCCGATCCGCTTGGGCCAATAAGCCCAGCGAACTCACCCTTGGAAAAACTAAGGTTTATGTTCTTAAGGGCAGTGAATTCACCTTTTCCCATAGGGAAACGTTTGGTGAGATTTTCGATTTTAATTATTTCCATTTTGCTATTTATTATTTTGAGCGTATTAAACGTAGACTGAACCGTTAGTAGCTTATACAATAGTTGCTATTTTGATTTAGGTGCTTGTGTGAATTTTATTATAATTCATCATCTGCGTTTTAAGGTTTATTAATGATTAAAAACAAACATGAACTGTACGCCCTTCCCTCCAAAAATATTATTTTGAAAATTTTGCTGAGGAAGATCAAATGTTTCTGGGTTCCAGTAAGCCATTAGATGCAGTGAAATATTATTGTATTGACGTTGCCAGTTCAAAAAGCTGTATATCTTTTCGTTATCCCAACTATAGTATAACATTGCGCTTACATTGTCGAATAAACCCATTGGGTATGAAAGGGAAAACAGCGAGAATTGGTTCGTGTTTTCAAAAGCAAAAGGGTCGCTGTCAGCTGAAAAAATTAGATGCTCGTAAACTGCCAATAGGCCATTGCCAATGCCGAAGGTGTAATCCGCCCCCGCATTAAGTATAGTTTGGTTGGTGAGGGTAAGAAGATCCTTTTGATTGTTTATCCATGCGCCTTCAACCCAGAAGCCAATAACCCAGTCGAATTTGGCATCGAGGCCAATCCTGTTTTCAGGTGCCTTGGAATAAGTTGGCAATATTATCCCCAAGTCATTATCACTTAAATCAGCCACCCTGTGGTGATAGGAGATTGCTGCTTCACCTATGAATGTAGGAAGCTGTATTCTTCCGCCAAACTCAGGGTAGTTGCTGTTAGTTGCTGCCCAGTCCCATCCTTTGGTATTTTTGTTTCCGTACAAGCCCCATAGCCAAATGTTTGCGTTGTTTAAAAAGTAGTATTTACCTAAAACGCCCCAAACCCCATCAGTTAGCTGTAATGGATCGCGCGGATCCATTTGGTCGAACCACATAAGTGGGCGTAGCATGGTGGCAGAGCCAAAATTTATTTTTTGTAAACCTGCCCGAATCTCGAATTGAGGAGTTGAGTAGCGAGTCCATGCTCTATAGGGCTTTATGTTTCCATCGGCCTCTGAATGGCTTTGTAGGTTTCCATAAAAATTACCAGATAATTCAATGTCGAACTGATGACCTTTTGAAAAATCATTGGAGTAATTAACCTGAGGGATGTACCTGCCACCAAAAAGAATATTGTTATTGGATTGATTATAATTTAACCAGGATGAAAGTTGACCTTTGAATATGAGCGTATCCTTTGCTTGCCCTTTTGAGATGAAAGGACTTATTGCCAGCGCGAAGAGTATGATAATAATTTTTCTCATTGCTACTTGTGGGGTGCTATTCCGTATGTGAAAAAATTAGAAATTTCCATTACCAGCTCCTGAGGATTATTGTATAGTCTCAAGACATTTTCATCATTCATAAGTTCCATAATTTTTTGAGACATAATTAGAATAATTTCTGGTTTAAAATCACTGCGTAGCCATCCCTCTCTTTGCCCTTTCTTAAAATCCTCAATAATCCCAAGCCAAACCTCGTTAGTTCTTTGCTTTATGTATGTTGATACTTCAAGTTCGGGATTATTGTAAAAATCCATAAGAAACTCCTTGCTTATATCATTTGTACCTTCAAACTTCATCTGAAGCATTCGCTTCATCTTCTCCGATGCTGGAATATCTTCACTCATTAATGATTTAAAATCTACGATACTCTTGTCGATAACCATATCCAACACTGCCTTGGCAAGTTCAAGCTTGTTAGGGAAGTATCTGTAAAAGGTCATTTTACTAACCCCTGCCTTTTGGCAAACTTCCTCGATGGTAACCTTTTTGAAGCCAAATTTCCAGAATAATTCCTTGGCTGTTAGTAGTATATCACTGTATTTTTTTGTTTTAGCAATCATAAATAAACCTTACGTTATTGGTTCAAATATACGAAAAAAGTATAATATCGTTGCAAAAGTAAAGTTTTTTTTAAAAAATCGTATAGAAAGAAGTTTTATAATGTTTGTTATTACTCTGCCATTAAGGAAACAATAATTAACTTGCAATTTGCGCGTTGGATTGATGTTGATAATGGCATAACAACTAAAATATTGTGGTTAGCTTGCAATAATCCATTAATCCATTTTGATAGGATTAATCCTTTTAAAGAAATTAAAATCATATACAATAATTATTCATGCTAATTAAAATTTTTGCAGAGATGAAAAACACCCTACTAATTATTGCGATAATTTCAATTCACTTTCTGGGTTTTGCTCAGGATAATAAGAAAGCCATAACCCTTCAAGACCTTCATCAGGACAGAACTTTTAGTCAAAAAACGATTAGAGGGCTAAGGAGTATGAACGATGGAGAAACATATACTGTGAATGAGCTTAGTAGTAAAATTGTAAAATACAGCTACGCAAAAGGCGAGAAGGTTGAGGTGCTGTTTGATGTAAATGATTATAATCAGGACGGGTTAAAAAGTTTCTCTGGATATCAGATGAGTGAGGATGAGCGTAAAATTCTTTTGGCAACTGATATTGTGCCAATATACCGACATTCATACACGGCCTCGTATTATATTTTTGATAGAGATAGTGAAACAGTTGAACCATTATCGAAGAATGGAGCGCAGATGCACGCTGCCTTTTCGCCCGATGGCAATAATGTGGCTTTTGTTCGCGATAACAATATCTACATAAAAAATCTTGCTAGCAATACTGAAAAACAGGTGACTTTTGATGGTGAGTTTAACCACATTATAAATGGAGCAGCCGATTGGGTTTACGAGGAGGAGTTTGCCCTTAAAACCGGTTTCCATTGGAGTCCCGATGGCAGTAAAATTGCTTACTATCGATTTGACGAGAGCCATGTTAAGCTTTTTCATATGCCAATGTACATGGGCCAGTTATATCCACCAAACTACTCTTTTAAGTATCCTAAGGCAGGTGAGGAGAATGCTTTAGTTTCAATTCATGTGTATAATCTGGAGAGCGAGAAGACCATTCCGGTTGATATTGGACCCGAAACCGACCAGTATATTGCACGTATTAAGTGGACACCGAATCCAGAGGTACTTAGCTTGATTCGTTTGAATCGTCTGCAGAATAGGTTAGATATCCTGTTGGCCGATGCAAACTCTGGAGAATCTCAAACTCTTTATACTGAAGAGGATGAGCATTACATTGAGGAGCCCACCGACAGCTACCCCATATTCACAGAGGATAGAAAGTACTTTATAATCCCAAGTCAGATGGATGGCTACAGGCATATTTACCTTTTTGATATGAATGGCAGTATGGTACGACAGTTAACATCGGGAAGCGAGGAGATAAAATCAATTTATGGGTACGATGCGAAAGAAAAACGTATTTACTATAATGCGTATGATGAGAGTCCGCTGAGAACCGCAGTTTACTGGGTGTCGCTTAATGGTCGGAGAAGCAGCAAACTGTCCGAATTAGCCGGAACAAACAGCGCCAATTTCAGTAATGGATTTAAGTACTATATCCATTCCCACTCATCAATAAATACACCCACCAAAGTTACATTACATAACTCAAAAGGGAAACAAATTAGAGTTTTAGAAGATAATGAAGCACTTAAGGAGACCATTGCTGATTACAGGATGCCAAGCAAAGAGTTCTTTACCTTTACCACATCAGAGGGAGTTGAGTTAAACGGTTATATGGTTAAGCCGGTTGATTTTGATAAGGCTAAACAGTATCCAGTAATGATGTATCAGTATAGCGGTCCCGGCTCGCAACAAGTAGTTGATAGGTTTGGCGTTGGTTGGGATGAGTATTTGGCATCGGAAGGCTACCTTGTTGTTTGTGTTGATGGCCGTGGAACTGGCGGTAGAGGAGAAGAGTTTAAAAAAATGACGTATGGGCAGCTGGGCTACTATGAAAGTATAGACCAGATAGAGGCAGGTAAATATTTACAAACACTACCTTACGTAAATCCCAATAAGATTGGCATTTGGGGATGGAGCTACGGAGGGTACATGTCGTCGCTTTGCCTTTTTAAGGCACCAGAAGTGTTTACAATGGCCATTGCAGTGGCACCCGTAACCAACTGGCGATACTACGATACTATTTACACCGAGCGATACATGGGATTACCGCAAGACAACCCTTCGGGTTATGATGATAACTCGCCCATTAATTTTGTTGATGGATTGGAAGGAGAACTCCTGCTAGTTCACGGTAGCGGCGACGACAATGTGCATGTACAGAATGTTTTTGAGATGGCCGAGGAGCTGGTACAGGCAGATAAGCAGTTTGATATGATGATATACAAGGATAGGAATCATGGCATACACGGAGGCAATACCCGAATGCACCTTTATACACTGATGAGTAACTATGTGAAGGAGAATCTTTAGGAAGTAATTAGTAGGAAGTAATTAGTA
>JAWLEY010000035.1:0-1430 GCA_041685855.1 Perlabentimonas sp. | reverse complement strand
GGCATACACGGAGGCAATACCCGAATGCACCTTTATACACTGATGAGTAACTATGTGAAGGAGAATCTTTAGGAAGTAATTAGTAGGAAGTAATTAGTAAGAAGTAATTAGTAATAAGTAAGAAGAAATAAGTAAGAAGAAATAAGTAAGAAGAAATAAGTAAGAAGTAGGTAGTAAAAAGTAAGATGAGGGAAGGGGTTGGTGTTAAAAGCTGTAGGCTAGAAGGTAGAATAATTGCTGATTTAGGTTATATTCTTTAGCATCATTTGGTTTGCAATTTCAAAATTTTATTAACTTTGCCATCGCAATTTTGCCCAGATGGTGGAATTGGTAGACACGCCAGCTTGAGGGGCTGGTGCTCGTTCTAGAGCGTGCAAGTTCGAGTCTTGTTCTGGGCACTTTTTGAATGGATAACCCGCTGTAAACTATTTGTTTATGGCGGGTTGTTTTGTTGATTTTAGTTAAAGTTTAATCCCACAGACAGGTACGACCAAGCACCAGAAACTTAATAGCGAAAGGAACATGCCCAAGATATTTGAGCACGTTCGCTTCCGTGTTTCTCCCTTAATAAAAAATGGTCGTTTTGTCTGTGGAGAAACTACGTGCTAACGCAAATTTTATCTTCTTACAAACTTAGCAATAAAATGGCAATCACGAATAATTCCCTTTGTTTAAAATAACTCTTTGTATATCAACGGGGTTTAGTTAATGCTCCTCGTTATAATAAATAACACTTAATGTACTTTCAGCTCCTTTGGCTCAGGGAGATAGTCAGGCTGAGCCCCGATGGCTATCCGGGCAAAGCCCAATTACCTTAACTAAACCACATTGCATTATTTATTATCTTCCTGTAACTTTTTGCGGTATAAAAAGTTTTGTAAAGTCAGCCAATATCAATCCCTGAGCCTCTCTAAAATTAAACTCTTTATCTTTTGGGCATCCCATTTAGTGGATTTTTCCCAATAATCTGAATGCCACCATAGCTTTGAATAATTATATCAGATCCCCAGAGGCTAGTATCCAGTTCAACCGATGAGATTTTTGAAATGGGTATACTAATCGTATCCACGTTTATTAGGTACGAATTTCTTTTTTTGTATATAACCTTGTTTTGGGCTATGGTAATAATATCGGGAGTTAGCACAGAACCTCCCCGCGTTATTGCCGAGCGAAAAGTATGCTCTTCCTCATCTGCAGCATAACTATCCATTGGGGCAATTGAAGTTTTATTTTATACCGTACCAAACTTACCAAACTTAACAAATTTAATTTAATCCACAAATACTCCAAAATCAAACAACCAAAAGCACCCCCAGTACACATTCTTAAGGCAGATTTACGAAACCTAATTTTTGAACCTTGCCATGTACTCTCTTTTTTACACTTTAGCTAGGTTTTGGTAAAGCCAATTTTTATTTGGTTATTGACTA
>JAWLEY010000261.1:0-3725 GCA_041685855.1 Perlabentimonas sp. | reverse complement strand
TATTAAAGTCTATTGTTGCACAAACTCCTGATGCTGATGTCATTTCGTGTAGGTGCCCTAGTAGTCCAAATCCGGTAACATCCGTGCAAGCATTTACTTTATGATTTGTAAAAAGTTCAGCAGCCCTCTTGTTCAGTGTGCTCATGAGCTTAACCATAAATGTGGCAGCATTTGCAGATGCCACACCTCGCTTAACAGCAGTTGATAGGATGCCCGTACCAATGGGTTTGGTGAGAATTAGTGCATCGCCGGGTTGCGCTCCCTTGTTTGAAATTACTTTTTGAGGGTGAACAGTCCCACTTGCAACCATACCGTACTTTGGCTCTGGGTCTTCAATGCTATGTCCTCCGAGTATTGGTATTCCAGCCTCGTTGGCCTTGCTTTGTGCCCCTAAAAGTATTTGCTCCAGAACCGAAAGGGGGAGGGTTTTCTCTGGAAATCCAACTATGTTGAGAGCGAAAATTGGGCTAGCCCCCATGGCATAGATATCGCTAAGGGCGTTTGCTGCGGCAATGGCTCCAAAGTCAAATGGGTTATCTACAATAGGTGTAAAAAAATCGAGGGTTTGAACAAGGGCAAGATCTTCGCTTAGCTTGTAAACGGCAGCATCATCAGAGTTCTCTGTGCCAATCAGAACATTCTTGTTGGTAAGAACGGTAAGTTTCTTGAGCACCTCCTCAAGCTTTTGCGGTTCAATTTTGCATGCGCAACCAAGCCCATGGGTGTATTGTGTTAATTTAACCTCGTTTGTGTGCTTGGTTTCAAGAGTTGAGTCATCAGTACTGGGCATTAACCCTTTTACTGTTTTAGCAATCTCCTCCGATGCTAGTTCAATGTCCTTTTTAGTTGTTAATCGTCCGGTTGAGAAACGAACCGTACCCATAGCGTAATCCATTGGTACGCTCATTGCCTTAAGCACATCAGAAACATCAATGCTATCGGCATGGCAAGCAGCACCTGCAGAGGCAGCTACGTCACCTAGTCGGCTTACCAGCGTATTGGCCTCAACTTTTCGGAAGCTAACGCTAAGAGTATTGGGAAGAACTTTTTCTGGATGCCCGTTTCTGCGAATATCAGCAATGGAATTTTGAAGATTGCTCCAAAGCAGGTCTCTTGTTTCAGCAAAATGCTTCTGGTTTTTATTAAGGTCCCGTTTGCATATTTCAGCAGCCATCCCTAACCCCACAATTTCCAGAACATTCTCTGTGCCAGCTCTTAAATTCTGCTCGTGGTTTGCGCCATGCATTAGCTTTTCAAGCGTAACACCATTCTTTACATAAAGAGCGCCAATGCCCTTTGGTGCGTAAAGTTTATGCCCTGCAATACTCAAAAGATGAGCCCCCATTTGTTTAACATCAACGGGGATTTTTCCAATGGACTGTGCAGCATCGCAGTGAAAAATAATACCGTGTTCTTTGGCAATTTTGCCAATATCGTAAACGGGCTGAATGCTGCCCACCTCGTTGTTGGCGTGCATTATGCTGATTAGAATGGTATCGTTTCTAATGACACTTTTTAATTCATCTAGCAGAACAATTCCTTGCTCATCAACGGGGAGGTATGTTACTTCAAAACCTTGCTTCTCCAGATATTTGCAAACCTCAATAACCGCAGGGTGCTCTATGGATGAGGTTATGATGTGTTTGCCATTCTGTTTCTGAGCCAACGCTATACCCTTAATGGCGTAGTTGTTAGACTCAGTTCCACCGCTGGTAAAAATAATTTCTGATGGATCGCAGCTTATTAGTTCGGCTACTTGTTGCCTCGACCTCTCCACCGCCATCTTTGTTTTGCTGCCAAAAGCATGGGTGCTCGATGGATTGCCAAAATATTCTTCAAGGTAGGGGCGCATAGCCTCTGCAACTTCTTTGTCGATAGGTGTAGTTGCATTATAGTCGAGGTAAATAGGGCTCATAATAATATTATTTACCGCCAAACATATTAATTAGCGTTGCAGCTGTTTTGGCGGGGTTATCATGCTCAAAGTTAACCTCTTTTATTGCATCAGGGTTTCTTTTTTGTAAACCTTTGAGGTATGCTTTGTCGTAGTATGTAAGTGTAATATCTGCGGTTGTTTCGTAATCGCCATTGTCTAATGCATTAATGGCTTGCTTTGCTGCCAGTCCGCCCAATTTTTCGTAAATACGGTTTATCGCGCTTTTTAGTTCATTCTTATCAAGAGGGGCGTATTCTTTTACCAGTCGTTTTACTCGTTCCGATTTGGGAATATTTATTCGAACTACCTTTGCCTCCCGCATCTTTTTATAAAGAGTGTCAGGTATTCCATTGTGACCAACAGTTATGCTTTCATCCTCAATCCAAATTTGCTTAGTCAAATCCAGTTTATTCCAATGGTAGGCAAGGTTGTTCTCAAACTGTTCGTTTGTAGGTTGTCTGTCTTGACCAATCCCTCCAAAGGCAGAACCTTTATGGTGAGCTATCCCTTCTAGGTCAATAACTTGTTCGCCCTGATTCATAAGTTGAATCAGTATATCCGTTTTGCCGCTGCCTGTATGTCCGCTTAAAACAGTAAGTTGCTCTGCTAATGCGAATTGTTCTCTTATGTATCTTCGGTATGCATTGTAGCCGCCTTCAAGAACTTGCACTGTTAACCCTGCCGTTTCAAAAAGCCACGCCATGCTCTCTGAGCGCATTCCTCCTCGCCAGCAATGAATCATCAGGTGCTTATGGGGCGCAATTTTTTTGGCGATTTTTACAAAATCGGCAAGTTTGGGTCCAACCAGTTTCAGTCCAAGTTCTATGGCATGTTCGCGCCCCGACTTTTTGTACCTAGTACCCACCTGTTCACGCTCCTTGTTGTTGAAAAGGGGAATGTTAATGGCATTAGGTATATGCCCCTTTTCAAATTCACCAGGCGAACGTACATCGACAATTGGTATATTATCGATATCTCTGATTAGGGTCTGGGCATCAATTTTTTCTGGCATGATTTAGTTTGTTCTTTCCGAAAGTAACTCCTTCTCGTACGCCAACTGCTCCCATTTGTGCATAGCCTTTTTAAGCCTATCCTTACGCTGTTGGTATTGGCTAAAAAAATCGTCGTTGATCTTCTCCTTATTTTCCTGAGGATTGCTCAGAATGGTGTCCATCTCCTCAATTTGTAGTTCAAGGTTTGTTATCTCGTTCTCTACCTTATCAATTTTCGAGGATACTTTTCGTAAAACTTTCTCCTGCTCTTTCCGGTCAAGCCACTGTTTTTTCTGCTTAGAGTCGCCATTATTGTTTTTTTCTTCTTTTAATTCGGCTTTCTTTATTTCTAACTCTTTTAGATTCTCCAGTTTTCGTTTATTAAGGAACTCGTAAATACCTCCCAGATGTTCTTTAACCTGACCATCGCGAAATTCGTATGTTTTTGTTACCAAATCGTTTAAAAATTCCCTATCGTGCGAAACTACAATAACAGTACCTTTAAAATTTTTGAGTGCAATCTTCAAAATATCCTTCGAGCGCATATCCAGATGGTTTGTTGGCTCATCCAGCACCAGTAGGTTGTATGGTTGTAGCATTAGTTTTACCATGGCAAGCCTGTTGCGTTCGCCGCCCGAAAGCACGGAAACTTTCTTGTCCACATCCTCGCCTCTAAAAAGGAAACTCCCAAGAATATCGCGAATTTTTGTTCGGATATCGCCAACAGCAACCCTATCAATGGTGTCTAGTACCGTGAGGTTTGGGTTCATTAGCTCGTCTTGATTCTGAGCAAAATA
>JAWLEY010000260.1:0-3728 GCA_041685855.1 Perlabentimonas sp. | reverse complement strand
AGTAGGAGCACTAAGCCAATGTACCTTATTATTATGTAAAGCCTCATTCTATGTTTTTTGCTTTTTTACTTTCAAATTTACAAGTAGATATAAGCTTCATTACTGATTCTTTAAGAGTCCAAAGTTCATCACGCGTTTCAAGTTGAATGTCAAATGGTTTTCGGTACTTAACGTAATCGTTTATTCCTTTTGTTATTTTAATGATTGGTGAAACAAAATAATGCTGAATTAAGTAAATGAAAACGAAAATGAATATTAGACTAGTAATAATTACAATTAGACCAGGCATAACAGCCCTTTGTGCGCTTGTTTCAAGAAAAGAAGCCGATTTTAATAATCCTTGCTGATTTATTGTAATTAGATTCTTCACATACCTTGCAGCTTTATGGGCCTTGGGTTGATAGTCAACTATATATGAATTAAGACCTAATTCCTGTAATGAAAATGCTTTGTAGGCCTCCTTGGCAAATGCTTGATAATTTAAAATTATTGAATCAAGATATGCTAGCTCGCCTTTCTGAGAAAGGTTCTCTTTTGCATTTTCAAAATTTTCAAGAAATACTATGTCATATTCATTAAATAATTCCTCTGATTCATTAACGTTTCCTTCCACAAGAAGAAGCATAGCGTTTTCTTGCTGTTCTAGTGCATCCAGCATGTTTCGTGAGTAATCAATGCTCTTGTAATTTTCTGCTAATAATTCTTTTATTGAGTGACCAAGCTTAGTGAACTCAAATATTGAGATGGCTCCAGATAAAAATAACATAGAGGTTATGATTATAAACCCTAGCATTATTTTATTGCGTATTCCCATAGCATGTATTTTTTATTACAGCAAATGTATAATTTAACGGTATAATCTGAGTAAAAAGAACAATTATTTTTACTAAAAAAACTCAGTTAACGATTAGTGTTATTGTAATGTATTCATTACTTTCTTAAAAAAAATAAGGATTAAAAATTCTCATCCGCAAGTTTTGTAAATTGCAGGTGTCTTAAACGTAAAGCAAATTTGTTTAATGGACGATAAAACCCTTATAAGCGAAATTATTAACAAGAAAAGTCAAAAAGCCTTTGAGGCTTTAGTTAATAAGTACCAACCCTTGGTGGTTAAAACTTGCTTAGGTTTTGTAACGTCCTATGCTGATGCAGAGGATATATCACAGGATGTATTTATTGAGGTGTACCAGTCTCTTTCTGATTTTAGGAACGAAGCAAAACTATCAACATGGTTATACAGAATTGCGGTTAATAAATCTTTAAACTATATAAGGAAACAGAAACGTAACCGAATGATTCGAAGTATTGAAGGTTTTTTTAGCTTTAATGGTGAAATAAATGAGTCAATGGATATTGAAGATAAATCAGTAGATCATCCTGATAAAAAAATAGAAAGAGCAGAGAGTAAGGTCATGCTAAAAAAATCAATAAATAGTTTGCCAGAGAATCAGAGAATTGCCTTTGTTTTAAGTAAGTATCAGGATTTATCCTATAAGGAAATTGCAGAGGTTATGGATGTTACGCTTTCTTCGGTAGAATCACTTCTATTTAGAGCTAAAGTGAATTTAAAGAAGCATCTGGAGAGAGAAATTAAAAAATAATTTAAACTAAGCGCAAGTTTTTGCAAAACAACTTGTCTAAACTATAAACGCAAACACAATGAAGTGCAATAAAGTAAATAAGAATATGATTGGCTTTCTAGATAATGCTCTTGATAGTAACCTCCAGAGCAAAATGCAAGGCCATATTAGTTCTTGCACAAAGTGTGAAAAAAAGATGGAAGCCTTAAAAGATTTTTACGGCGCTATTGAAGTTGAAAAAAATGAATATAAGGCGAATCCTTTTATGGCACAGAAAGTTTGGGATAAAATTCATTCAACTCAAACTAAACCAACTGGAGTAATTATTCCGCTTAGGCGTATGGCTATTGCAAGCATTGCGGCAGCAGGTATTGTTTTTGGAATTGGTATTGGCAGCCTACTTAATAGTGTTCTTTTCAATGGAGATTATAATAAACAGAATCAGGAATGGAGCCAATTAGCTGATGATTATTTTCCAACAGAAGTGTTTTCGCCATACGAGGAGTTAATTGATGATAATAAATAGAGCAACCATGAACTTTTTTACTAAAAATAGGATATTAGTCGGAACAGTTATTCTGCTCGCTGCAATAAACCTTGCAATACTGGGCACCATCGGATTCCATTTTCTAAATGAGAAACAGGCGGTTGAAGGGGTAGCACAACGTCCCAATAACCATAGAATGATGACCAATGAGTTAAACCTAACTCCCGAGCAGGAGGAAATGTTTCAAAATCTTAGGCAAGAGCATTCTCAGCAAACAAGGGAGATAAGAAAAAAACTAAGTGAACATTATAGGTTTATGATGAGAGAGTTGGGTAGCCCCAATCCCGATAGAACATTGCTCGATAGTATGGCCAACGAAATAGCACTGCTGCACAAGAGCCAGCAACAAGCAACAATTGACCATTTTTTAAAAGTCCGTGAATTTTGCTCGCCCGAGCAGTACCAGCAGCTTCACAGACTATTTAAAAGGATGATGTCGAGAGATAATATGCAAAGGGGCGAGAGGATGCAACGTAGACCTCGATTTGAACGGAGAAGACTTAACGATACTAAAGATACTCAAGAGTAATTAATTAGCGCTAATAATAAATATCAATTTGTAAAACCAAAAAAATCAATACAACTATGAAAAGAATAAAGTTTTTATCAGCAATGGTCCTATTTGCCGGACTAACAATAATGGCAGGTAATGCGCTGGCACAGCGCGGACAAGGACGAGGAACAGGAATGATGAATAATCCCGACAGAACCCCTCGTATGGCTATGGGGCAATGCATTATGGATTTAAACCCTGAGCAGCAAGAGGAGATTAACACGCTACGCGCAAACCACCTTAAAGAGGTAACCCCTTTAAGAAATGAGCTGAATGAGAAGCGAGCAAGGTTGCAAACCCTTAAATCAGCCGACACATACGATTTGGACGCTATCAACAAAACAATCGACGAGATGTCTGCTGTTAGAGCAAAAATCCAGAAAAAAGGTGCGGCGCAAAGAGCAGAGGTATCCAAACTGCTTACCGATGAGCAACGCGCAGTCTTTAACTCGCGCAAAGCAGGTAAAAGAAGCGGAAGAGGCTCAAGAGGACAAGGAATGATGGGCCGAGGCGGTCGTGGATATTCCAAATGGTAGTTTTTATGAGTTCGTGTTAAACGCTCCCAACGCTTTAAGCTTGGGAGCGTTTTTTTTATGTGTCCTTCTTCAAATCATATAAATGCAAATGTATTTTAACTATTTTTGCAGTAAAAAATAATACTTTTAAATAATAACATAAGGTTGATGATTAAAGAGAATGTTATTAATTACGGGGGAATCCCAGAGGAGAATAGTTCGCTCGAAACTGCAAAGATTGTAATACTTCCCATTCCCTACGATGGCACCAGCACCTGGGTTAAAGGTTCCGATAAAGGGCCCAATGCAATTCTTGATGCTTCTGCCAACATGGAACTCTACGATATTGAAACCGATACAGAGGTTTACCTTAATGGCATATATACAGCACCTCCCATTACCGCTAATAACAGTCCAGAGGCAATGGTGGAAGCCGCAGAGAAAGAGAGTCTTTCGTTTATTAATAAAGGAAAGTTCCTGGTAACAATTGGTGGTGAGCACTCCGTTAGCATTGCTCCAATTCAGGCTCACTC
>JAWLEY010000259.1:0-3733 GCA_041685855.1 Perlabentimonas sp. | reverse complement strand
GTTATGGTTTTTAATAAATAATTATTGGAAGAAAGAATCTTAATGTTAATTTAATTATCAGTAATTAGCATTTTCTCTTAATTCATTTAACATATAATGTATATGGATTTACGAACGGTTAAACGGGCAACTATCTTAGCGAAACGTTTCTTACCTCGAAATTATTAGTACAAAGTCCAAAAACAAACTAAAGACAAATATTACGTTACCACCAATAAATCAAAAATTGCTACCTTTGCATAATCATTTTAAAAAGACCCCTAAATAGATGCACAACAAGATTCTTATTCTCGATTTTGGTTCACAATATACTCAGCTAATTGCAAGAAGAGTTAGGGAACTGAATGTTTACTGTGAGATTCATCCGTTCAATAAATACCCAGAAATTGATGAGAACGTTAAAGGAATAATCCTTTCCGGAAGTCCTTTCTCCGTTCACGACCCCGCTTCACCCAAACCCGATCTCAGTAAACTGAGAGGAAAAATACCGGTACTTGGAATTTGTTATGGTGCACAACTTCTTGCCCAGCAGGATGGTGGAAAAGTAACCCCATCAAATACCAGGGAGTACGGACGGGCAATGCTCACTGTAAACCAAAGCAACTGCGCTCTATTCAAAGGATTTACAGCAGAATCGCAAGTCTGGATGTCGCATGGCGATACCATTACAGAAATTCCATCTAACTTCCAAATAACTGCTAGCACCGAAGAGGTGAATGTGGGTTCTTTCCTTCTGAAGAATGAGCAAACTTATGGAATTCAATTCCATCCGGAGGTTTACCATACAACTGAGGGGCTTACGCTTCTCCGTAATTTTACAGTGGAAATTTGTGGTTGCAAGCAGGACTGGACACCAGCATCATTCGCTGAGGAAACCATCGAGAAGTTGAAATCGGAGCTTACAAACGATAAGGTTGTTCTTGGTTTGTCTGGTGGAGTTGACAGCTCCGTGGCTGCACTCCTTCTTCACAAAGCCATTGGCAAAAACCTAACCTGCATTTTTGTTGATAACGGACTACTTAGGAAGGATGAGTTTGAACAGGTTTTAGAATCATACAAAACGTTAGGCCTTAACGTTATTGGAATTGATGCTAAGCAAATGTTTTATGATGATCTTAAGGGAATAGTTGATCCTGAACTCAAAAGAAAAAGTATTGGCAAAAATTTCATAAATGTATTTGAAGCGGAGGCAAAGAAAATTACAAACGTATCGTGGTTAGCACAGGGTACAATTTATCCCGATGTAATTGAATCAGTATCAGTTAACGGTCCCTCAGTAACCATAAAATCGCACCATAACGTTGGTGGATTACCTGAAAAAATGAACCTTAAGGTTGTGGAGCCATTAAGATTGCTTTTTAAAGATGAGGTTCGTCGTGTAGGTAAAGAGCTAGGTTTGCCCGCAAACATATTAGGACGCCACCCATTCCCAGGCCCCGGGCTAGGCATCAGAGTACTGGGCGAGGTAACCGAAGATAGAGTAACCTTGCTTCAAAAAGCCGACAGCATATACGTTGAAAACCTAAAAAAGCACGGCCTATACGACAAAATTTGGCAAGCTGGAGCAATCCTATTACCAGTTCAAACAGTTGGTGTTATGGGCGACGAAAGAACATACGAGTACGTTGTTGCCCTCCGGGCAGTAACATCAACCGACGGGATGACAGCAGACTGGTACCCTTTACCATACGAGTTCATGTCAAAAGTATCAAACGAAATAATAAATAAAGTGAAGGGTATAAATAGAGTTGTTTACGATATCAGTTCAAAACCCCCTGCAACAATTGAATGGGAATAATAAACAGAACTTTTTTATCAATTATTCGTTACCCTACTAAATGTAGATACATTATAAACGTTCTCAAAGAATAATTTAAACATAACCACATCATAAAATACCCTGCATGCTAAAAAGAATTTTTGCCGCACTTATAATAGCTACTAGCATATTTGTAAATACAAATCACGCTAATGCACAGGAAGCTGATAACCTCAATATTTTTAAAATGGTTCGTTTCCTTCAGTATGTTTCATCAGACTATGTTGATCCTGTTGACTCTGATGAACTTGTTGAAGATGCAATTATTAAGGTCCTCCAAAATCTTGATCCCCATTCAGTTTACATATCAGAAGAGGATGTAAGAGCAATGAACGAACCCCTTGAAGGAAATTTCGAGGGAATTGGTGTGGAATTTAATATTCTAAATGATACATTAATGGTTGTAAACCCAATTCCGGGTGGGCCATCGGAACGCGTTGGTATTATTGCTGGCGATAGAATTATTTTTGTTGACGGCGAGAATGTTGCAGGTATTGGATTAAAGAATAGCGACGTATTTGACATGCTCCGAGGTGACAAAGGAACAAAGGTTACCGTTAAAGTTATGCGTAAAGGTTCTCCCGATTTACTGGAGTTCACCATTACTCGCGATAAAATTCCAATACACAGCCTGGATGCAGCATACATGATTAACTCACAAACAGGCTACATTAAGCTAAACCGTTTTTCCCAAACAACCGTTGAGGAGTTTTTAGAGGCTCTTAAAACCCTCAAGAAGGACAACATGCAAGATTTAATTCTTGACCTAAGAGGGAACGGTGGCGGATACCTTAATGCTGCAGTTGAGCTGGCCGATCAATTCCTTAACAAGGATAAAATAATTGTATATACTGAAGGTCGTAATTCTCCCAGAACCGATTTTAATGCAAGTGATAAGGGTGAGTTCACTCAGGGACGAATCATTGTCCTAATTGATCAGGGCTCAGCATCTGCAAGCGAGATAGTTGCAGGAGCAATTCAGGATTGGGACAGAGGCATCGTGATTGGGCGTCGTTCGTTCGGTAAGGGCTTGGTTCAGAATCAGGTACCACTCCCCGATGGCTCAATGATTAGACTAACAGTTGCTCGCTACCATACCCCAACCGGCAGGGTAATTCAAAAACCTTACGAATCCGGTGATCTTGAATCGTACTATAAAGACCTTAGTGAGCGATACGAGAATGGTGAGTTCTTCCATGCCGATAGCATCTCAATGCCCGACTCGTTAATTTATAAAACCCTAAATAAGGAGAAAGTTGTTTTTGGCGGTGGAGGTATTGTTCCTGATATCTTTGTTCCAATTGACACCTCTTTCTACTCCGATTATTACGGAAAACTAGTACGACAGGGAGTTATCAATCAATTTATTCATACTTATATAGATAAAAACAGAAGAAACTTGCAACGCAAGTACAGCTCATTCGAAAAATTTGAGCAAAACTTTGCAGTTACTGAAGAAATGATGAATGAATTGGTTATCTTTGCGCAAGATTTAGAGTTAGAAACCGATAAAGAAGGGTTAGAAACCTCTGAATTTGAGATTAGTAAGCAAATTAAAGCGCTAATAGCGCAAAATTTATTTTCAACCAAATATTATTTTAAAATCGTTAACCAGAACAACATGGCCCTCCAAAAAGCCATAGAGGTACTAAATAGCTGGGATAGCTATAAGTATTTAGTCTCGGAATGATCCATTAGTTATAGCCTCAAATGTAAAAAACTCCAATAAAAAGTAGTTAAATATAACCTCTGGGAAGGAAGTTATATCAAAACAACAGCCAAATAAATCTGGCTACGTTTATTTTTGCGTAAAATTGGAGACGCTTATAAGTAAAGGGCAATTTGTTCGCTCACAAACACAAACATGGAAACACAATCAGAATTTCAACAATTTGGCCTCTCCGATGAGACCTT
>JAWLEY010000258.1:0-3771 GCA_041685855.1 Perlabentimonas sp. | reverse complement strand
TTAACTCGCGAAGTATTGCATTAAATTTTTCAGGTTCTTCCATAATTGGGCTATGTGCGGAGTTCTCAAATGAGAAAAAACTTTTTTGAGGTGCTTTAAGTTGTTGGTAGAAATCATTTGCCAATGGGTATGGGGTTGTGTAGTCGAATTTTCCGTGAAAAATGTAGGTAGGAACGCTCATGCTATCAATTTCGTGGAATAAATTGGTATTTATAACATCCATCCACAAATGTTCCAGCGAAAACATACTCGCATTCATAAAATTCAACTTTTCGCTCATTGTGTAGATTCCCGAATTCATAACCAGTTTTACCAATGGCCACATGCCCCTTATTTCTCTTGTTGTGCCACCTCCATAACGGTTTACGTACCTTCGCTCCATCATTAAATGTTTCAGCCATTTATCAATACTTGCAGTGGAATCGGGGAAGGTTAGATTTTTGAGCGTTTTAATGGATTTGGTATCGTTTCGCTCAATTGCTTGGGCTAAAGCCCATTTGTATGATATTTTCTCGCCCTTAAACTGATGGCACACTTGCCCAATGCCAAAGTATGCGTGGTAAAGCTCGGGGTATTTGTAAGCTGTGATAATCCCCAGCAAAGAGCCCCACGAATGCCCCATCAAAAATATCTTCTCGCGATTAAAGCGATGGGCAAGATACTCGCTCAGTTCACGGGTATCGGAAATCATCTGGTCAAGATTCATACTCTCAGCAGGGATATTTTTTGAGTACGATTTTCCCGCTCCTCGCTGCTCCCAGTACACCATAACGTAATCATTCTCAATATCGGGGTTGTAATGCTTAACAAAGGCAACCTCTGGACTACCAGGACCGCCATGCAAGAACAGCATAATTGGCTTGGAAGTGTCAGCACCACGAATAACGATATACTGTTCCTGTCCGCCAAGTGCAACCTTTTCAATTACCGAAATACTGCCTTCTAATGGATTGCCTTCGGAATCTACAAATTGTTTGGAAACGCCCGGGCTTTTAACCCAAAGGGTTATAGTAGCAAGAATTAAAACCAGAGCTATTGTAGCAACAAAATACAGCATAATTTTAAAAATCTTTTTTTTCATCTCTTTTCTGTTTATGATTATGGTTGGGTTTTGATTTTACTATGTTTGATATGGATTACGAAGGTTTGATTTACATTAAGTTAAAAAAACGCTCATGTTATTTTGTAAAACTTTTAGTTTATTCTTCTCTGATTTTTTTTGCCAGTAGAAAAACAAGAGCGAGAACACCAACATCTGGCTAAAAATTTCTGGTATTCCCACAGCTAGACTTTGTATAAATTCAGAAGCTGAACCACTAAAGTCAATAAACTCGGTTAGGAATATAGGGGAGCCCAAAATTGTTAATCCAATCATTAGTAAATATAGCAGCGCCCATCCACATTTTTTTGAAATGTAGCTCTCATAGTAGGGGTAAAGTAGCAATGCAAGCAATGTACCTCTGAATATTTGTCCGAAGAATACCAGAAGCACAGCTTGCAAGTTTTCCATTGGTCTCCAAAGTTTAAATATTTCCATTGATTCTAAAGCATCGTTGTAACCCGATATCTCATAAAATATACCTCCTACAACCCAGTATGTGAATAGGTGTACTGCCATAAACCTTAGGGTGTATCCCTTTAGGTTTTGAGATTTAAGTGAAAATGAAGCATCTAACTGAAATGACTTGTTTTTGGCAAAAAAACTCTCTACCCAAAAGATTAACCACGCAAAGAGTAGCATCTGAATGCCCACTGCAATAATAACGGAAATGTGCTCTTTGGCGGAGATAACAGTATAAATTATTCCTTCAATTGAGCCTGGTTGTGGCTCAACAGAGCATAATAGTCCAACAGCCCACATTGAAAGGAAAAGCAGCAAACGCCCTCCCTTGCGATTAAAAACTACATTATAAAATGGATAGAAAACAACCCCAAATGCCAATCCACGGAGTAGTTGCCCAGCTATGGATGTGAGGCTTAGTGTGCGGAAAGGCTGGTACATATCTAGTGCTACCCGGTTGGATTCAGATAGTGAGTTCTGAAACAATAAGAATACTGCAGCAATTGCTAGGTATATAGCAATGTGGATAAGTGCAAACCTTGCAATAAATATCCACAGGTTGGGTTTTCCTGATTCTTTTTTCATAGTTCTGATGTTTTTTACTTGTCTCCTTTTCATCAGTTATTTTCCTGAAATGATATTTTTGGTTGATAGTAACCAAGAGGTTTTTTTGAACCTAATTATCCCTTTTTTCAAACATCTCTTCCTTACTCTTCTTTAATCTTCTAATTATAAGGTAAATGATTACGCAAAACGAGACGAATGCAAAGAAGATTTGAATACCAAGGATAAGTTTCAGAGCATTCATCCTATTGGAGTTTTATTGCAGTTCCATAAGCCAGAATTTCAGCGGCTCCGCTTGCAACCATAGCTGTTGTAATTTGTATCCCTACAATGGCATCGGCACCCAATTTTTTGGCGTCTTCAGTCATTCTGTGCAATGCTTGTTCTCTCGCTTGAGCTTGCAGCTGGGTGTACTCCTCAATCTCGCCACCCACAATGTTTTTTAAACCTGCCAGAATATCGCGACCAATGTTTCGGCTACGCACTGTACTTCCTCTGGCGATGCCTAAAATTTCTGTAATTTCCCTGTTGGGAACCGAATGTGTTGTTGAAAGTATCATGCTAGTTTATTTAAAGTTTGTTAGTATAAAAAATTATTATGTTGATAATGGATAAAAAGATATTGCTTTATTAATCACAAGTATGATTGTTCTATATTGGTGCTTTCCTCAATGTTTTTTTCAATATTCATAACCGTATAAATCTACAGTCTAACTTCATGAAAATTAATAGCAGTTTGTTTTTAAAAGACATATAAGTTATGATTTAAAGGTTGAGAGAATATGTTTCCTTAGTTCCTTTGAATTTATTGCACCCGTAACATGCCCACATTCAATTGTTCTTAAGGGGTGGCCGTTGTAACTCTCTTTCTGAACATCGTACTCAATAAACTGGTCGTATTTTGAAAGGAGCGGGTAGAGGTTTTCACCATCTCTCTTTTTAAACGAATCATCAAAATTTAGTACACTTCTAATCTCCTCAGGATTATCTAATGCAATATCCGAAACCATTTTGCGGTATTTGCTTTTAAGGAAAAGCTCTCCAAGGTATGTGCCAGCCATTAATGGTGCATAAACCGTTGATGAATTGAATGTTGCCCTGTGTAAGTTTGTTACCCAGCCACCAAGGCTAATGCCTGTTGTTATTATTGATTCTGATGATATTCTTCTAATTTCCTTAATAATCTCCTCGTTAAGCTTTACCGATGTGGCAATCATAGCTGTAAAGTTGCTTAGGTTTACCATGCTATTCTGATATTGCTTTAGCGAATTGTTATGAAACGGTGCCCTTACAACTATCAAATTGGCGTCCACTTTATCTTTAGTATTTATAAAAATGTTGTAGAAGGTGTTTTTTGCCGATTTTTTAAAATCGAATGGTCGCTCATTATTGCCATGATGGTAAATAATGGTTGGGTGCTCACTACCCATCCATTGTGCCACCATGAAGGCTGGGTCGAGTTCGCCTACCGAGGTTTTTGCTTTTACATCATAAATTCCCTCTCCTTCCATTTTTGGGAATTCAAGTTCTGCGGTGGCAACCAACTCTTCAAATGGTTGGCTTTGTAGGCTATTTGCAAAAAACTTTTTCTTGCCAGCTATTAATGCTCCAACCTTTGCTGTTATGTTATCGAGTAGAATGTGCTT
>JAWLEY010000257.1:0-3772 GCA_041685855.1 Perlabentimonas sp. | reverse complement strand
TACCTTTTACACAAAGGTAATTCACGATAATGGCTCTGTTTACCATTTTAAGAATGGAGAAATAATTTCGCAGTGGCAATATAACCACGAAACTAAAAATTAAAAATCTTACCTGAAAGGTATTAGAATCTACCATAATAAATGCAACGAGTTTTTACTACTGCATGCCCCCGGAATTGCTATAGCACCTGCTCTTTTAAGGTTGCTGTTGAGAATGGTAGGGTGGTTAGCATTTCACCCCAACCTACAAATTTGGCAACACCAGAGGGAGTTTGTTTAAAGGGCTTAAGTTACATTGAACGAGCAAACTCACCTGAAAGAATCATATACCCTCATCGTAACATAGGTAATGGAAATTTTAAAAGAATTTCATGGGATGAGGCTTTTGATTCCATTGTTGGGCGCTTAAAGCATTATAAAAGTACTTATGGACCACAAAGCGTAATGTTTTACGCTGCTAGCGGTATGTCTGGGCTAATTAACGAGATGAGTGGTAAGTTCTGGCGTGAGATTTACGGGGGAGCTACCACAGTTTATGGTAATCTATGCTGGCCCGCAGGTTTGGAAGCTACTCGTTTAACCCTTGGTGAGAATAAGCATAATGTTCCCTGGGATCTTGAAAACGCCAAACTCATTGTTTTGTGGGGTAAGAATCCTGCAGAGAGTAACGTGCAGGAGATGATTCCAATAGGTAATGCTGTTGACAATGGGGCAGAACTTATTGTAGTCGATCCCCGTAGAACCGAGTCATCTCAGCGTGCTTCAATGCTTATTCAACCTAAACCCGGTTCTGATGCTGCCCTCGCACTTGCAGTTGCCAACCTTATTATTCTTAATAATTGGATAGATTCTGATTTTATTAACGAGCACGTGGCTGGTTTTAACGAGTTTAAGGAGCATGTGAAAGACTGCACCTCACTCTGGGCATCGGAAATTACTGGCGTACCTGAGGAGTTTATCTACAAGTTGGCTTGGTCCATTGGTAACATTAAGCCCATGACCGTAATTCCAGGGTACGGAATGCAACGATTTAGCAATGGAGGACAAACGGTAAGGTGTCTTTTAGCATTATCAGCATTAACTGGCAATATTGGCAAGCCCGGTGCCTGCTGGCACTATGCAAACCTGCAGAGTTATATTTTTGATGATGTACTGGAACCTCTCAGCTATTATCCTCCTAAGAATCCCGATGGAATTATCCGCAGGTCAATATCCACCGCACGTCTGGGTGCCGATATGCTAAAAGCAAGCAATCCTCCTTTAAAAATGATATGGGTTGAAAGGGGAAATCCAATTGCTCAGAATCCAGATACCAAAACTGTTCTCAAAGCTTTTAAAAAACTAGATTTTAGAGTGGTAGTTGAGCAGTTCTTTACCGATACGGCTCTTGAAGCGGATATTGTTCTCCCTGCAAAAAATATGTTTGAGCAGAGTGATATTATTGGCTCATATTGGAATCCATACGTTCAGCTTAAGCAAAAGGTGGTTGAACCGGCGGGGGAGGTTATGCCCGAAAATGAAATCTACTATCACTTATCTTTAAAATTAGGGTATTCAAAAGAAAAGGTTGAGCAGGTACTTATTCCCCCTGGTGACAAAAGCATTGAGGAGTTTCTCAATGATAAACTTAATAAATTTCCTGAGATTAGCCTTAATAGGCTAAAAGAGGGGCCAATTTTGCCCTCAGGGTTACAAAAAATTGCTTTTTCCGATATGAATTTTGATACTCCCAGTGGTAAAATTGAACTCTACTCGCAGCAAGCAGCCAAACTGTGGAATGTAAATCCACTTCCATCCTTCGAAAAACCTGTTGAAGGTTATTCTGATGAAGATAATATAATAGAATACCCCCTTTTCTTAATGAGTCCCAATACGAAGAATCGTATTCATTCCCAATTTAATAACCTTGAATCAATTAAGATGCTAAATCCTGAGCCTTTTGTTGAGATAAACAAGCGTGATGCAGAGCAAAGGAGAGTTAAGACTGGGGATAAAGTAAGGGTGTTTAACTCCAGAGGTGAAGTTAAAGTGAAAGCTCAGGTTACATTCTCGTTAAAAAGAGGCTGCGTGGTTATTCACAATGGTTGGTGGGGAGCGGAGGGATGCCCGGTAAATGTACTCTCGTATGGTCGTGAGACCGACATGGGCCACGGTACAGCGTTCCATGACAATATGGTAGAGATTGAAAAGAGTTGACCTTTTTTGCTTTAACCCCTTACAGAATTCTTAATCCTGTAAGGGATATTTTAGCCGTCAGGTGAGGTTAACAGGGCAGGAGCGATGAAATTTCTGTAAGCGTTAAAATATATTTTACTATACTAGTAAGTTACAGCCTCAATCCCATTAAAACGACATCATCAATCCTATCCTCTTCGCCTTCCCATTCTAAGAGGGTTTTGTGAAGTATCTCCTTTTGCTCTTCCATTGGCTTTTGGTGGATTTCAAGCAACAACTCTTTAAGTCTTTTAATCATAAACTTACGCTGTGTTGGACCACCAAACTGATCGGGGTAACCATCGGAGAAGGTGTATATCACATCGCCTTTTTTGTACTCAAATATATGATTTGTAAATGATGTATCACATTTAACATGAATACCAATGGGCATCTTATCGGGCTTGTACTGAATAATCTCGTTATCGCGAATTAATACAAGCGGGTTGTTGGCTCCTGCGAACTCAACTATTCCTTTATCCGTATCAATAATATAAAGGGCCAAGTCCATTCCATCCTTACTTTCACCAGGCTTACCTGTTTGATGTAAGGACTCAATGATCATATCGCGCAGCTGGTTAAGAATCTCTGCTGCGGTAAAATGACTGCCCTTAGTCATAATTTGGGTTAGAAAACCAATACCCAGCATGCTCATAAAACCACCGGGAACTCCATGACCAGTACAATCTGCCACTACACAGATTTTTCGATTACCAGCTTGTGCATGCCAATAAAAGTCGCCGCTAACGATATCGCGGGGAAGAAATAGAATAAAATAGTCGTCGTACATCTCATCAATTGTCTCCTTGGGCGTAAGCAGCGCGCTTTGAATTCGGCTGGCATAGTTAATACTGCTTCGAATCTCCTCATTCTGCTGGGCGATCTCTTCCTTTTGGGCCACCACTTCGGCAGTACGTTCTTTCACAACCTTTTCTAAATGCTCCTTCTCAGCAATCAGTCTACGTGTATTTAGCACTACAATACCCCAAATAAGTGCTGCCAAAAGTAGAGCATAGACTATGTAAGCAACAATAGTTCTGTACCAAGGAGCTTTTACGCTAAAACTATAGTATGCAATGCTGCTCTCCTCGCCATAAATATTTTTGGCTTTAACCATAAAGGTGTAGGAACCCTCCCTAAGGTTCATGTAGGCAGGGCGTGGGTCGGCATTCCAAACTGACCACTCCTTGTCGTTCCCCTCCATAAAGTAGCTGTAAAGGGTCTCGTCTTCCTTTTCATAGAAGGTGCTTGCCACCTCAAAGGTAACTGAATTAAGGCTATAGGGAAGGGTGGGCTTTTGGTGGGGAGGCTGGGTGAGAATTATTTCTCTTTCACCTTCATTAGTTTCTTTATAGAAAGTGCCATGGAAAAGCACCGAATCTCCAAGGGTGCTTGCCTTTCGAATTAAAGCGTTATACGGTAAATCAAATTCACGATGGATACTACTATCGTAGCTGTAAAGTTGATTTGATATCCCTATCCATAAAATACCGTTACTATCGGTAAACATTGCTTCAACCCAACGAGATGGAATCGTTTTGAAAGGTTTGCGTTTTAT
>JAWLEY010000256.1:0-3800 GCA_041685855.1 Perlabentimonas sp. | reverse complement strand
ATAACTCAAAGGGGCATAGTGTTAAGCACATCACCCGAACCAACTACAAACGATATGGTTTATACTGCTGAAGGGGATATTGGAGAATTCCTTGCTAATCCAACAAACCTTGAACCAAACACCTTATATTATATAAGAGCCTTTGCCACCAATGGAAATGGAACAAAATATAGCAAAGAGGTTATGGCAAAAACTTACTACCAACTGTTAACAGATATTGAAAACAACACCTACTTTACTACTAAAATTGGTGGTCAGCACTGGATGGCACAGAACCTTCTAGCCACTCAGTTTAACGATGGCACGTCAATTAGCTTTTTTGATGGTTTAGACACCCCTACATATCCCTACTATACTGAAAATCCAGCACAGGGAGCAGATGCTATAGATTTTGGATACCTGTACTCCCATGGAGTGGTTTTCTTGCAAGACAAAAATATTTGTCCAGTTGGTTGGAGAGTTCCTATTAAAGAGGATTGGGATCAACTTATTGCAGAGTTAGGAGGGTCTGGTGCTGCTGGCGGTCAAATGAAATCAACAAAATCCGGAGGGAATGGTCTCTGGGAAACTCCCAATGAAGGGGCTACCAACAAAAGTGGCTTTACCGCTATGCCAGCGGGTGTACACTATTTAGATTGGCAGGGTACTTTCTTCTTTACGGATGAGTCAATGGCTGCTTATTTCTGGTCACAAACCCAATCAACTGAACAAGTCAACGACATTTCTTATTCCCTCAAACTAAATTCTTACGATACAAATGCTACTCTTGATAGCATCTACGGAACTAAACCAGAGGGAGAAGAAGAAGCACTTAGCATCCGATGCATTGAGGATAACACTTTCCCTGTTATTACTGAGCCCGCTCAAGGGATTACCGACACTTCTGCGTATCTAAACGCATATTTTGAACCAGTTGGTGAGCAGACTATAGATCAGGTTGGCTTTGTTTGGAGCACCGAACCCAATCCAACAAATCAGGATAACGTAATAATTAGTAATACCTACACCGAAAACATATTCTCATCCGAATTAAACGGATTACAACAGAATACAACCTACCATATTAGAGCATTTGTAACTACAACAGATGATCAGATTATTTATGGAAACTCCATAAACTTTAAAACCTACCACGATAAAATATCGGATATTGATGGTAACGAGTATTTAACAACCAAAATTGGTGAGCAGGAGTGGCTGGCAGAGAACCTAAGGGTTACAAGGTTTAATAATGGGGATGGCGTGCAAAGCATTTCATTGAATAACGCCCAAAACCAAGACGGTGGTTACTATATTGCTGAGAATGGCTACATATACTCTTACTCAATTGTTAGTGACAAGGATAGAAACATTTGTCCCTTGGGTTGGAGGCTACCAAGCGAAGAAGATTGGACTAACCTTTTTAATGAGCTGGGAGGTAGCAACGTAGCTGGAGGTAAAATGAAAGCAATAAGCCCTCTTTGGCTTGAACCAAACGAGGGCGCAACAAATTCAAGCCTTTTTTCCGCATTACCATACGGCTACCAAGGCTCTAGTGGTTATTACTATGATGAAGAGGAGAGATCCTACTTCTGGTCAACTACCGATGGAGAAATGCGTCCTGAAGAAGACGAATATTTTAAGAAATATACACAACTTCAGAATTCCACTGCAGATATTAGTATTTATGACTATGGCTTAGGAATAAGCCAACATGGAACGGAAGATGGGGCAAGTATTCGATGTCTCAAGCATACGGGTACGGCCGTTACACACACAACGCCAGTTAAAGGTACAACTGTTAGCAGCACCGAAGCAAACGGACTAATTTTTTTCGATAAGGATGATAACATAGAGGAGGTTGGCTTTGTTTGGAGCACCAATCCGTCCCCAACCCTTACAAGTAATGAGGGGACAATTGCAGCAACCCTTATGGAAGAAGAGTACTCAGCAGAGCTTTTGGGTTTAAGCGCAAACACCCAATATTATGTAAGAGCATACGCCATTTCCACATTGTATGGTGAGCAATATGGCGATGATGTGCTTTTTAAAACATACTATGGAACCGTTGTGGATGCCGATGAAAACATATACAACACCGTTGAGATAAATGGCCTAATTTGGATGGCAGAGAACCTAAGAACCACCAAGTTTACAGGAGGCAATACCATTACACAAGGAACAATTGGTACAGATTGGGACCAGATAACTGAACCTGCCTATACCATTTATACCTTAAATGGAGGCCCTAACGACAATGTGAATGCAACTGAGGGCATTGAATCAATAGGGCAGATGATGCAAGACTACGGAGCCTTGTATAATTGGTATGCAGTTGAGGATAATAGGATTTGTCCAACCGGTTGGCGAGTACCAACAATTATCGAGGTACAGCAACTGATAAACCATTTAGGAGGCTTTGAGGTTGCAGGCACAACCCTGAAGAGCACATCTAAAGTACCTGATGTGCACCCTAGATGGTTTAGCCCCAACTTATATGCTACCAATAACAGCGGATTTAATGCAATACCAGCAGGGTCTGCCTCATGGAGTGCATGGGGTATTGGACAACGGGCCTACTGGTGGACATCAACCGAGGCAAATGAAGGAAGTGCCCATGCTTGGACATTGAAATCCATAGACCCATCCGTTGATGAGCATGAACTCTTAAAAGAGCAAGGGTTATCAATACGTTGCGTAATGGAATAGTCCACGTATTTTGCTAGCGCTATGGACTCAATTATTCATGCTTAATAATCAGTTCGCTGAAGCCAATGAAATGGTACTAATATGTAGAGAGCGTTTTTATCACCTCTAAAATATGATATATTTGTACAAAAAATAATTTAAGACAATATGTGCAAGTATCATAATGGTATTTTTTTAATAGCGCTTCTTATTATCGGATTAGCTAATTCTGGCTGTAAAAAGGAAAGAATCCCCGAAAGGGATATGGCACAGGTGTTTGCCGAAATTTTTATTACCGATGCCACCATTGAATCATCAAAACTCTCGCTCCGCTATACAAAGAAGGACACCATTGAGTACTACAAGCCCATATACAGCAGCATGGGCTATACTGAGGAGCAGTTTAATAATACTATACAATTCTATGCCGATAACCCCGAAGTGCTCGACAAAGTCCTTGATAAGGCAATCAATATCCTCTCAAGAATAGAAACAGAGCACCTAGCCCAAATGACAAGAGAAGCAAAGGAGGAGGAAGCGCAAGGCCTTTGGGAGGGTAAGCGTAATTGGAGGTTGCCTGAAGACGGCAAGCAGGAAACCATTGAGTTTAAAATACCCCTTCATGGGTCGGGAGAATATACCATAAGCGCAGAGGTTAGAATTCTGTTTAAAGATAAATCAATAAACCCCAGAATGGTTGCCTGGTTCCACGCTGATAGCTTAAATGCAAAACAAGATACAGCTGATATCCAACCTGGCGATACACTAAATAATAAACTGGAAAAGGCTGACACATTAAAAACGGATACATTACAAAAGCAATGGGTAGATTACCAAACAGATGGCATAAACAGAGCCTATAATTTAACCTTAACGCTAACCGATACCACTTATACCCACATAAAAGGTGAAATAATGTCGCATTCAGAACAAGAGAATGATGATTGGGACAAAAGCGCAGTAATAAATAATATCTCAGTGTATTATACCCCACCCAAAAAACCTTGGTACAAGAGGGGTATTAAACCTGCGGAAAAGTTGGTAAAGGACGACTCATCAAGCAAAAAGGAACGTTTAAAACCCCGAAAAAGAATTGAAGAGATGGATGGGAGCGGTATTAAAAGGCGTTGATA
>JAWLEY010000034.1:0-16844 GCA_041685855.1 Perlabentimonas sp. | reverse complement strand
GGAGCAGTTTCTGCTGTTGTGTTTACCAGTATATTTTTTAGTCCGTTAAGCAATCTGTACCTTATGGGTATTATCCCAATACCTGCCATAGTGTTCGGTATTGGTTATTTAGTTTACTCCCATTACATGGGAAAAAAATCATCTGACAATATTAATCACGATGCACACTTTGTGGGAGCAGTATTTGGGTTTATTTATCCTTTGCTAATTGACCCTAAACTTTATAAGGTATTCCTAAATGGCTTGGGCTTATTATGAGGGATTACAATATAAAATTTCATGATTTATCAACTCAATCGGATAATTTTAACTATGTTGTTGTTGCTGCTAACTACAATGGTAGTTGGGTTTGGGTAAGAAAGAAAGGAGCACTAGAGTGGGAGATGCCTACAGGGCATGTTGAGATTAATGAAAGCCCTGAGGAGGCAGCACGAAGGGAACTTTGGGAGGAATCAGGAGCAGTTGAGTTTAAACTGTATCCTGTATGCGACTTCTCAATTGAGCAGGGAGAGCGAAAGAGCTACAATAGGCTTTTTTATGCTCAGGTTACAAGGTTTGGTGAGCTACCCGAGTACGAGATGGAGGAGGTTTCCTTTCGAAAAATGCTACCTGAAAATCGTACGTATGGAAATGTGCATCCCACTTTGCTAAATAGGGTTATGACAATGCTCGATTATCTTGATCTAAAGAATCATTATTAACATTTAATTGTGCTACAATAGTTTTTTGATGAAGAGGAAAAGTTACATTTGGCTAAACGGAGAATTTATTCCCAGCAACCAACCGGCACTTCAATTAACTAACAGATCATTCGCCTATGGCGATGGTTTCTTCGAGTCTATCCATGCTCATGGTACCGAGGGGCGCTATCTGCATTTGCATTTTAGTAGAATAAAAAAGAGCATGGCTATACTGAGTATGGAGATGCCCCCATTCTTTAACACAGAATTTCTTGACCGAGAAATTACCCGACTTCTTAATAAAAATAGAATTTTTGGCAGCGCCAGAGTAAGGTTAACCATTTTTAGAGATAGTGGAGGGCTTTACACACCAACTACCAATACAGTTAGTCTTGCTTTGGATGCATCCCCTTTGCCCAACGATTTTTATCCACTAAACTCGAGAGGGCTGGTGGTTGATATATTTACTGACATTAGAAAGCCAATTAACATTTTATCGCCCATTAAGAGTTGTAATGCTCAACTTTACGTAATGGCAGGAATGTATAAGCAGAATGCGGGAATAGACGACTGCTTAATTATAAACGACCAGAATCGTGTGGCGGAGGCTACATCATCAAACTTATTTGTTGTTAAAAAAGATACAATTTATACTCCACCAATTGAGGAGGGGTGCGTTGCTGGAGTTATGAGGCAGGTTATTATTGATTTAGCAATAAAGCATGGTTTTAAGGTTGTAAAAGACCAAGCAATAGAAGTAAAATCATTGATTGATGCCGATGAGTTATTTTTAACAAATGCTGTAAGCGGAATAAAATGGGTTGTAGGGTTACGCCACAAGCGCTACTTTGGGAATGTTAGCCGAAAGTTAAGCCACGAGCTTAATGTTAGCACTTTCCCCAATCAGTTTAAAGATGGGTTTTCTGGATAAATTGTCCAGGGTTTATACTTTGCGCCCATTTGATGAACGGTTCTGTTCCATAAATCTTCCTTGCCGGCCATTATTTGAACAATATCAAGCTCTGAAACAACCCAGCTGCTTTCTTTCAGCTCATTACTAAGCTGTTTTTCCTCCCAGCCGGAGTAGCCAATAAAAAAGCGTATTTGGCGGGGTGTAATTTTCTTTTGCTCAATGAGTGCCTTGACAGCCTCAAAATCTCCACCCCAGTACAATCCGTCCGAAACAGGTTTTGACTCGGGTATTACATCACCCAAAGTGTGGATAAAATGGATGCTATTGGGGCTAACAGGTCCTCCAATGGACACTATGGCATTAAAATCCGGGAAGTCTGGAAGGATTTCCTTAATTCTTATATCAACAATGTTGTTTAGTACAAAGCCAACCGTTCCTTGCTGATTGTGCTCCACAAGCAGTATGACCGAGCGCTTAAAATATTGGTCCATAAGACCTGGCTCAGCTATTAGGATACGACCCTCATGGGGGCTAACCCTTTTGTGCTTTATCTTGAAAAAATCGATGTTCTTTTCCATTTTTCCTAGAGTTTTGCTTTGTAGTAAAATAGCCAGCGCAATATTAAAATAAATATGGCATTAATCAAATAGTATGCAAAAATTGCTTTTGGCCTTAAAGGAATTTACGTAAATTAATGCAAATGCTGTGCCATAACTAATGGTGAATAATAACTGCAAATAATTTTGAGCTTGCCGAAGTGTCGAAGGGTGAAACACTAAAATTATTGCTTCATGTGTATCTTTTAACTAAACTACATTAATAGTATATATGAGTGCTACCTGCGACCTTCACATTCGGTCATTATCATTCTGCATGCGTTCCTGTTGCCAAGTCGGCATGACTGATGAAAATCGGAGCATGCTTTAGCTCTATTCCCGGAACGGAGGTAGGCCATTCCACGATTGTAGTAATTCATGGTGCTTTCAGGGTTTAAATCGAGCACTTTGTTGTAGTCTTGTATGGCTTCCTGATAATTCCCCAGCCTATAGTGCGAGAAGGCTCTTTGGCTAAGTGAGGTTGAATGTCGGGGATTGATGCTTAACGCTTGAGAAAAATCCTGAATGGCGTCATCGTACCTCTCGTCTTGCATGTAACTAATGCCACGGTTCACGTATATTTGATGTTCGAATCGTTCATCTGTTAGTTCAAGTGCCTTATTAAAATCTTCAATAGCCCTTCTGTACTGCCCCCTTATGTTGTTCACAATCCCTTTGCGAAGATGAAACTCCGGATTATTCGGATGTTGCTCTAGGGCATCCTCAACTACACGCTCTGCATCTTTGTGATTATTAGCAAGAAGATGGGCTCTTATCATTCCTGAAAGAGCAGATGTATCACTGGGTGATTCTTCAAGTGCCTGTGAGAAGTAGTTTATTGCCTCGTCGAGTTCGCGAGCCTCAAGTTTTTGATAACCAAGTGTAGTTGAGTTTGTTGTTTGTGCTTCAATATATGTATTTGGAAGCATTAACAGCAAGCAAGTAAGTATGTATAAAAAAGCTTTCATTCTTATGCTGCGTAAAAAATTCATACTAGTTTACAAAAGACGATTCAAACTTTGTCCTATTAGTAATGGCTCTGCCCAGGGTAACCTCATCGGCGTATTCCAGGTCATCGCCAAAAGCAACTCCCCGTGCAATAATACTCACATTAACAGGGTAGGCACTTATTTTTTTAAATATGTAAAAATTGGTAGTGTCACCTTCAAGCGTTGCGCTCAGAGCCATTATTACTTCTTTTACGTTGCCTTCGGCAATTTTGTTCACCAAATTATCAATCTTTATATCGGCGGGTCCAATTCCCTCCATCGGATTAATAACTCCGCCCAAAACGTAATATAAGCCGTTATACTGATTTGTTCCTTCAATTGACATCACATCCTTAATGTTCTCAACAATGCAAATTGTAGATTTATCCCGATTTGGGCTTGAGCAGATGGTACATATTTCGCTGTCGGAAATGCTGTTACATTCCTTGCAGTACTTCACTTCATCTTTTAGTTTTGTTATTGCGCTGGCGAACTGTTGTACATCATCGTTTGGCTGACGCAAAAGGTGCAACACCAAGCGGAGCGCTGTTTTACGACCAATGCCCGGTAAGTTTGAGAACTCATCAACGGCATTCTCTAAAAGTTTTGAAGGGAAACTTTGGATACTCATATATGTATCATATTCATTCTTATGCAAATCTACAAATAATCAGCCAAAGCAAGGCATAAGAAAAAATTTTTTATTTCATCAATTTTCTCTAGCATTGCAGTGTTTTTAATAAAAACTGCGTATGGAACCACTTTGGGTGATATTTATCATCGTTTTGTACTTTGGGGTTTTACTGGCCATTGGGGCATATACAAGCCGCAATGCAAATAATGAATCATTCTTTTTGGGCAACCGTCAGTCGCCCTGGTATGTTGTAGCATTTGGCATGCTTGGGGCATCGCTCTCAGGTGTTACATTTATTTCTGTGCCGGGCTACGTTGGCGATACTCAGTTCTCCTATCTGCAAATGGTGCTGGGTTATTTGCTGGGCTACTTTGTGGTGGCCAACGTTCTTTTGCCGCTATACTATCGCCTTAACTTAACATCAATATATACCTACCTTCAGGATAGGTTGGGTTTTTATAGCTACAAAACAGGGGCCTCTTTCTTTTTGATATCAAGGATTATTGGAGCTTCGTTCAGGCTTTTTTTGGTGGCAACCGTGCTGCAAGTAACCATTTTTGATGCATGGAATATCCCCTTTCTGGTTAGCGTGCTGGTTACCATTGCCCTTATTTGGCTATACACGAATAAGGGTGGAATTAAAACAATTATTTGGACAGATACTCTGCAAACAGCAGCCATGCTTACAGCAGTAATTTTAACAATATACTTTATTGCCAGGCAGATGGATTTATCGTTTGTGCAGATGGTACAAACCATAAAGGAGAGCGAATACAGCAGGGTGTGGTTCTTTGATGATTGGAACGATAAGCGTCACTTTGTTAAGCAGTTTTTTAGCGGTGCTTTTATTACCATTGTAATGACGGGTCTTGACCAGGATATGATGCAGAAAAACCTGAGCTGCCGAAATATTTCCGATGCTAAAAAGAATATGTATTGGTATGGGTTTGGTTTTCTGCCCTTCAATTTGATTTTTCTTGCATTGGGTGTTCTGCTATTCGTTTTTGCTAATCAGAATGGGGTTACTTTGCCTGCCCAAAACGACGAGCTATTCCCCATTATTGCAACACAGGGTTACTTGCCTAAGGTGGTAAGTATTGTGTTTATTTTGGGGTTGGTTGCTGCGGCATATTCAAGCGCCGATTCGGCGCTCACTTCGTTAACCACCTCATTTACTGTTGATATTTTGAATCCGAAAGATAAGTCGGAGGCGGAGCTAAGGAGTATTAGACGCAGGGTGCATATAGCAATATCAATAGTAATAGCCATAGTAATAATTCTTTTCAGGCTTGTGAATGACCAAAGTGTGATTGCTGCCATTTTTACTGTTGCAGGTTACACCTATGGTCCGCTACTTGGCCTGTATGCATTCGGATTAGCAACCCGTTTGCAGGTGCGTGACAGGTGGGTTCCGCTTGTTGCAATACTCTCTCCAATTGCCTGCTATTTTCTTTCAAGGTATTCGGCCGAGCTGTTTAATGGGTATCAGTTTGGTTTTGAGTTGCTAATGGTGAATGGTGCTATTACTTTTATGGGATTGCTTATGCTTAGTAGGCGAGATGGTGGTAGTGAGTAGTGGCAAGATGCTTGTTTTCAAATTTTTATTCGTTTATAATGCATTCGTTTCAGTAGTCACATAAATATTTAATTCTTTGGATACTAACTTTACGAGTTGATTGAGTTTAGTTATCTCTTCTTCCAATCCATACTTAAATTGTATATTGTAATGATTTTCAATTAAATATAATAGTAGGTTAATCTCGTGGGTACTTAATAGTAAATCGGTTCTTAAGTTGGAATAAAAAGATAACTGCTGCTCTGGGATGCTAAAGTTAGTTCGAAGCAACCATGCTATTCTATAGTAAATATATGAGTTATCCATATCTTTTTTGATTATAAAGGGCTGTTAAAAAAGTAATATTTTGGTTATTACAATTTGTCAAATGGTAAAGAAGCAATCGTAGTCAGATTTGTTGACCAGATTGCTTCTTTTGTTCTCAATCTAAAAAACGAGTATTTAGAACTTTAAAAACTAGCAGTTTTCAGCTTTGTTCTCAATATGTTTTTTCAATATTCCAGACAAAAGCCCTAATGCCAACCTCCTTGTTAACCTCATCAAGTTTCTTTACAGATTCAAGAAGAGGGTCAACCTTATCGTCAGGGATTATTGTCATTGCCGCCGAGTTCATCTCGGGCCACGTATGAGTGCCTTCTCTGGGGTCGCCAGTTTCAGTTCCTCTTCCCTGAACCTCGCTCCACCATGTATATCCTCGTATCTCAAGGTGGTCAAAAATAAACTCAATTTTTTCGGTATTTGCCTGATTGAATACAATCATTACTGATTTCATAATATAGTAAGATTAGTTGTTCTCATTTAAAAAAGTAAATCGCTCTCTAACTTTCCTTATCTTATCCCTTTCACCTCTGCGAGAAATAATTCCATACACTACGGGTACCAAGACTAGGGTTACTAAAGTTGAGAACACAAGCCCGCCAATAAGGGTTATTCCCATGGGGCTCCATATTTCTGACCCCTCGCCGGTGCTAAGTGCCATTGGGAGCATTGCCAGAATAGTTGTCATGGCAGTCATAAGTACTGGTCTTAAACGCATTTTGCCTGCATAGGCAATGGCCTCGTTAAGCGCTTGCCCTCTGTCCCGCATAAGATTAATGTAATCGATAAGAACAATACCGTTTTTAACCACAATACCTATTAGCAGTACAGCGCCTAGACCTGCAATTACACTTAGGGTTGTGTTGGTTAGGAGTAGGGCCAAGATAACCCCAGTAAATGAGAAGGGTATTGAGAACATGATTACGAAAGGCATAGCGAAAGACTCAAATTGCGATGCCATTACAAGGAAAACAAGAATAATGCTAATTATTAAAAGCAAACCAAGATCCATGAAAGAGTCTATCATCTCTTCGTAATCGCCCCCAACATTCACCATAACACCTTGGGGTATTTCAGTATTGCTAATAATACTATTTATTTCATTAGCTAAATCGCCAAGTGCAATTCCTGAAGGAACGGCAGAAACGGTAACCATACGCTCCCTTCTCTTTCGTTCAATATTGGGCGGATTAAAGTACTCCTTAACCTCTCCAATTTCTCCAATTTTAACCTTCTCCCCCGAAGGGTTCATTACGGTAAAGGCCTTGATATCTGAAATAGAGTTGCGGAACTCCTCTTTATATCTAACTATTATGTCGTACTCATCTCCTTGTTCCCTTAGGAAGGAGGCGGTCATGCCAGTTATTCTATTACGTAATGCAGATGAAACCATGGCTGTGTTTAGTCCATGCTCAGCCAACTTTTTACTGTTAAGTACCAGTTGTAGTTCTGGTCTGTCATCTTTACGGCTAATCTGCACATCCTCGGCACCGGGTATGGCATCAATTTCAGCTCGAAATTCTTCAGCTAGTTTATTTGTGGTATTGAAGTCGTAGCCGTAAATTTCAACATCAACTTTGCTGGCCTGAGATGAGCCTCCACCTGTTGAAACGGAGTAATCGGCAATTTCAGGAATTTTCTCCAGTTCTCTCCTAAAATCATCGGCAATTGTCCATACCGAGCGCTCACGCTCTGATGCGGTTAACAGTCGCATTCCAATATTAATAATATTTGAGCCAGTTTCGTTGAACAGTGACATCATTCCACCATCTTCATCTTCGCCTGATGATACTGACATTAGCCTAATTTCCGGATACTTTTCATTAACTAAATCCTCAATTTGTCGGGCTACTTTTATGGTCTCTTCTACTCTTAATCCCGTGGTAAGTTCAATGGAGGTGTTAATTTGTCCCTCATCGGCTTCGGGCATAAATTCCATACTTACGAATTTGAGTAGGAATAGCGAACCAACAAAAACTGCAAGTGAGGTTATAAGCACTTTCTTTTTATTGCGCAGAGCAATTCTGATGGTGCTTTCGTAGATATTCTCGAACTTTCGTAGTATTGGTTCAACAATTTTCTCGTGAGAGAATTTTTTTGGAGCCCTGCTTTTAACTTTAATTCCAAGCAGCAACGATGAAAGCATTGGGGTTAAGGTGATAGCAGCAATAGTAGAGGTAACCACTGTTATGGTTACTATCCAGCCAAGTTGCTTAAAGAGTACGCCTGTCATACCACCCACAAGGGTTAACGGGAAAAATACAGCTACAATAACCAGAGTTGTAATGATAACCGAGAGCCATACTTCGTTTGTAGCGTAAATAGCCGCCTCTCTAACACTAGTGCCTCGTTCTATGTGTTTTGATATGTTTTCAAGAACTACAATGGCATCGTCAACCACCATTCCTAATGCAATAGAGAGGGATGCCAGTGAGATTATGTTTATGGAACCTCCGGTTACGTACAAATAAATAAAGGATACTATTAACGATATTGGGATGGTAATCATAACAATGAAGGTTGCCCTCCATTTACCAAGGAAAAACAGTACTACAATTATAACAAACAGGAGCGCCCAGAGCATGGTTTGCGAAAGGTTGCTTATGGAGTCGCTGATGAATTTTGAACTATCCATTATTTCTTTAATCTCTACATCCGGAGGGAGGTCCTTCTCTAGCTCAGCAATGGTGTTACGAACGTCTTTGGCAATTCTTACCGTATTGGCACCCGATTGCTTCATTATAAACATTCTAACTCCCTGCTGACCGTTAATTCGCTCCTCAAGGGTAAGGTCTCTTAGTGTGTCTCTTACCGTTGCAACATCCTTTAAAGAAACGGAAGAGCCCTGAAAATGTCCAACAACTAAGTCTTCAAGTTCGTAGCTTTCATCGAATTCTCCCTGCACTCTGAATTGATAGTTCATTCTACCCATCTTAACATTACCGCTAGGCATATTCAGATTCTCGGCTTGAATTACGCTCCCAATTTGCTCGATGGACAGGTTGTAGGCATCAACCTTTAGTGGATCAACCTCAACATAAATTTTTCTTTGTGGGGCTCCAATCAGGTTTGCAGATCCAATACCATCAATCCGGTTAAGTGGATTGACAATTTTCTCTTCAAGCATTTTCTCTAGCCCAACATAGCTCTCTTCTGCTGTAATGGCATAGAAGAGGATGGGCATCATGCTCATGTTGAACTTAAATATTGTAGGTCTGTTAACGCCCTCGGGAAGATAATCGTAAATCATGTCAATGGCGTCCCTTATATCATTGGACGCTTCGTTCAGATCGGCTCCCCAGTCAAACTCAAGGCTAATAACAGATAGGTTGTCGCTGGAGGTAGATGTAATTTCCTTAAGGTTATCAACTGAGTTGAATGCATCCTCCAGTGGTCGTGTAACGTTGGTCTCAATATCGCTGGCGTTAGCGCCAGAGTATGTTGTCATTACAGATATGAACGGTGGGTCCATCTCTGGGAACAGGTCAATGGGGATGTTTATTAACGAGTAAATACCCATTACAATAACGGCAGTAAACACCATTAGTGTTGTAATAGGCTTATTTACAGAACTTTTGAATATACTCATTGTGCTTTCTTTTTTTGAATTGAATTAGAGATGTGTTTACTGCTGAACTTTTACAGGTGTGCCATTTAGCAATCGGGAATGACCTGCAACAATTAGCTTATCCCCAGGTTCAATCCCTTCGGATATAATTTCAACCATCTCATCGTAACGTGCTCCCAGCTCAACAACCACCCTTTGTGCTTTCCCTTCCTTCTCAAGGAAAACGTAACGCTCGTTTGATCCTTGAAGCTTCATTACTGCAATGGAGGGTATAACAAAAGCTTCCTCTTGGTATAGATCAATGCTTGCTTTGGCAAACATGCCTGGTCTAAGTTTCTTATCTGAATTAGGAATTGAAATCTCAATTGGAATGGTACGAGTAATTGGATCAATTGTGGGGTATATAGTGGTTATGCTACCAGTAAAGACTTCTTTTGGGTACACATCGGTGGTTACTTTAACCTTCATGTTTTTTTCAAGGTAGGGAAAAAATCTTTCTGAAACATTTACCTTTGCTTTTAGCCTATTAGTTTGAACAATATGCAGGATTGCAGATTTACCAACCTGAGTGTTGGGTGCGCCCGAGTACATTTCGCCATTCTCGTAAAATCTGCTTGCTACAGTTCCTGCAAATGGAGCGTGTAGTCGTGTATTCTCTTTGAGGAACTCAACGTTCGATTTTGTAACGTCATACTGAGTTTTAATCTGGTCGTACTGCTGTTGCGTTGCACCACCCACTTTCCTAAGGGTATCCATTCTTTGGTAATCCTTCTTAATGCTCTGCAATTGTATTTCGGCTTGCTTAAGTTGGGTCTTGTCCATGTCAACCAGCACTTGTCCTTGTGAAACTTTACTTCCAATATCAACATGGATTTTATCAATGCGCCCTGGTGAACTTGATGCAAGGTACACTTCCTTATATGCCTGAAGATGTGCTGTTTGTTCAACTTTACGCTCAATTTCCATTTGTTCAACTTTCATCACCTTAACGGATTCAACTTTTTGCTCTTCACTTATGGCTGTTTCGTTGTTTGAGTCGTTTGAAGAGCAGCTAAAAAGCATTGTGCTAAATGCAGCACCAATAAACATTAAGGTTAGCTTTGATTTTTTTATGGCTTCTATATTCATCTCTGTGAATTATTTAGTATTTAAATTTATTTGTGGTATTGTATTTTACTACAGTTTATTCAGTAGTTTGTCTAAGGCTATTTGTGCTTCCATTAGTTGAAGGAGAGCAGAAATGTAGTTGTTCTCGGCCTGTAAATAGTTGTTGTTAGCAGTGGTGAGGTCGAGGCTGGAGATAATTCCCTGCTGGTACTTGTTGTTTAAGTTCTCGTAAACCCTCATGGAAACCTCCACGTTAGCTTTTTGGCTTTCGTACTGATCAATTGCATTCCGGAGATTGTACCTTAGCTGTTTTTCCTGAATCATTAGTTGTTCAGAGAGAAAATCTTTCTGATTTTCTGCTATTTCGTGATTGATTTTTGCTTGATTAACCTTGGCACGCCTTGCTCCGCTTGAAAAAATAGGTATGCTAACATTAAACCCAATAACATGGTTGGGGTTTATATCGAAATTTGCCTTAAGAATTTTTTCAGTGTAATTGTAGAATCCTGCAATAGTTGGGAGGTAAGCAGCCTTTTCCATTTTTACCTGCTTTTCTGCAATGTCTGTTTGGAACTGCATTAGTTTGAAATCAAAGTTGTTTTGTAGTTCAAATGGTTGAATTAAGCTGGCTTGGTATTCGGATTCACCTACAATACCATCAATCTTATCTGTGAGTAAAATTTCGACATCTGCTTGTACTCCAATTTGAAGCCTAAGCATGTTTAGTGCAAGCTCTACTTGCCTTTCGGCAGCACGGAGACCGTTTTCAAGCATGCTTACCTGAACTGATAGTTGGTCGTAGTCAATCTCCTCCGCAACGCCAACATCAACTAGCTTCTTGGTTTTCTGGAGCACTTCCTCCATGTTCTCAATATTCTTAACCATAACAGCTTTCGACTCCATTGATATGAGCGATAGGATGTAGGCCTCTGTTACTTGTGCTTTAATATCCAGCTCACTTTTTTCAAGGCTGGTTTTGGTCATCTCTTTGTAAAGCTTTGAGGTTTGGATTCCTACGATGTAGCTGCCACTAAAAATAAGTTGTCCTACAGCTACGCTTAGGTTACTTGTGGGGTCGAAATCAATTGTAAACTCACCCATACCCGGCATGGCGCCTAGCGATGCGGAGGAACCAAAAAAGTTTGAGTAGTCAACCGTTGCATCGAGCTGGGGTAGCCCCTGAGCGATGGTCTCTTTCAGCCTTTCGTCTGCCTCACTGACAGACAGATTAGCATTTATTATATTCTTGTTATGCTCTAAGGCGTGCTCTATTGCTTTCTCCAGATTTAGCTGCATCTGGGTTTGTGCTGTAGCACCTGAGACCAGTCCCGTTAGAGCTAGAATGAAAAAAAATCTTTTTGTTCTCTTTTGCATGTTTACCTATTTAAAATTTGTTACTATATCTCTTTTTTTAAGTGTATTGGCTGAACAAAATTATAAACCGAACTTTTTTTGTAAAACAAAATTTAGCCGAAACGGACAAATCTTCGTTTTAACTTCCATTTTATTAGGTGCTAGCTAGCCATCTTAAAAATTCGGCTGCTTTGGTTTTGCTAACTGTTATCTTTTGGTCAAACTGGAATGTAAGGTTTATGGATAGTTTTCTGGCAAAATACTGAGAGGTATCCTTTATTGCCATCCGGCTTACAAGGAATTGCCTGTTCGCTCTATAAAATGAATTTCCAGTAACGGTTTCAAGCTCTTCAAGCGATTTATTAATAGAGAATCTCTTCTGCTCAAATGTAATTATGCGTGTAGTTTCATTCTCAATATAGAATAGTGCAATATCTTTAATCCTGATTGGTAAAATTTTATCGTTCTTGTAAACCAGAACAGAATTAACATTCTTTTTTCCTTCAAGTAGCTGAAGAATTGTTTCGTATTGAGGTGAATTTTGCGAGAAATTATGTTTTAAATCTTGATATTTTGCTATGGCCATTTCAACAGTTTTTGTTGTAAAAGGCTTAAGCATATAGTGAATACCATTGACTTTGAAAGCATTTAGTGCGTATTCGTCGTAGGCTGTACAAAATATTATAGGTGTGTTTACATGTATTGTATTAAAAATCTCGAAGCTTAGCCCGTCACCCAGCTGAATATCGCTAAAAACAAGGTCTATTAATGATGTGTTTTTTTTAAAAAAACTAACTGACTCGTTAACGGACTTTAAAATGGCGGTGATGTTTGCATCTGGTACAACCTTCTGAATGGTTTGTGCCAGATCATTCGCTGTATGTTGCTCGTCTTCAATTATTACAATGTTCATTTTCTAATATTTTTATGTTAACCCTAAATGAGTTCTCATTCTCTTCAACAATCACGTTGTCGCCTGAAATAATTTTATAGCGTTTGGTTAAATTCGCAAGGCCCGATTTGGTGGTTTGCTCAACCGATAATTTTTTTTGTATGTTGTTGCTTACGCAAATCCAACCCTGATTGTATGCAATGTTTATTGTTAGTGGAGTACTTTCTGTTAGGATGTTATGCTTGATTGCATTTTCAAGTAGTACCTGAATAGAGAAACCGGGTACATAACCTATGCTTAGGATTTTTTCTGGGATGGTAAATGAAAAGTTAAGAGCATTGCCAAATCTAATTTTTTGCATCTCCAAAAAGTCCTTGCATAGTTTAACCTCATCTTCTAGTTTCACAACATTTGATTCGTTTGAAGAGATTGATACCCTAAGAAAATCGGAAAGTCTAACAATGTATTCCTCTGCAACATCAGGGCTTTTATTTATAAGTGATTTGAGAACGCTTAGCGAGTTAAAAAGGAAGTGTGGGTGAACCTGCTGTTTAAGCTGGCTATTAAATGCTTTTACATTCTCAACTTTTAGCTGAGCGTTTTCCAGTTCTATCTTTGTTTTTTTCTCTCTTAGGAGGATAAGTTCCTGCATTAATAGTACAAAGGAGTTTGTAAAAAATCCCATAAGGAAAGGGGCGTAGAAACTCTTCTCTGCGTGAGTTGCAAAATCTTCGTAATTGTGTGCAATTAATTCAGGGAAATTTATCTTATTCATTAGGATAATATAAAATCCGGAGAGCAGTACACTAATTAAATAGCTAAAAATGTACCTCTTATATGGTTTTCTTTTAGTATCAATAAATTTGTCAAATATCTGGACAAGAAAAATGTTAATGAGCCATACCATGTAAAAGTTAATAAATGAAATGGCAAAGAATACTGGGAATAGTATTAAAGGGATGTTTTTTATTGTAATAAAAAAGGGGATAGTTGATAAAATGGCAATAAGTACCGATGTGTAAACGGCTACTCTTATCAGTTTTCCAGTTATGTTTTTTTCTTTAATCATAGGGCAAATTTATATAAATAGTCCTTTGTTATTATTATACAAAGGTTGAAGTGTGCAATTTTACCTGTGAAACGGACATTAACTGTGGTGTATTTTTCCATTTCATGTTATTACATGCTGGGCGTAAAATTAATTTATAAGTATTTTGTTTACACTTATCCTGCATCAAACGATTGTGATGATGATAATCATATATAATTTTGACGAGTAAATGGAACTTAACTACGATAAGTCTGTTTAATGATTATATTTGCCGCCTAAATTAACATGTGTGTTTCACTAATTTTAGTTTGATGATAATATATAACAGTCTTACTATCAATGAGGTTTTGAGTTACTCAAGGGTTAATTATGCCGACAATAATGCTGTAAGTTTTGTGGGAGAGAAGCCCCTAAGTTATAATGAGATGTTGGTACATGTTAGGAACACCTCGAGTTTGCTTATTACGTTGGGTGTAGAGAAGGGTGATAGGGTAGCATTGTTAGGAGAAAATAGTCCTAACTGGGCAATATCTTACCTGGCTATTACCTGCATGGGAGCAGTTGTTGTACCTATTCTGCCTGATTTTTCGGATATTGAGGTTGAGAAAATTTTATCTCACAGTCAGGCTAAAGTGATGTTCGTGTCGGCTAAGCAGTACCCGAAAATTAATCATACTTTACGAGCAGGAGCGCCTGATATTATCCTTTTAAATACATTAGAAGTGGCTGTTCCTGACAATGGGACTGTTGATAGTAGAATGAATTATCAATTACCAGACCCAAAGGTTAATATTGATTATGCTGGTTTGTTGGTTCCAAAGCCAATGGAGGAAGATTTGGCTGCAATTATTTATACATCTGGAACAACAGGAAGACCAAAGGGGGTAATGCTTACACATAAGAACATTATATCTAACTGTTTATCAACATTCCAAATTCAGAATATTAAGCAAACAGATAGACTAATTAGCCTTTTACCACTCTCACATACCTACGAGTGTACAATTGGTTTTATTATGCCGCTAATGAGGGGAGCATCTGTTGCCTATTTACAAAAGCCTCCCACGGCAAACGTATTGTTGCCTGCTCTTAATCAGGTAAAGCCAACAATGATGTTAACAGTGCCATTAATTATTGAGAAAGTTTTTCATAATAAGGTTTTGCCACAGCTAACTTCAACCAAGCTTAAGGCCAGGTTATACAGTATTGCTTTCTTTAGAAAGCTAATGCATAGGGTAGCAGCTAAAAAATTATACAAGAGTTTTGGTGGCAAGCTAAATTTCTTTGGAATTGGTGGCTCTAAACTCTCTTTTGAGGTAGAAAGATTTTTGTATGAAGGAAAGTTTCCTTACTCAATTGGTTACGGGATGACAGAAACGGCGCCCCTATTAACCGGTTCATCCCCTTCTTTGGTTAAGTTTCGTTGTGCTGGATTCACCTTGCCAGGGCAGGAAATTAAAATTAATAATCCCAATCCAGCTACAGGTGAGGGAGAAGTATGGGTTAGAGGAGCAAACGTAATGGAGGGGTATTACAAAGATGAGGAGCTTACCCGAGAAGTAATAACCAGCGAGGGTTGGTTAAAAACCGGCGATTTAGGCTATTTACATCCCAATGGATATCTTGAGCTTAAAGGCAGGCTTAAAAATATGATTGTTGGGCCAAGCGGAGAAAATATTTATCCCGAGGATATAGAGGAGGTTATTAATTCCCATTCCATGGTTCTTGAGTCTTTGGTATATGAGCTAAGAGGTCGCCTAGTTGCTAAAGTGCACTTAAATTACGAAGCGCTTGAGTCGAAGTACGCAGATTTAAAGGATGCTGCAAAATCTTTTCAGGTAAATGTTCAGGATAGAACCAAAGAGATTATTGACGAAGTTAGAAGGCATGTGAATTCTAAGGTAGCTACCTTCTCCAGATTAAATATGATGCTTGAACAGGTAGAACCTTTTGAAAAAACTCCAACACATAAAATTAAGCGGTACATTTATACCAATATACAGCAAAACAAATAGCATAAGCCTTTGGGCTTAATTCATTTTGAGTAAAAAAACTGACAGGCTCCCTGTCAGTTTTTTTTGTGTGTTTATGCAAGTTTTGTGCTATTAATTATCTGTATATCAAAGCATCTATAGTTGATAGTCGGGATATTTTTCAGGCATCTTATCTTTAGGCTTATCACTCTTTAGGAAGTAATCGAACCAGTCTAAAGTACGAACCAGATAGTCGTATTGGTTAAGATTTATTCGGTTTCCATGCCCCTCGTTATGGTACCAAATTAAGCGCACAGGTGCTTGCCCATGTAGTTTTAACGCCCTGTAAAGTTGAAGCCCTTGCTCAGGATGTATCCTGGGGTCGTGCGTTCCATGTAGAATTAGGGTTGGCGTTTTGCTTTTATGAGCATATTTAACCGGGCTTGCATCCCAAACCTTATCAAAATTCTCATGTGTCCAAAATCCCCAGTGAACATGGTAATCTTCCCACGGAATATCTGTGGTTTTTCGCTTAGAGACCTGATTGGAGATACCCACAAATACCACCGAAGCAGCAAACCTCTCGGTGTGCTTTGTTGCCGACCAGGCAGAGAAGTAGCCACCATAAGAGCCACCTCCAATTCCTACAAGGTCCTTATCAACATAGCCAGTTTCAATAAGATAATCTATTCCGTCAAGCACATCATCGTATTCAACTCCAACCAAATCGGCATAACCAACCATGGTGAAATCTACTCCACGGCCAGAGCTGGCACGGTAGTTTGGCATAAAAACAAAGTAATCGCGAGCCGATGCTACCTGACCCCATGTAGAGTAGCGCGATACCCAGCCGTTTTGTATAGCAGCTTCTGGGCCTCCATGAATATAAGTTATAAGCGGATATTGTTTGCCCTCCTCATAGTTTAATGGGTAAAGCAGAACACCTTCGATACGCATTCCGTCGCGAGCTTTGTATTCAATTTTTTCTTGTTTTGCAAGCCGAATGTTTCCAAGCCAATCGTTATGATTTGTAGTTCTGGTTAATTTGCCCATTTTTCCCAGCGTTAGGGTGTAAACTTCCGATGGGTGCGAAGGAGTATTGCCTGCAAAGGCAACAAGGCCATCAACATAGGTAAAACTGCGGAAAGCTACCTCGCCAGGGGTTGTGAGTTTAGTTCTTGATTTATCAGTAAG
>JAWLEY010000255.1:0-3850 GCA_041685855.1 Perlabentimonas sp. | reverse complement strand
GAATGAAGAATATGATGAATGGTGAGCTTATCAATATCTTTGCGTGAGACAACGTTTATTTTAGCATTCCAATCTTTGTATAGTTCAGGCAGCTGATTAAACTTATCCCTCTGCAAACGAGTAAGCTCTGGAAAATACTTAACTATTTCTTCCATAGTATTAAGGCTTATGAGGGCTGTTCGAGAGTATATTAAACAGTAGCTCTCTTGCACGGAATAGCTGCGCTTTAACTGTTCCTAATGGCAAAGACAACTCATCTGATATTTCTTCGTATGAATACTCTTTGAAATAACGGAGCTCCACTAGCTTCCTATACCTTGGCTTTAGTTTAGAAACAACGGATTTTATCAGCAAAATATTCTGCTCCTTTATCAGTGTTTCTTCAGGATCGAGGTTTCCCGACTGCAAATTAGTTGCTGGTGTAGATGGAACGCCTTCAGCATCCTCATTTGGCTGGTCTATTGATATTAGGTTTGCTTTACGCTTACGTATAAAATCAATACAGTTATTGGTTGCTATTTTAAATAGCCACGTGCTAAAGGCATAGTTTGGCGTATACTGATGAATGCTCTTGAAAGCCTTCCCGAATGCTTCAATGGTAAGGTCTTCTGCATCACTCTTATTGTTTACCATTTTAAGAAGCATAAAATATATAGCATCCCTGTACCTCTCAAGCAGCTCAGCATAGGCTTTCTGGTCGCCCTTAACTGCTTTGTCTACAAGCACAAGATCGTGTTTAGCCTTATCTGAAAGATTGGTGCCTAAATCCATCTATTCTTAGTTTTCTTTATACGATTAGCCACCATAAGAGTAATATAGAGCATGGGTGAAAAGATATCATACAACAACGAAAGTAAAAATATTTTCCTTTCGTTCAAACGATTCATTGCAATTTTTAGTATAATACTTGTAACAAGTACACGAAACAAAACTAACCCACCAGTAATGTATAACTCAAACTGCATGGCAATTAGAATAATACCTGTAACCCAAAAAACAAATCTTGAAAAGGGTTCTAAACCAAGTAAAAATTTAACACCTCTTTTATAATGCGAACTGGTGGTAAGATGTCTCTTTTTCTGCAAAAACCAACCCGAAAAAGTACTCTGTGGTTTTGATCGAGTATGCGCCTCTTTAGCTAAAACCACGGAAGTATTACTCTTTTTTGCAACCTGCTGAACAAATAAATCATCGTCTCCTGAAATAATTGAGGCATGTGAAGCAAATCCTTTATTCTTGAAAAAAAGGTCCTTCTTGTACGCAAGGTTCCGTCCCACACCCATATACGGTTTCCCAATAAGCGCAAAGCTTAAATATTGCAATGCAATAAAAAATGCATCGAACCTTATGAGCCTATTCAAAAAACCTTTCTCCTGTATGTACCCGCCATAACCCAGAACGAGCTCGTTAGGGCTATGGAACTCTTGAGCCATTGAGGACAGCCACTCGGGACTACTTGGCTTACAATCGGCATCGGTTAACAGTAACCAATTGTTTTTTGCTGCCTTTATCCCAATAGTTAATGCCAACTTTTTCCCATGCGAGAATTTCGCATCCTGCTTAATGGTAGTAACCTTAAGGTGCTTATACTTCTGAGAAAAACGTTTAAGCACCATGTCAGTATCGTCAAGAGAACAATCGTTCACCACAACAACCTCGTAGTCAGGATAATTTTGCTCAAGAACGTGAGGGAGAAAATTACTGAGATTGTTTTCCTCGTTGCGAGCACATATAATAATAGAAACGGGTACCTTATCAGTTTTTACGCTACTTTTCTTACGATTACAAACAGCTACCCGAATAAAAACAACTAAGTAGTAAAAAAGCTGAATAAGCAGAAAAAACGAAAAAACAATAAATAGCGCTAATTCGTATATGGTTGATTCATAGAAAATAGTATCCACATCAATTCAAATTAAATTAAAAGGCAATTTTATTAAACATTTTCGGGTTTAGCAAGGTTAGAACAACTGCCCTTAAATGTTTTAAAACTTTTTCTGCTATCTTTGAGGCAAATTTAGCAAAACGCAAACCAGTCTTAAAGTCAACAGACTGAATAACTGCTGCTTACAAAATTTCGCTTTAGCGCTAAGTTAACAATGTTTTTTTAGTATTTTTCAACGAGAACTCTTTATAGTAATGTTTTTCAAAATAAAATCTACCGATACAGAAAGCAACGCCAGAAGCGGTGAAATTCAAACGGACCATGGCACCATTCCTACCCCAATTTTTATGCCCGTTGGTACAGTTGGCAGTGTAAAAGGAGTAACTCAGCGTGATTTGGAGGATGAGATAAACGCTAAGATTATTTTAGGTAACACCTACCACCTTTACTTACGCCCAGGGCTTGATATACTTAAGCAAGCAGGTGGTCTTCATAAATTTATTTCGTGGAACAGACCCATACTTACTGATAGTGGCGGGTACCAGGTATTCTCACTGGCCGATAATAGAAAGTTAAAACCCGATGGAGCCCATTTCCGCTCACACATTGATGGTTCCAAACACATATTCTCTCCCGAGGGCGTAATTGATATTCAACGAACCATAGGTGCCGATATTATTATGGCTTTTGATGAATGTCCTCCAGGAGATGCTACCTACGATTACGCAAAAAAATCGCTCGACCTAACTGAAAGTTGGCTTGATAGGTGTATAAAACGATTTGACCAAACGGAACCGTTATACGGACATCACCAATCGCTATTCCCAATAGTTCAAGGGTGCGTATACACTGACCTCAGAAAGAGAGCTGCCGAGCATATTGCATCACTAAACAGAGAGGGTTATGCCATTGGAGGATTATCAGTAGGAGAACCCGCAGAGGTAATGTACGAGATGGTTGAAGTGGTAAACAACATCCTCCCAAAGGATAAGCCACGCTACCTTATGGGTGTTGGTACACCCGAGAATATACTTGAAGCAATAGAGCGTGGCATTGACATGTTTGACTGCGTAATGCCAACTAGAAACGGACGTAACGGGATGCTTTTTACCAGCGAAGGCATAATTAATATTAGAAATCAAAAATGGAGGGATGATTTTAGCCCCATTGACACTAAAGGCACAACTTTTGTAGATAGTAGATTCTCTAAAGCATACCTTAGGCATCTTTTCGTTTCTAATGAGATGCTGGGCCCTCAGATAGCTAGCCTACACAATTTAGGTTTTTACCTTTGGCTTGTTAGCGAGGCAAGAAAAATGATTGAAAACAAACAGTTTAGCAGCTGGAAAAAACAAATGGTAAAAAAAGTTGCCACGCGTTTATGAGAAAGTTAGGCCTTAAAATAATTGACATATACATCATACGTAAGTTTATTGGTACGTACTTTTATGCCATTCTACTCATTGTTGGCATTGCTGTAGTGTTTGATGTAGCTGAAAAGATGGACGACTTTGTAGGGAAAGATGCACCATTGAAAGCGATTATATTTGACTACTACATGAATTTTATTCCATACTTTGCCAATCTTTTCAGCTCGCTGTTTACCTTTATTGCCGTTATCTTTTTTACATCAAAAATGGCATACAACACTGAGATAATTGCAATTCTTAGTAGCGGTGTTAGCTTTAAAAGGATAATGTTCCCTTATTTCATTTCAGCCTTAATCATATCCATCTTTTCTTTCCTCTTAACAAGTTTCATAATTCCTCCCGCCAATGAAACGCGTCTCGATTTTGAAAACACCTACGTTAAAAACCCCCTGAGAAATACCGACAGGAACATCCACAGGCAAGTGCGACCTGGCATATTCATATACATGCAATCTTATAACACCCACAATGACATGGGAAACAGGTTTAGCATGGAGCATTTTATTGATGGTGAACTAAAATCAAAACTAATATC